>JAUZRY010000086.1 GCA_030949995.1 Ardenticatenia bacterium
GCCGGCGGAACCCGGTTCCCATCCGGTCATGCCGCCGGGCCCCTTTGGCGGCAACATGGACATTCGCCACCTCACCGTGGGTACCAAACTCTTCCTGCCTGTTCAGGTTGAGGGAGCCCTCTTCTCCGCCGGGGACTGCCACGCGGCCCAAGGGGACGGGGAGGTCTGTGTGACCGGCATCGAGTGTCCCATGTACGGCGCGCTGTGCTTCAGGCTGCACAAGAGGCGCTCTATTCCGTCGCCCCAGTTTCAGACGCCCGGGCCACTCACGGCCAAATACGATCACAAGGGGTACTACGCCACAACCGGCATTGGCCCCGATTTGATGGAGGCCGCCCGTGACGCCTTGCGCCACATGATCGATCACATGGCGGCCACCTACGGCCTCACGCCCGAGGAGGCCTACGTGTTGGCCAGCATTGTGGTGGACTTGAAGATCAGCGAGGTGGTGGACAAGCCTAACTGGATCGTGAGCGCTTACTTGCCCCTGGCAATCTTCGAGTAATCGTGCGGGGGAGCCATCTTCCGGGACGGCACCCTCGTGCTCCTCATGGCTTGCTCGCCTGGGGCGATGCCCCTGTGGGAACCTTCCTCGGGCGCAGGCCGTGGGGCCAAGGGCAGGTGAACGGTGAACGTGCTCCCCTCTCCTTCCCGGCTCTCCACGGTCACGTATCCACCGTGAGCCTCGGCGATCCAGCGCACAATGGCCAAGCCGAGCCCACTCCCTCCCAGTTCGCGTGAACGAGCCTTGTCCACCCGGTAGAAACGCCGAAAGAGGTGGGGAATGGCTTCTGCGGGGATGCCGATGCCAGTGTCCTGCACGAGCAGACGCACCCATCCGTCATCCCGGTAGAGGGAGAGGATCACTTCCCCTTCGCGGGTGTACTTGATGGCGTTGTCCACCAAGTTGAGGATCAACTGTTTCAGGCGGTCCCGGTCGCCCAGCACGATGGCCTGGTCCTCGTGGCCGAGGCGTACGCGGATGGGCTTGCCGCTGGCTTCGGCCAGGACTTTGGCCTGGAGGTAGACTTCCAAGAGGAGTGTGTCTAACTCCACAGGCTTGCGCTCGATAGGTTCCCCTTCATCAGCCCGTGCCAATAGGAGCAGATCGGCCACCAGCCGGTTGAGGCGAGCCACCTCGCTTTCAATGGTCTTGATGGCCTGGGCACGAGTCTTGGGGTCGTCCAGCACCCCCCGCTTGAGGAGGTCAATGGTGGCCTGGAGAGCGGTCAGGGGCGTGCGGAGCTCGTGGCTCACGTCGGCTACAAAGCGTTGCTGATCCCGGAAGACATCGTCAAGGCGGGCGAGCATCTCGTTAAAGGCGCTCACCAGTCGGCCGATTTCATCGCTGGTGCCCGGCTCGGGGATGCGCTTGCCCAAATCCTCCGCACGGGAGATGCGCAGGGCGGCTTGAGTGACTTGGTCCACCGGAGCGAGGGCGCGCTGGGCCAGCCACGCCCCCACGACCAGCGCCGCCAACAGGGCCAGCATCCCCCCGAAGAGCACGACAGTGACCAGGCGGCGCATGTTGCGGTCAATCTCGTCCAGGGATTTGCCCACCTGGACGATGGCGATGGGCCTGCCCGAGGCATCGATGACCGGATAGGTCAAAATGCGCATCCGCCCTCCCTCGGAGCCGCGCACCGTGCGCAAGGTGGGCAGCCCCCGGTAGGCTTGCCGGTACGCCTCCTGGCTCAGCTCCAGGCTTTCCTCGCCCAAGTTGGCACTGCGCATCCAGACGTTGCCGTCAGCCAAGCGCAGCTCCACGAAGATGTCCGGGGAGCCGAAGGCGTCGAGGGGGGGCATGGCCAAGGGGGTGTTCACATCGGCCTGGCGGGCCTCGTGCACCACGAGCACCGAGGCGGCCACGCGCCGGGCGACTGACTCCAGCTCCCGCGAGACTTGTTGGTTCATGGCAATGTAGACGGAGCCCACCAGCAGCAGGCTGAACAAGACCAACGTGGCTGCCAGCAGGCCGACGTACCAGAGGGTCAGGCGGAGGCGGATGGGCATGTTCTGGTAGAAAGTGCCCCGGAACACGCCGCTACTCCTCGCGCAAGACGTATCCCACCCCGCGCACTGTGTGGATAAGCCTGGGCTCGCCGCCCGCCTCCAGCTTGTTGCGCAGATAGCGAATGTACACGTCCAGCAAGTTGCTCTCCCCGCCGAAATCGTAGCCCCACACCCGCTCGTAGATGAGCTCACGGGGCAGCACTTGGCGGGGATGGCGCATGAAGAGCTCCAACAAATCGTACTCCTTCGGCGTGAGGTCAATCACTCGGTCAGTGCGGCGGGCCTGGCGTGTGCCCGTGTCGAGCTCCAAGTCGGCGAAGCGCAACACCTCGGGTGTGGCCTGGGTGCGGGCCCGTCGCAACAGTGCCCGCACGCGGGCCAACAGCTCCTCGAAGGAGAAGGGCTTGACGACATAATCATCGGCCCCGCTTTCGAGGCCCAGCACGCGGTCGGCCACCGCGTCCTTGGCCGTCAGGATCAGGACGGGCACGTCGTCGGCCCGTCGCAAGCGGCGCAGGACATCGAGGCCGTCCATGTCGGGCAGCATGAGGTCCAAGATGACCAGGTGAGGGGGACGCTCGCGGGCCAGGCGGAGCCCCTGCTCCCCGTTTGGGGCGACGTCCACCTCAAAGCCTTCGTAGAGGAGTCCACGGCGCAAGAGGTCGGCAATTTTGGGATCATCTTCGATAACCAGAACGCGTTCGGCCATATTGTGTCCTCTCCGTGTGCTTGCCAAAATAGCCTTTCCCCTTACTATTGTAGCACGTCCGCGCAAGAGGAACGAGAACGCGCGTGGCCGGACGAGGAGGAGCACTGGCCGGCCACACCGTCCCCCGACGTGGCAGCTTGTCAACCAATCGAACCCATGCACCACTGGCACACGCTCTCCCCCGAAGAGGTGGGCACCCAACTGAAAAGCGATGTGCAGCGCGGCCTGTCACAGGATGAGGCTGCCCGCCGGCTGGCCAGGTACGGCCCGAATGAGCTCCAGACGGCCGGCCACCACAGCCCGTGGCAGATTCTGGCCGCTCAGTTCAAGGAGACCATGGTGCTCATCTTGGTGGCGGCCGGCGTGATCTCATACTTCATCGGTGACGTGAAGGACACAGTGGTCATCGCCGCCATCGTAGTGCTCAACGCCGCGTTGGGCTTTGTGCAGGAGTATCGGGCTGAGCGGGCTCTGGAAGCCCTTCAGCGGTTGGCCGTGCCCCACGTTCACGTGGTGCGTGACGGACACGTGACGGAGATCGAGGCCACGGCACTCGTGCCCGGCGATGTGGTGCTCCTGGAGGCAGGCAACAGCGTTCCGGCCGACGCCCGGCTGGTAGAAGCGGTGAACTTGCAAGTGCAGGAGGCGGCCCTAACCGGCGAGTCGGTGCCCACGGAGAAACGGGTTGACCCCATTCCCGACGATACTCTTCCCCTGGGCGACCGTCACAACATGGTCTACATGGGCACGGCTGTCACCTACGGCCGCGGGCGGGCCATCGTGGTGGCCACCGGAATGAAGACCGAACTGGGCCGTATCGCCTCCCTGTTGCAGGGCGTTGAACAGGAGGCCACGCCACTCCAGCGCCGAATGGACCAATTGGGCAAGCGGTTGGCCCTGGTGGCCCTCCTGCTGGTGGGCGTGGTCTTCGCCCTTGGCATGTGGCGCGGGGGTGATCTGGGCGACATGTTGCTCACGGCCATTAGCCTGGCCGTGGCCGCCGTGCCCGAGGGGCTGCCCGCCGTGGTCACCATCTCTCTGGCCTTGGGCGCACGGCGCATGGTGCGCCGGAACGCCCTGGTGCGACGCTTGCCCGCCGTGGAGACGTTGGGCTCCGTCACGGTCATTTGCTCGGACAAGACGGGTACCCTCACCGAGAACCGTATGACCGTCACCGTGCTCGATATCGCCGGCCGCACGGTGGAGCTGGACGCGCCCCGCAGCGGCCTCTTGGACGCACCTCCCCCAGTTTCCCTCACCCCCTCCCTTGAATTCCTCATTGTGGGCGGTGCCCTCTGCAACGACGCCCAAGTGCGCCACGACCGGGCTGAGCTCGGGCGGTTTCACGTGATCGGGGATCCCACCGAGGCCGCGCTGGTGATGGTGGCCGCCCGTTTCGGCTTCCTGAAGGACGAGCTGGAACAGCTCTTTCCCCGCGTGGCCGAGGTGCCCTTTTCCTCCGAGCGGAAGCGCATGACGACGGTCCACCACGTGCCGGCCCGTCACGAGTGGCTCCGAGCTGTGCACACGCCTTACGTGGCCTTTTGCAAGGGGGCCGTGGAGGAGCTGTTGGAACGCTGTGTGGGGGTCTGGGACGATGGCATCATCCACCCGCTGGACGGGGCATGGCGTCGGCGCATCCTGGCCGCCAACGAACGGCTGGCGGCCAACGGCCAACGTGTGTTGGGCGTGGCCTTTCGCCCCCCTCGACGCTGTTGAGACCGGGAGCGTGGAGCAGGAACTGATATTCATTGGGCTGGTGGGCATGATCGACCCACCCCGCCCAGAGGCGCGGGAGGCTGTGGAGAGCGCCCGGCGGGCCGGAATTCGTCCGGTCATGATTACCGGGGACCACCCGCTGACAGCTCAAGCCGTGGCCGCCCGGCTCGGCATGTACTCTCCCGGCGACAGAGTGCTCACCGGCCGGGAGCTGGACCGCATGGACGTGGTGGAGCTGGTCCCCATTGTGGAGCGCGTGACCGTCTACGCCCGTGTCAGCCCGGAGCACAAGCTCAACATCGTGGCCGCCCTCCAAGAGCACCATCACATTGTGGCCATGACCGGGGATGGCGTGAACGACGCGCCGGCCCTCAAGAAGGCGAACATTGGCGTGGCCATGGGCATCACGGGCACCGACGTGGCCAAGGAGGCGGCCGACATGGTGCTCCTCGACGACAACTTTGCCACCATCGTGGCCGCCGTGGAGGAGGGGCGTACCATTTACGACAACATTCGCAAGTTCATCAAATATTTGCTGACCAGCAACTCGGGCGAGATTTGGACGATGCTTTTTGGCCCGCTTGCGGGGCTGCCCGTGCCCTTGCTCCCCCTCCAGATTCTCTGGATCAATCTGGTCACTGATGGCTTGCCGGCCCTGGCCCTCAGCGTGGAGCCACCGGAGCCGGATGTGATGGAGCGCTCGCCTCACCCGCCCCGCGAGACCATCTTCGCCAGGGGATTGGGCACTCACATCCTGTGGGTGGGCCTGCTCATGGGCATGCTCACCTTCGGCGTGCAGTGGTGGGCCTACGGGCGTAGCGACAACTGGCAAACCATGGTCTTCAACACCCTCGCGTTGGCCCAAATGGCCCACGTGTTAGCTATCCGCTCCGAACGGGAGTCCCTCGTGGTTCAAGGGCTCTTCTCCAACCCGTGGATGGTTTGGGCGGTGGTGAGCACATTGCTCTTCCAGGGGCTGGTGCTCTACGTTCCGTTTCTCCAGCGCACTTTCTCCACATCCCCCCTCACGGTCGGTGAACTCCTGCTCACTTGGAGTGTTGCGGCCATAATCTTCGTGGCCGTGGAGCTGGAAAAGTGGGTTCGTCGGCGTTCCGGCCGTTAACACCCCTTTAACAGACCGCTAAGTCGAGGTTAACCAACTGCCTCCCTGATGTTGGTACACTGGAGACACCACAGGCACGAAGGACGCGAAGGAAAAGCAACGACCAACATGCTTCAGGGAGGAATATCATGAACCGTGTAGCGCTCTTTCTCTCAGCCGTTCTCACCTCGTTTGTGCTGGTGATTGCCGGTGCCCTCATCGGCAACATGCGTGCCTCGCCGGCCGATTCGGCTGCCGAGGCACCGGTCTCCACCCAGGTGGTGAGCCAACCAGCCGACTCCGCCGAGGTCACGTCTGTTGGCTCGCACGATCAGGGTGCCTCAGGAGCGGCTACTGCGGAGGCTGTGCCCTCCCAACCGCCGGCCCCGGACATGGCCGAGGTGGTGAACTCCTTCAACGAGGCCACCGTGGACGCCGTGGAGAACATCATGCAACAGCGCGAGTCCCAATACCAGGCACTGTTGGATCAGGCCAACCGCCAGTTGCAACAGGCCTACGCCAAACAGGAGGAGCTAGCCCGTATTGCCCAGGAGGCCCAGGCCGCTCAGGCTCAGGCTGAGCAGTTGGCCCAACAACTGGCCGAACAGCTCGCTGCCGTCCAAGCTGCCCAACAAGCCCAGGCGGCTGCACAGGCCCAAGCCCAAGCCCAACAAGCCCAAAACCAGACGGCCAGCCGCCCAGCGGCCCAGCCCCCGGCACCGACCTATGCCGTGTCCCCCGATCAGGCCGTTCAGATCGCCTTGTCGGCTGCTAATGGGGGCACGCTCACCAAACAGCCCGAGCTGGTGCTCTTCGAGGGGACGCCAGCCTACGAGGTGGGCTTTGACCGTGGAATGATTTATGTGGATGCCAACACTGGTGCTATACTGTACAATGGCACAGTGCCTCCTCCTCCGCCCCCCCAACAGACACGCTACGACGATGATGACGACGAGTATGAAGAGCGTGAAGATGACGACGATGAATATCGGGAGCGTGATGACGACGACGATCACGATGACGAGCGTGAGGATGACGACGATTAACGGGGGAGGCCAGGCCCGGTGAGCTCCGGGAGTCCTGGAACTCGCCGGGCAGTCGGCCTTCTCGATGGCTCGGCGCCGCGCCGCACGGCATGACACACGTGTATCGGCAGACGCCGAACGACCGGACCTGAACACGCACCTAGGGAATTTCAGGGCACACATATGCTCAAGGAGATACTCGGCACGATACGGGCGTTGTTGTTGGGAGTGCTGGTAGGTGTGGTCTTTGTCGTCGGCTTGACTACCGGCACTCGACTGGAGGGCGTTTCCGGAATCCGTGCCGACCGAACGCCGACGCCCGACCTCGTGGCCACTATCTCTGCCCTTGAGGCCCGGATCGAAGAGCTTGTCCAGGAAGCGCCCGGCGGGGCGATGAGAGCCTCCACACCAACATCGCCGCGCCCACCAACGCCCACGTTGCGCGTGGTCACCCGGGGCACCGTCGTGGGCACGTGGGGAAGTGTCGAGAAGGACCGGGCCGTCGAGATCGCGCGGGAGTACGTGGGCGGCGGTGAGGTAATCGCTGTTACCCAGGAGAAGAAGTACGGCACCGTGGTCTTGGAGGTGGAGTTCCGCTACGGCAGTGAGGTCTACGTGGACGTGCAGAGTGGTCGTGTGCTCTACGCCGAGATCTCGCCAGCCGACCGCCAGGCGGGGACCAACACCACGTCCACGCCGACACCGGTGCCAACGTCTACGCCCACGTTGGTGCCCCCGACGGCTACGCCGCTGCCCACGGCCACGCTGGCGCCGACGGCCACACCTACGCCAGAACCGGTGCCCCTCGCGACTGGCGACGAGGATGAACAGGGCGAGATGCGTGATGAGGAAGCTCAACAGCAACCTTCGGCAGAGGAAGCCGAAGAAGATGAACAAGCTGTGTCACCTCCTGCCCCTCAAGAACATGAGGAGGATGATAGCCCTCATCAGGATGAGAGCCGATCCGACAATGACGATCAGGATGACCGCGACGACGGTACAGACGATGATGACGATAAAGACGATAATAATAAAGATGACGATGATGACGATGAGCACGAGGATGACGATTAGTGCCTTGACATAACAAGGCAACGTGGCAAGGCTGGAGGACGATCATGGCAACGCCCAAGAGAAAGCAACAGAAGCGCAAGTCCCCTGCGGGCATTTCAGACAGCCTGAAGACGCTGATAACCGTGGCCTCGGTGGCGAGCACATTGACTGGGTGGGGGATCTTGGCCCGCACGGACGGGAGCACAGCTCAGGCAGCAGCGGAGCCTGTGCCCACCCTGCCGCCCCCAACGCCAACCTACACGGCTACGCCAACGCCGATCGCAACGCCAACGCCCGACTTGGCTGCCCTGCAAGCCCAGTGGCAGCAGGAGATCGAGCAACTGGTCAACACCTTGCCCCCGATCCCCACCCTGGTCCCGGCGCCAGACGTGCCCGACGTGCAGGTCAGGCCTCCGGCCCAGATCACCGTGCCGACCATTCAGGTGCCGCCCCCGCCACCCCCGGCACCAGCAGCAGCACCGGCTAGCAGTGGAGGGGGGGGGCTCCGCCCCCACCACCGCCTCAACAGGAACTGCGGTCAGTGAGCGCGCCGCCCCCGCCGCCCCCGCCGCCCAGAACGAGTTCGTCGCGGTAGGCTGAGGACCAGGAGGCATGGCCATGTTGCTGCTCCACTTTCGTGCCATGGGATGTCAGATGGAAGCTCGCCTGGACTCGGATGTGCCGGGCGCACAGATGCTGTTGGCCTGGATTCCCGTCTGGTTCGAGGTCTGGGAGAGCATTTTGAGCCGTTTTCGCGACGACAGCGAGCTCTCGCGGCTCAACGCCCAAGCAGGCCGTGGGCCGGTGAAAGTCTCCACAGTGCTTTGGGAGGTGCTTCGCGAGGCAATGGAGGCAGCCGAGATGAGCGATGGCTTGGTGGTCCCTACCATATTGCCCGCTCTGCTCGCCTCTGGGTACACTTGGTCCTTCGAGCTCATGGCCAGCCGACTGTGGGACGAGCAGGCATCCATGGCCTATGCCCCGGTGACCACGGTGGGAGCATGGCGGTCTATTGTGTTGGACGAGCGCCGGCGCACTGTGGCGCTGCCGGCTGGCGTGCAGCTTGACTTGGGTGGTGTGGCCAAAGGGTGGGCCGCGGAACAAGCAGCCCGCAAGCTGGCCCACCACGCGCCAGCCCTGGTGAACGCCGGAGGGGATATTGCCGTCAGTGGCCCTCAACGAGATGGTTCCCCTTGGCGAGTAGCCGTGGCCGATCCTTTCCACCCGGACCGCGATGTGGCCATCATCAAGCTGCACCGTGGTGCTGTGGCTACATCAGGGCGCGATTACCGGCGTTGGCAATGGGGAATGGAGTGGAAGCACCACATCATTGATCCGCGCCGTGGGGCTCCGGCCGAGACCGATTTGGTGAGCGTGACGGCCATCGCCGAACGGGCCACACGCGCTGAGACGGCTGCCAAGACAGTCTTGATCTTAGGCACAGATGAGGGGATGCGCTGGCTCACACATCATGCTGACGTGGCCGCCTTACTGGTACGAGAGGACGGTGATATACTCACCACCGCTACGTGGTCGAAGTACATGGTGGACGAGGAAGGAGTGCGCTGAAATGCAGCCTACAACCTTTCGTCAACGTTTTTGGGACGCTCTGTTGACCAACGCCTTGCACTATCGACGCTCAACATGTTGATCGAGTGGCTGGTCATTTCCCACACAGCCTTTTTTTTCCGGGTGGACCCCTATTTGATTATCGGAGCCGCCGTGGTTCAGGCTGTCGTGTTGGCATTGCCGGCTGTCGAAGGGCGGGCATTGCGGGTGTTCGTAGCCAACTTCTCGTCGGGAGTAGCCGTCTACACGGCTGTGGAAATGATGATAGAAGGCATGGAGTTCTGGGAGAAGCCAAACCACGTGCTCTATTGGGTCTACAGCCTGGCCATTGGCCTCTTTGCCGCCTGGGGGACGCGTGTGCCCGAATGCCGCGTGGCCATCTTCGGCGCCTACCTGACCCGAGCCTCGGCCCTGTTGGCTGTCTACACCGTTGGTGAGTTCTATCTGAGTGACAACGTGAGCCTTCTCCACTGGATCCAAGATGCTACTCACACCTTCATTGGCCTGGCTGTGCCCCCTCCTGGGGGTTGTCGGGGCTCTGGCCGATGTGAATGCCAAGCGGTATATGCTCCTGCTTCAGGACGCCAACCGCCGCCTACGGACATACGCTGAGTGGTCGTTCGGCAAGCGGCTCTTCCGGGAACTTCTCAACAATCCCCAGGCAGGGAATCCTCGCCGGCAACATCGAACCATATTCTTCAGCGATGTGCGCGGATTCACCGCTTGGAGCGAGAAGCGTACGCCTGAGGCTGTCATGGAGATCCTTCAGGCATGGTACTTGGCGGCCGAGAAGGTGTGGGAGCAGTGTGAGCCGGTGCATTACAAGTTCACTGCCGACGAAGTCATGGCCGTCTTTGCGAGTGTGGAGGAGGCGGCACGGGCGGCCATCCTGTTCCACAGTGCCAGCCGGTCCATCTGGGAGCCCCACGGCCTTCACGTCGGCATCGGCATCCACTGGGGAGCTGTGGTGGAAGGTCTGATCGGTGGGCGCGAGGTGAAATTTTATGACGTGATCGGCGACACGGTGAACACGGCTCAGCGCATAGAGAAAGGAGCGAGCAAGGGGCAAATCCTCATCTCTGAGAAAGCATACCGTCACCTCCCGCCAGAAAAGTTTGAGGCGGGTCCCACAATGCGTATTTCCGTGAAGGACAAAGCTCACTTGGAAGTCCGGGTTCTGCACACGCGGACAGAACAGGAGACTGTGGCAGAATACATGGAGGCACAGGAGGTATCAGCATGACCACAGCTCAAGGATTTCAGGATTTTGACCAATATCCGCCGGCCGTCGCGTTTCAGACCGTGATGTTGATGCTGGTGGCTGCAGCCGTGGGCGCCATTGCTGCCGTCTTCGTGGTGCCGACTTGGCTGCCCGGGCTCTCGGCCTCGCTGCTCGGCGAGAGCCCTAAGGTGTACTGGTACTTAGCCCGCTCCAGCGGAGTGACAGCCTACGTGCTCTTGTGGTTTTCCATGGCCTTTGGCGTGATGATGACCAACAAGATGGCCCGAGTGTGGCCCGGGGGGCCGACGGCATTTGACTTGCACCAGTACACCAGCCTGCTGGGGTTGACCTTTGCCCTCTTTCATGCCATCATCCTCTTGGGCGACACGTACATCGAAGCGGGGCTAACCAACGTGTTGACGCCCTTCGGTTACACAGGATACCGCCCTCTGTGGGTGGGCATTGGGCAGGTCGCCTTTTACCTGATGGCCGTGATCGCGTTCAGCTTCTACGTGCGCCAGCTCATTGGCCGTCGCATGTGGCGACTCCTCCACTATCTCAGCTTTATCACCTTTGTGGCGGCGTTGGGCCATGGCATCATGGCCGGCACGGACACGTCCTCGGCGTTCATGCAAGGGCTCTACTGGACCACAGGAGGCGGGTTGCTGTTCCTGACGCTCTACCGGATGCTGGTGGGCGTGTGGGGATGGCGCCAAAAGGCCGCCCGCCGTAAGCGTAAGGCACACGCGGTGCCCTCAGCCAACGTGCGAGCGCGCTCGGTGCCTCCCAGTGAGCCCCAGGATCAGGCCAAGGCCGGGGCCCAAGGATAACTAGGGCGGAGGATGTGAGCACCATGACCCAAGTTGTTCAGGCCACCATCTTGCTCATCGAAGACAATCCCGAAATCGCTGAACCCCTTGCCTTTGGCCTGCACCAGGAGGGGTATCGGGTTCTCCACGCACACACTGGGGAAGAAGGGCTCCACCTGGCCCGAATACACCAGCCAGACCTCATCCTGCTCGACATTATGCTCCCGGGGATGGATGGCTTTCACGTCTGCCGTACTCTGCGGGCGGAGTCCAGTGTGCCCATTCTGATGCTCACGGCCCGTTCCCAGGAGCTTGACCGGGTGATGGGCCTTGAGCTGGGGGCTGATGATTATATCGTCAAGCCCTTCAGCTTCCGAGAGCTGGTGGCGCGCGTGCGGGCCATGCTGCGCCGGCGTGAACTGGATCGCACTGAGTGGCAGGCGGATGGCACAGGGGAGGACGAACAGGCACGCTCCTCCCATCAGCTTCACCTGCATGACCTGCGTCTCGACATGCAAGCTCGCCTGGTCTGGAAGGGCGAAGACCAGTTGGCCCTTTCAGGCCGGGAGTTCGACTTGTTGGCCCACCTGATGAGCCATGCCGGCGAAGCATTGCATCGCCAGGCGATTTTGGACGCTGTGTGGGGTGAGGAGTGGGTGGGTGATCCCCGCACGCTTGATGTGCACATTCACTGGTTGCGCGAGAAATTGGGCGATGATCCGGCACATCCGCGCTATATTCAAACCGTTCGGGGCTACGGCTACCGGTTTTTGGCGCCGTCTCAGTCCCAGCATGTTCAGGAGAAGTAAACGCTTCTGGACGGCTCCTAAGCTCCACGTGCTCCTCCTTTGGCCCTATCTGGTCTTGGCGACTGTGGGTCTGGCTGTTTTGGTCCTGTGGGCTGGCCTCATCATTCGCACCCTAATGATCGAAAAGGTCGAGCACGAGCTTGAAATTGAGGCGCTTCTCATTGCCAATGCTCTGCGCGACGCGCTGGAAAGCTGGATGGAGGAGGAACTGCCAGCCGGGCGCCCCATTGGCAACTTGGTGCTCTCATACGCGGAGGAGACAAATGCCCGCATTATCGTGACCTTGCCCGACGGGTCCATTGTCTTCAGCTCCGACCCCGACACCCCTTTGCGCGTGCTTCCGGCCAGTGTTGAGTTGCGGGCAGCTCTGGCCCTCACAGAACAACACAACATTCGCCCTGACGATTTCGGCTCCGGGGAGCTACGCCTCTACACGGCTGCCCCTGTGGTTGAAGGGAATGAGGTGTTGGGGTTGGTGCAGCTCTCCGTGCCCTATGAGCCTATTCAGCAAGCGATTCTTGTGCCATGTGGCCAGCGACCGGTCTTCTCGTCAGCGCCGGATTGATAACGGCCATTGGGTTTGCCAGCGTGATGTTAGCCAGATGGCTTTCAGCCCCCATTCGCCACTTGACCGAGATGGCCGACCGCATGGCAGAGGGTGACTTGGAGGCGCCCATCCGACCCCACGGCCCCCATGAGATTCGCCGGCTGGCTGTGGCCTTCGAGACCATGGCACGCCGTGTGCGGGAGATGTTGGTCCAACAGCGCCAGTTCGTGGACAACGCCGCCCACGAGCTGCGCTCTCCTCTGGCGAGCATCCGGCTGCGCGTTGACATGTTGGCACGCCTGGCCAACGGCCAAGCACAGGACAAGGAGCGTTTCGAGCGGTACCTTCGAGAGACACAGGTACAACTGATTGGCCTTGAGCACCTGGTGAACGATTTGCTCCTGCTCTCCTCTGTGGAACAGGAACATCTGCCAACAGAGCCGTTGGACTTGGCGCCACTCCTCTACGAGCTGGCGGATGAAATGGCCCCCTTGATGAGGGCCAAAGCCCTCCACGTGCGGATGGAGGTGCCTCCCCATTTGCCCACCGTGCAGGCTAACCGCACATACTTGCGCGTGGCCGTGCGCAATGTGTTGGACAACGCTATCAAGTACACGCCTGAGGGAGGAGAGGTGGTGCTGCGAGCCTATGCTACTGCCAATGAGGTGATTGTCGAAGTGGAGGACACGGGTCCGGGCATTCCCCCTGATGAGGTGGAGCATATCTTTGACCGCTTCTACCGCAGCCAGACAGCACGGAGCTCCCGGACGAGCGGTGTGGGATTAGGCTTAGCCCTCGTCCACACGATTGTGACCAACCATGGGGGACGGGTGGACGTGGAGAGTTGGCCCGGAAAGGGGACCTGTTTCCGTCTCCACTTGCCTACCTCATAACTTGGAGCCCTCCTGCAGAACCACACCGGGTGATCCTGCGGGAGGGCCAGAGGACTCATGAGGATGAGTGTTAACCTTACCGTTTGGTGTAGGTGGGTGCTTTGCGGGCCCGTTTCAGGCCCGGCTTCTTGCGCTCCTTCATGCGGGGGTCGCGGGTGAGGAAGCCGCCACGCCGCAAGAGAGGGCGCAAGGACTCGTCGTACTTCAACAGGGCCCGCGCGATGCCGTGCTTGATGGCGCCTGCTTGGCCGGTGACGCCTCCGCCGCGAACCACCACAGTAATGTCGAAGTGTTCCTCGTGGCCGGTGTAGCGCAACGGCGCCGTGACATCCAACAGGTCCTGGATGCGTGTGAAGTACACGTCCAGCGGCTTCCCGTTGACCGTAATCTGGCCGGTGCCCTCCGGGTAGAGGCGCACCTGTGCGGATGCGGTTTTCCGGCGGCCGACGGCATAGAAATAGCGGTTCTCGGTCACGATACGCCCCCTTTACTTCTCAAACTGAAGCGGTTTTGGCTGTTGGGCCTGATGTGGGTGCTCGGGGCCGGCGTACACCTTCAGTTTCTTGAACATCTTGCGCCCCAAGCGGTTCTTGGGCAGCATGCGCTTGACAGCCAGCTCAATGACCCGCTCCGGGTGCTTCTGGAGCTGCTCCCTCAGCGTGCGCTGGTAGAGCCCGCCGGGATACCCGGAATGGCGGTAGTAGATCTTCTGGTCGAGCTTGCGCCCGGTGACTCGAATCTTTTCGGCGTTCACCACGATCACGTAGTCCCCACAGTCCACGTGGGGGGTGTAGTAAGACTTGTGCTTCCCGCGCAAAATAGCGGCCACCCTGGAGGCAAGACGCCCCAACGTCTGCCCCTCGGCGTCCACTACCCACCATTCGCGTTCCACGTCGGTTGGCTTGGCAAAGTAGGTTTTCATCGTTCCGTCCCCCTGGTCTCTTCCCTTGAAAGGATTTGGGCAAGGGCCTCCTCGTGTTCCCTGTACGTGACGGCCACAAGACAGAGGCCTTGTGGGGCTACGGCCGGCCCGGCCGCGTGGGGCTGACAGGCCATGAGCACCTCCCGAACGTGAGGGGGATCAACCTCACCCCACCCAACCGGCAGGAGGGTGCCCACGATGCGGCGTGCCATTCGGTAGAGGAAGGCGTTGGCCTCCAGCTCCACGTAGACCCACGCTCCCTGCCTGTGCACATCAGCGCGCATCAGGTGGCGCACGGTCGTCTCCCCCGATGTGGGCCGGCCGAAGCTGGCAAAGTCATGTTCGCCTACCAGGAATTGAGCGCCCTCGTGCATGGCCTGTGCGTCCAACGGCCGTGGCTCGTGGAGGGCGAAATGCCGGGCCACAGGGCTGCGAACGCGGTCGTTCCAGATGGTGTACCGGTAGACCCGGCTCACGGCGCTGTATCTGGGATGGAAAGCGTCCGGCGCCCGCTCCAAGTACCGCACGGCCACATCGTCTGGGAGGAGCGCGTTGAGCGCGCGCCACAGCTTCTCATCAGCGTGCTCCCAAGCCATGAAGAAGTCGATTACCTGGCCTTGGGCGTGAACACCGGCGTCCGAGCGCCCGGCCCCTCGCACCCGTACTCGCCGGTTTCCACAGAGCCGTGCCAGCACGGCCTCCAGCTCCCCCTGAACAGTTCGCGCGTTGGGCTGCACTTGAAAGCCGGCGAAGTGGGTGCCATCGTACTCGATGACCGCCCGGTAGTGTGCGGCCATGGCTCGCCAGCGGTTCAGTCCACCAGTTCGAGAATGACCATGGGCGCACCGTCCCCGCGGCGGGGGCCGTATTTCACGATGCGCGTGTAGCCGCCGGGCCGGTCCAAGAACCGGTCCACCTTGTCGTCGAACAGGTCGTGAACCACGGTCTTGTCGGTCACGAAGGCCAGGGCCTGTCGGCGTGCGTGCAGGGCGCGCTCTGGGTTCAGGCGTGCCTTGCGGGCCAAGGTGATGATCCGTTCGGCCATTGGGCGCACGGCCCTCGCTTTGGCCTCCGTCGTCATAATCCGCTCGTGGCGGAGGAGTTCGGTCACTAAGTTCCGGTAGAGGGCCCGACGGTGGTCGCGGTCCCGGCCGAGATGTCGTCGTTTCACCCGGTGCCTCATGCCGATGTCTCCTCTTTGGTTTTCTCTTTCTTGCCCCGACGGGCCTTCGTGGTGCCCGCGTCCACTTCGATCTCGACGTATTGGAGATACCCCTTCTCCTCCAAGGCGTTGAGCAACTCATCGAGGGACTTTTCGCCGAAGTTGCGAATGGCGAGCATCTCCTCCCGGCCCCGTTGCAGGCGCTCCAACACTTCACCGACCTTGGTGATGCCGGCGCGCTTCAAGCAGTTGAAGGCGCGTACTTGGAGCCCCAAGTCCTCGATGGGGCGGTTGTAGATGGAGTGTGGGATGCCCTCCTCCCGCTTCTTGGGGGGCGTGGGGGTGGCAATGGTGGGCTCCACGGCGATGCCCTCCTCAACGCCGGCCACAATGGCGAAGTGGCTCATTAGGATCTTGGCCGCCTCGACAAGGGCTTCGTCCGGCCCCATGGTGCCGTCGGTCCAGACGTTCAGGATGAGGCGGTCAAAGTCGTGGCTTTGGCCCACGCGTTCCTGTTTCACGTTGTAGCGCACGTGGCGGATCGGGCTGAAGATAGCGTCCACGGGGATTTCGTCAACGGGAAGTCGGCCCCGCTGGTCGGCCGGGGAGTAGCCTCGGCCGCGCTGGACGGTCATCTCCATCTCGAACTCGGCCTCATCGCTGTCAAGGGTGAGCAGGTGAAGCTCGGGGTTCACGATTTCCACCTGAGCGGGGGCCTGGATGTCAGCCGCTGTGACCAAGCCGGGCCCCCGGGCTTCGATCCTCATGCGCACGGGGTCGTCGGTATGGCACCGCAGGCGCAGTTGTTTGATGTTGAGGATGAGTTGGATCATGTCCTCTCGGGCGCCCGGAATGGGGCTGAACTCGTGGTGGACGCCTGTGACGCGGATGGATGTCACGGCGGCACCGGGCAGGGAGCTCAGCAACACGCGCCGCAGGGCGTTGCCGACCGTGATGCCATAGCCCCGCATGAGGGGGCTAATGACAAATCGGCCGTGCGTTTTGGTCATGACTTCTCGCTCGATCCGCGGAAATACAATGTCCAACGGGCACCTCCTTTATGACTTCTGTCACCGTGGGCTCGGGCTCAGCGCGAGTAGAATTCGACCACCAATTGTTCGTTGACGGGGATGTCGATCTGGTGTCGCTCGGGCATGGCCACCACGCGCCCGGTGAGCTCGTCCGGGTTCACGTCCAACCACTCGACCACTCGCTTGCCGGCCATGATCTCGGGCAGGTATTTGAAGTACTCGCGTTTGCGGCTTTCGGGGCGCACGCTGATCACGTCGCCCGGCTTCACCAGGTAGCTGGGAATGTTCGTGCGCCGGCCGTTGACCATGAAGTGACCGTGGGAGACGAGCTGGCGTGCTTAGGCGCGGGAGTCGGCAAAGCCCATTCGGTAGACCACGTTGTCCAGCCGCCGCTCGAGGAGGCGCAGCAAGTTTTCTCCGGTCATGCCGGGCTGGCGTTGGGCCTCGCGGAAATACCGGCGGAACTGACGTTCCAGCACGCCGTAAATGCGGCGTACTTTCTGTTTTTCGCGCAGCTGGAGCCCGTAGTCGGACATTTTCCGGCGGTAACGCTGTTTGGGCCCGTGCATTCCGGGCGGGTAGTTGCGTTTCTCAATGGGGCACTTGGGCGAGTAGCATTTCTGGCCCTTTAGGTAGAGCTTGACGCCCTCACGACGGCAAAGCCGACAAACAGGTCCTGTGTACCGTGCCATGTTGCCTTCCTTCTCCTCTGGCTCTTTTCCTCACTACACACGCCGTTTCTTGGGTGGCCGGCATCCGTTGTGGGGAATGGGGGTCACGTCGGTGATGCTGACCACCTTCAGGCCGGCCTGCATAAGTGCCCGGATGGCCGATTCTCGGCCCGGCCCAGGGCCTTTGACGAAGACATCCACTTCTTGTACCCCGTGCTCCTGGGCCGCGCGAGCGGCCTGGAGCGCGGCCATTTGGGCGGCGTAGGGGGTGCCCTTGCGAGTTCCCTTGAACCCCACTGTGCCGGCACTGGCCCACGTGATGGTATTCCCCTTTTGGTCGGTGATGGTGACGATGGTGTTGTTGAACGTGGCGTGAATGTGGGCCTGGCCGTGGGGCACGTTCTTCCGTTCGCGGCGGCGTGTGCGGCGGGTTCGACGGGCCATGCTTTTCTTGCCTCCTTTACTCCCTGGGAACTGGACTGATTGCTACGTGCAGGTTACTTCTTGGCACGACTGCGCTTCTTGCCCGGCACCGTCTTGCGCGGCCCCTTGCGCGTGCGCGCGTTGGTGCGCGTGCGCTGGCCGCGGACGGGCAGGTTGCGCCGGTGGCGCAACCCCCGGTAGCAGCCGATTTCGATCAGCCGTTTGATGTTCATGGTGACTTCACGGCGCAAGTCACCCTCGACTTTGTACTCCCGTTCGATAATTGAGCGCAGGCGCGTGATTTCATCCTCGGTCAGGTCCTTCACCCGGGTGTCTGGGTTCACCTGTGCCTTGAAGAGGATCTCGTTGCTGCGCGTGCGGCCGATCCCGTAGATGTAGGTCAGGGCGATCTCGACTCGCTTGTCCCGCGGAAGGTCAACGCCGGCTATGCGTGCCATGAGTTCCCCTCACTCTTCCTGGTTACCCTTGTCGCTGCTTGTGTTTGGGGTTCTTGCAGATCACGTACACTTTGCCGTGACGCCGAATAATGCGGCAGTCATCACAGATAGGTTTTACCGAAGGACGCACTTTCATGGGTTGCCTCCTTACCTCGGTTGAGAAGACACGCTGGGCCGCGGCCAGAGTGCCAAACCAACATTTTACATAAACGGGCGCGTACGTCAAGTGGGCAGTTGCTGCCGTGGTCGCGCTACGGCAGCGTCAAGATGTCGGCGCCGTTGTCGGTAATCGCGACCGTGTGCTCGAAGTGGGCTGTCAGGCTGCCGTCAGCGCTCACGACCGTCCACTGGTCGTGGAGCACACGTGTTTCCCAAGTGCCCATGCTGACCATTGGCTCAATGGCCAATGTCATGCCAGGGCGTAGGAGTAAGCCCTTGCCCGACTCCCCGTAGTTGGGCACCTGGGGGGGTTCGTGCATCTCGCGGCCAATGCCGTGGCCCACATACTCGCGGATGACCGAGAACCCGGCCGCTTCCACCACCTGTTGGATAGCGTGCCCCACGTCGCCCAGCCGTTTGCCCGCCCGTGCCTGGGCTATGCCGGCCATGAGGGCCGTCTCGGTGGTCTGCAACAGCCGGCGGGCCTCGGGTGAGATGTCGCCCACGGCGTAGGTCCACGCCGAGTCGCCGTGGTAGCCCCGGTAGATGACGCCGATGTCCACGCTGACGATGTCACCGGCGCGCAGGCGACGGCGGCCGGGTATGCCGTGGACAAGCTCCTCGTTGATGGAAATGCACGTCGAGGCGGGAAATCCCCGGTAGCCCTTGAAACTGGGCACGGCCTTGTGGGCGCGGATGAACGTCTCAACGTGCTGATCAATCTCCGCCGTGGTCACGCCCGGTCGCAACAACTCACGCACCAGTTGGTGGGCTTGGGCCACAAGGCGCCCGGCCTGGCGCATAAGCTCAATCTCTCGGCGCGATTTGAGCACGATCATGGGCCCTGCCGGTCAACAATCGCGGCCACAATGGCACGGTTCACGTCGTCAATGGGCGCTTCTCCGTCGATCGTGGTGAGCACGCCCCGCCGACGGTAGTACTCGATGACCGGGAGCGTCTCCTGCATGTAGATCTCCAGTCGCCGCCGGATGGCCACCTCGTCCTTGTCGTCGTCCCGCTGGTAGAGGGGGCCGCCGCAGCGGTCGCACACGCCCTCCTCACGTGGGGGGTTGAAGACCACGTGATATGTGGCCTGACATTCCCGGCACACGCGCCGGCCGGTCAGGCGGCGCAGGAGTTCCGCCTCGCTCACCTCAATGTAGATGGCCTGTGTGACGCGGGCACCCCACTCGGCCAACATGTCGTCCAGGGCGCGGGCCTGGTTTAAATTTCGCGGGTAGCCGTCCAGAATGGCGCCACCTTGGGCGTCCGTGCGGGAAAGGCGATCTTGGACCATGGCGTTGGTCACTTCGTCGGGCACCAACTCGCCCCGCTCCATGTACGCCTTGGCCAACCGACCCAGTTCTGTCTCTTCCTTTAAGTTGTAGCGAAACAAATCGCCCGTGGCCACCTGGGGAATCCCGAAGTGGTCTTGGAGCAAGCGGGCCTGTGTGCCCTTGCCCGATCCTTGGGCGCCGAACAGGATAATGTAGCGGCGAGCCTCTCCGTTCATCACTTCTGCCCTCGATAGGTTCCACAGTGCTTCGACTGTGCTATGACCGCAGCCCACTCCGCCGGATGAAGCCCTCGTAGTGGCGCATGAGCAATTGGGCCTCGAGCTGCTTCATGGTGTCAATGACCACGCCCACCACGATCAGCAGGCCCACGCCGCTGATGATCATGGGGTCCACCTGTCCCCCTGGCAGCGTGATGCCGAAGGGCACCAACACCAGGCGCAGAATGTAGGGCAGCACGGCAATGAAGCCCAAGAAGAGGGCACCGGCAAAGGTAATGCGGTGGAGCACGCCGTTCAAGTATTCCTCTGTAGGCCGGCCTGGCCGAATGCCCGGGATCGATCCACCTTGGCGCCGCAACGTTTCCGCCAAGTTCTGCTGGCGGAAGATCACGTCGGTGTAGAAGTAGGTGAAGGCGACCACCATGAGGAAGTACATCACCCAGTAGAAGGGACTGTTGCTGCTGAAGGCCTGAGAGATGGAAAAGGCGATGTTGGCCACTGTTGGAACGTTCACCGTGCTCAGGTAGCTGGCGATGATGCCGGGAAAGATCAACAGGCTTTGGGCGAAGATGATGGGAATCATGCCCGACGAGTTGACGCGCAGCGGGATGTAGGTGTTCTGCCCCCCGTACACCCGCATACCCCGCACCCGGCGGCCGTATTGGACGGGAATACGGCGTTGACCTTCTTGGATGATCACGATGGCGAAGATGGTCACCACCATCAGGATCAGAAAGAGCACCAACGTCACCACGCCGCTGGCCCCCATGAGCTGAGCCATGCGGGACGGCGCTTGGGCCACAATGCCGCCCAAGATGATGATGGAGATGCCGTTTCCCAGCCCACGCTCTGTGATCAGGTCACCCAGCCAGATGGCGAACATGGTGCCGGCTGTGAGGGCGAAGAGGGTGGCCAAGGTGGCGAGCAAGTTCGGGCCGGCGAAGCTGAAGTTGGGCAACACGCCGGCCTGGCGCATGAGAGCAGCTTGGCCCAACCCCTGCAGGAAAGCCAGGGGCACGGTGAGCCAATAGGTGTACTGGTTCAACTTATGGCGCCCCTGTTCGCCCTCCTTGCTCAGCTCCTGGAGCCTGGGGATCAAGGGAGTGAGCAACTGCAGGGCGATGGAGGCGGTGATGTAGGGATACACCCCCATGGCCACCACGGAGAAGTTGGCCAGGGCGCCGCCGGAGAGCAGGTCAAACAGGGCTCCCAACTGGTTGTTGCGCAGAAAGAGGTCGAGGGCCTCACGGTCCACGCCGGGCACTGGAATGTGGGCCACCAGCCGGTAGATGACCAGAATGCCCAGCGTGAAGAGCAGCCTGGCCCGCAAGTCGGGCAGACGGAAGGCGTTGCGCATGGCGTCAAACATGGCTCACTCCTCTTCTCTCACAGCCGCCGTGTGGGCCGGCGGTGCACTTCACCCCTCTTCCCAAGCCACTTCCACGGCTCGGCCGCCGGCGGCTTCGATCTTCTCGCGGGCTGAGCCCGAGAAGGCGTGGGCGTTGACGGTGAGGGCTTTCCGCAGCTCTCCTTGGCCCAGCACCTTGACGGGCGACTTGCCCTTCTTGATCAACCCCCGTTCCAACAGGTTGTCCGGGGTCACCTCTTCGCCGTCTGCGTACTTGTCGTTGAGGCGTTCCACGTTCACAATGCGGTACACCGTGCGCGAGACCAGGCGGAAGCCCACGCCCCGGGCGTAGGGAACCCGGTTCATGCGCGTGCTCATGCCCCGAAACCAGGGCTGCTTGGTGCCACCGCTGCGCGCCCCCTGGCCCTTACGGCCCCGGCCGGCATACGTGCCCCCTTTGCCGGCGTTGCCGCGCGCCACCCGCTTGCGGCGCTTCGTGCTCCCGGGGGCAGGACGCAGGTCGTGCAGTCGAATCTCCTCGCTCATGGCCTTCTCTCCTTGGGTAACAGCCTTGATGCACACTTCCGTGTTGTCGGGACCTCTTACCCGTCGGCGCGGGAAGTCTCCTCGGGCCCCTCGATCTCCTCGTAGTCCACGAGATGGGCCACTTTTCGGCACATGCCCAGAATGGAGGGCGTGGCCCGGTGGACCACTTCGTCACCCAAGCGGCGCAGGCCCAAGGCCCTGATGGTTTCCTTCTGGCGCCGGGAGTACCCGATGGCGCTCTTCACGTACCGGACGCGGACGTACTTCTCAGCCACGGTGTGCCTCCTCCACATGGTCTCGGTACCAAGGCGGCACAATCTGCTTGAGCGGTTTGCCGCGCCGCTCGGCCTCCTCGTAAATGTCCTTCATTTGCTTGAGGCCCTCGAAGGTGGCTTGCACGACGTTGAGCACGTTGTTGCTTCCCAACGACTTGGTGAGCACGTCGCGCACGCCGGCGGCCTCCAACACGGCGCGCACGGCGCCCCCGGCAATGACGCCGGTGCCAGGCGCGGCCGGCTTCATGAAGACGCGGGCGGCGCCGAAGTCCACCGTGATGGGGTGGGGGATCGTGGTGCCCAACAGGGGCACCTGGATCATGTGCTTCTTGGCCCGTTCCACCCCCTTGCGGATAGCAGCCGGCACCTCACGGGCCTTGCCAATGCCGATGCCCACGTGGCCTTGGCCGTCGCCCACCACCACGATAACCCGGAAGCCGAAGCGGCGGCCACCCTTGACCACTTTGGCCGTGCGGATGATGCTCACCACCTTTTCCTGCAGTTCGCCTTCTGGTCGGACTTCTTGCCGTGCAGTCATGGGGACGTCTTCCCTCCTTAGAATTCCAGCCCGCCCTCGCGAGCGCCTTCGGCGAGCGCTTTGACGCGCCCGTGGTACTTGTATCCGCCTCGGTCGAAGACCACTTTCGTGATGCCGGCGGCCCGGGCCCGCTCGGCCAAGGCCCGGCCCACGTGGCGGGCTGCCTCGACGGGCCGAAGCCCCTTGACTTGATCTCGGAGCTGGCGGTCGAGCGTGCTGGCCGACACCAGCGTGTGGCCTTGGGTGTCGTCGATAATCTGGGCGTAGATGTTGGTGAGGCTTCGGTAGACGTTCAGGCGCGGCCGTTCGGGCGTGCCGAAGACCCGCTTCCGGACTCGCAGGTGGCGCCGCTTACGGGCCGCCCGTGGCATACGGCGTCGCTGTCGCTGGCTCATTCGCTGGCCCATACCTTTTCTCCTCCGCGCTGCCGACGCCGGCGCTCCTCCGCTCGCCGTCCGCCGGCGAATGTTCATTTCGGCTGACCGTGGAAGCCGCGTTGACATGCCTGCATTGGCACACGGTCTCATTACTTGCGGCCGCTCTTGCCGGCCTTGCGGCGAATGACCTCATCGGCATAGCGAATGCCCCTCCCCTTATACGGTTCGGGCGGGCGCACGCGCCGCACGCGGGCGGCGATCTCGCCGACGAGCTGCTTGTCAATGCCCCGCACGATGAGTTGTTTGCCGCTGCGGTCCGGCACCTCGAAGGTGATGCCCTCGGGGGCCGGGATTTCCACCGGGTGGCTGTATCCTACGTTCAGCACCAACTTGTCCCCGCGCACGTCGGCCCGGTACCCGGTCCCTTCCAGGATGAGGCGTTTCTCGTATCCCTTGGTCACGCCCTGCACCATATTGTTGATCAACGCCCGGGTCAACCCGTGCAGGGCCTTGTGCCGGCGGTGGTCACTGGGGCGTTGGACAACGATCTGTCCGTCCCGGACCTCCACCGTCAAGTCGGGGTCGAACGTGTAGCTCAACTCGCCCTTGGGCCCCTTGACTGTTACCGTGTGGCCCTGGACGTTCACGGTGACACCGTGTGGGACGGGCACAGGCATCCTACCTATGCGAGACATGGCTCTTTCCCTCCACTGACGAACTCCGCAGCCCAGTACCGGGGCGCTCCCCCTACCAGACGTAGCAGATCACTTCGCCCCCAATGCCAAGACGCCGGGCCTGTCGGTCGGTCATAATGCCCTTGGACGTCGTGAGGATGGCGATACCAATACCGCTCAACACCCAAGGAATCTCCTCCTTGCCGACGTAGATGCGCCGTCCCGGCTTGCTCACGCGCTTCAGGCCGGTGATGATCGGCTTCTGGTTCCGGTCGTACTTGAGCCACAGGCGCAGCATTGGCCGGGGCTTCTGGTCCAACACATCAAAGCGTTCGATGTACCCTTCCTTCACAAGGATTTCGGCAATGGCCTTCTTCATCTTGCTGGAAGGGACCAACGCGTACTGCTTGCGCACCATCAGCGCATTGCGAATGCGCGTCAGCATGTCGGCAATCGGATCGGTCATCATGGTTCTCTTCCTCCCTGAGCGCTCCACCCGCCACCTACCAACTCGCCTTGCGGACGCCGGGGAGCTCGCCCCGCAGCGCCAACTGGCGGAAGCAGATGCGGCAGAGCCGGAAACGCCGCATGAACGCCCGCGGGCGCCCACACCGTTCACACCGGTTACGCACTTGGTTTGGGTACTTGCGCCTTTTCTCACGGGCAATCATACACTTCTTGGCCACGGTTCCTCTCCTTCCTTGAGATGCGGATGATCAGGGGGGCAGCTCAGCGCCGGCGGAAGGGCATGCCCAGGAGGGCGAGCAGCCGGCGTGCCTCCTCATCCGTCTTGGCCGTTGTGACAATACTGATCTCCATGCCGCGGATCTTGTCGATCTTGTCGTAGTCCACTTCCGGGAAGACGAGTTGTTCGCGCAGGCCCAAGGTATAATTGCCGTGGCCGTCAAACGAATCGGGCGAGACGCCGCGGAAGTCCCGTTGGCGGGGCAGGGCCACGTTAATGAGACGGTCCAGAAAGCTCCACATGCGCTCGCCGCGCAAGGTGACCTTGACCCCAACGGGCTGGCCGGCGCGGAGGCGGAAGTTGGAGATGCTCTTCTTCGCCCGGGTGACCACGGGGCGCTGGCCGGTGATGGTCATCAGGTCCTGGACGGCGAAGTCGAGGGCCTTGGGGTTTTGGACGGCTTCGCCCATGCCGATGTTGACCACTACTTTTTGGATTCGCGGCACCTGCATGACGTTTTTGTACTTGAACTCCTCCATGAGGGCCGACACGACCCGTTCACGGTAGATCTGCTGCAATCTTGCGGCCATATCTGCTCACCTCAATACTTGTCAATGGGCTGACCGCACTTCTTGCACACGCGTACCTTTTTGCCCGTCGAACGGTCAATGTGGACTCGTGTGGGGCGGTCGCAATGGGGGCAGACCAGCATCACGTTGCTGTGGTGGATGGGGGCCTCGCGCGTGATGCGCCCCGTTTGGGTCTGAACGCGGCCGGTGGGCCGCTGGTGTTTGATGATCAAGTTTACCCCGGCCACCACCACGCGGTCCTGTTGGGGATTTCGCTGGCCCTTCCGCCGGCCGTACTTGAACTTACCGCGCACGACGCGCTGGACCTCGCCCCGCTTGCCCCGGTCCTTGCCCCGCATCACTTCTACAAGGTCGCCTGTCTTGATGTACATGGCAGATACCTCCTCCTGGCGGCCATGCCCCTCGGTCACCACACCTCGGGGGCCAAGGAGACGATGCGGCTGAACCCCTTCTCGCGCAACTCGCGGGCTACAGGCCCGAAGACCCGCGTGCCCCTTGGGTTGCCGTGGTGGTCCAGCAAGACGGCCGCGTTGTCGTCAAACCGGATGTAGGTGCCGTCGGGGCGTTTGTATTCCTTGTGGGTGCGCACGACGACGGCCCGCACGACATCACCCTTCTTCACGGAGCCACCAGGTTGGACTTCCTTCACGCTGGCGACGATCACGTCGCCCACGGAGGCGTACCGCCGGTGGCTGCCGCCCAGCACGCGAATGCAGAGAATCTCGCGTGCTCCAGAGTTGTCGGCCACTTTGAGACGGGATTCCTGCTGGATCATAGCTACTGCTCCGCCCGTTCGAGAATTTTGGTGACCACCCACCGCTTGGTTTTGCTCAGCGGACGGGATTCGAGGATCTCCACTCGATCGCCGATGCGGCACGAGTTGTGCGCGTCGTGGGCGTGGTATTTCTTCGAGCGGCGGATCGTCTTGCCGTACAGGGGATGACGGATCATGCGCTCGACCCGCACCACGACGGTCTTGTCCATTTTGTCGCTCACCACGACCCCGACTAGTCGTCGTCGCCGTTCGCGCGCCATCGGTTACACCTCCTGCTCGTTGGCCTGTTCTGCCTGTTGGGCGCGCTCGTACTCGGCCCAGAGCTCCCGTTCGCGCAGGATGGTCTTGATGCGCGCGATCTCGCGGCGCGCCTTGCGCATTTGGGAGGTGTCCTGCAGTTGGCCTGTGGCGCGTTGGAAGCGCAGGCTCCACAGGCGCTGGTAAGCCTCGTCGAGCCGTTCGCGCAACTCGTCGTCGGACAACCGGCGGAGTTCATCAGCCCTGCTCATCCGCCACCTCCTTCGATGGTCTGATCAGCCCGGCTGACGATTTGGGTCTTGATGGGCAGTTTGTGGGCGGCTAACCGCAGGGCCTTGTGGGCGTCCTCTTCGGAGACCCCACCGATCTCGAACATGATGCGGCCCGGCTTGACCACGGCCACCCAGTGGTCCACAGAGCCCTTTCCAGACCCCATGCGCGTTTCAGCCGGCTTCTTGGTGACCGGCTTGTCCGGGAAGATGCGAATCCAGACGGTGCCGTTGCGGCGCACGAAGCGCACGATGGCCCGGCGGGCGGCCTCGATCTGGCGGGCAGTGATCCAGGCGGGTTCGAGGGCCTGCAGGCCGTACTCGCCGAAGCTGATCCGGTTGCCCCGGGATGCCCGCCCCTTCATGCGGCCGCGGAACTGCTTGCGATACTTCACCCGCTTTGGCATTAACATAATTGCCTCACTCCTTCCCCACAGCCTCGTCCTGTGGTTGTGCCACCACGCTCCCTCAGAGGACGGAGGGCGTGGTGGCTACAAAGGGCTGTTCAGTCTGGCCTTCGGGAAGCACGTCCCCTTTGTAGACCCACACCTTGATGCCAATGCGGCCAAAGGTGGTCAGGGCCTCGGTCTGGGCGTAGTCGATGTCAGCTTGGAGTGTGTGGCGCGGCACGCGCCCTTCCTGTGCATCCTCGCGACGAGCCATCTCGGCGCCGCCCAAGCGGCCGGCCACGCGAATCTTCACGCCCTTGGCGCCGGCCCGCATGGCCCGTTGGATGGCCTGTTTCATGGCCCGCCGGTGGCTGACGCGCCGCTCGAGCTGGGTGGCGATGTTCTCGGCGATGAGGTAGGCGTCCAAGTCGGGGTTTTCCACCTCGTGCACGTCAATGTGATGCGCTTGCCGGTCATGGCCTCGAGCGCTTCCCGCAACGCGCGGACGTTCTCGCCTCGCCGGCCGATCACGATGCCCGGGCGGGCGGTCCACAAGGTGATGTGGATCTCGTTGGGGAAGCGTTCGATGTGGATGTCGCTGATGCCCACCCGGCCCAGCGACTGCCGAATGTGCTCACGAATGCGCCGGTCTTCCTGGACCTGTTCGGCGTACTGACGGCCTTCGGCGTACCAGCGCCCCTTCCAATCCTTGATAATGCCCAGCCGAAATCCGTAGGGATGAACTTTGCGTCCCAAGGCTCAACTCCTTTGGTCTGCTTCCTCTTCGCGCTCTCGCAACACAACGGTGATGTGACAGCTTCGGCGGATGATGGGTTTCCACCGGCCTCTGGCCTCGAACCGCCGCCACAAGCGCCGTGGCCCCTCGTCCACGAAGATGCGGTGAATGTAAAGGTCGTGTCGGCTCAACCCTTCGTTGTTTTCAGCGTTGGCCACAGCGCTCTCGATGACTTTGGCAATGGGCTTGGCGGCCCGCTGGGGCATCAGGTGAAGCCGGGCCAGGGCCTCGTCCACGTCCATGCCCCGTACCACGTTGGCCACACGGCGCACCTTGTAGGGCGATAGTGGAAGGTAGCGCGCTACGGCGCGCACTCCGCCCAACTCCTGGTTCTGCATGGCTGCACCTCGGTTTCCTCAGAGTTTACCGGCGAACCTTGCTCTTGCGGTCTTTGGCATCGTGCCCCCGGAAGGTGCGCGTGGGGGCGAACTCCCCCAGCTTGTGGCCCACCATCTGCTCAGTGATGTAGACGGGCACATGTTGCCGGCCGTTGTGGACAGCGATGGTGTGGCCCACCATCTGGGGAAAGATGGTGGAGTCCCGGCTCCACGTCTTGATCACTTGTCGCTTGCCGGTTCGGTTAAGCTCCTCGATCTTCTTCAGGAGCTTGGGGTCAACATAGGGCCCTTTTTTCAGTGAACGTGCCATACCACTTTACTCCTTTGCCTTTTGCCCTCCGTCTCAGAGAGACCCATCTGGTGGACAGCCGTTGGGGTACACCCCACGTGTGCCTGGTGACAGCCCGCTGCCCACGCCCGAGTGCCGGAGTGCGCCGCGGTGTGTGCCACTTACTTGCGGCGGCGGACGATGAAGCGGTCGCTGCGCTTGTTGCGGCGAGTTTTCTTCCCCAACGCGGGCTTGCCCCATGGTGTCTTGGGGCCGGGCAGGCCGATGGGCGCCTTGCCCTCGCCGCCGCCGTGGGGATGGTCCCTGGGTGTCATGGCCGAGCCGCGCACGGTGGGTCGCCACCCCATGTGGCGCTTGCGGCCGGCCTTGCCCAAGTCGATGTTGCCGTGTTCCACGTTCCCCACTTGGCCGATGGTGGCCCGGCAGCGAATGTGGATCATGCGCATCTCGCCACTGGGAAGGCGCACGGTGGCGTAGTCACCCTCTTTGGCCATGAGCTGGGCCGAGGTGCCGGCAGCCCGCACGAGTTGGGCCCCTCGTCCGGGCTCCAGCTCGATGTTGTGGATGACGGTACCCACGGGAATGTCGGCCAATGGCAGGGCATTGCCCACGCGGATTTCAGCCTCCGGGCCACTCATGATCACGTCGCCCACTTTGAGTCCCACGGGGGCGATGATGTAGCGCTTCTCGCCGTCGGCGTAGACGACCAGCGCGATGCGCGCCGAGCGGTTCGGGTCGTACTCGATGCTGGCCACGCGGGCGGGGATGCCGTCCTTGTCCCGCTTCCAATCAATGATACGGTACTTGCGCTTGTGGCCCCCGCCACGGTGGCGCACGGTGATTCGGCCCTGGTTGTTTCGGCCGGCGTGTTTCTTCAGGGGCTCGACCAGGGAACGCTCAGGCTCGGTCTTGGTGATCTCGCTGAAGTCGTACCCGGTCATGCCCCGTCGGCCGGGTGATGTCGGCTTGTAGACTTTGATGCCCATCGTCTTGCTCCTCGTCTGCTCTTGTGGAGTTGCGCGTGGGCGTGGGCCGAGGACGCCTCATACCCACGCTCTCAGACACCTTCGAAGAAGGTGATCTTGTCCCCCGGCGCCAGCGTGACGATGGCCTTCTTCCTGGGGGAGGTCTTGACCACCTTGCGTCCCCAGCGCCGGGTCTTGCCGGGCAGACGCACGATGCGCACTTTCGTGACGGTGACGCCGAAGGTGGTCTCCACTGCTTCTTTCACTTGCCGCTTGTTGGCCCGCGGGTCAATCTCGAAGGTGTACTGGTTGAACTCCTCCTGCTGCAACATGGTCTTTTCTGTGATGATGGGCCGCTTGAGCACCTCGTACACGTGCATGGTGGTTCACCTCCATCCGTTATCCCCACAGGGCCTCAATCTGACGCAGGGCCTCCAGTGGCATGAGGAGGTAGTCGTGGCCCAAGAGGTCCCGCACGTTGAGGTAGCGCCAGTGCAGGGTGCGCACGTCCGGCAAGTTCCGGGCAGAGCGCTTGACGTGTTCGTCCCCGTTCACGCCGGTGAGCACGACGACGCTGTGGCCGGCCAAGCCGAGCCGCTCCAGCAGGGCCGCCATCTCGCGGGTTTGAGGGCGCTCCAGCTCCAAGCGGTCTACGATGACGATGCGCTTCCCTTGGGCTTTGGCGGCCAATGCCGAGCGAATGGCCAGGCGACGCATCTTCCTGGGCATCTGCTGGGTGTAGTCACGGGGTTTGGGGCCGAAAGCGACGCCGCCGCCCACCCAGTGGGGTGCCCGGCGGGAACCCTGCCGTGCCCGGCCTGTCCCCTTCTGGCGCCAGACTTTGCGGCCAGTACGGGCCACTTCGGCCCGTGTTTTGGTGCTGTGGGTGCCCTGCCGCTTGTTGGCGAGCTGCCGCACCAACGCCTGGTGCATGACCGGAATGTTGGGTTCGACCTCGAAGATGTTGGGCGCCAGTTCTACTTCGTCCACCTGTTCGCCCTGCATATTGTAAACGGCGACCTTCATTTGGTCCTCCTCTCAGCCTGCCGGCGTTCGCGGACTTTGACGGCCTCGCGGATGATGAGCAGTCCGTTGCGGGCGCCGGGCACGGCCCCCTTGACGGCCAGCAGGTTGCGTTCTGGGTCCACCAACATCACCTTTAGATTTTGGATGGTAACCCTGCGGTTGCCCATGCGGCCGGCCATGCGTTGTCCCTTGAAGACCCGGCCGGGGTCGGTGCCGGCACTGATGGCACCCGGCGCGCGTTCGCGGTCGCTCTGGCCGTGGGTTTTCGGCTGGCGCCGGAAGCCGTGGCGTTTGATGGTGCCCGCGAACCCCCGGCCCTTGCTGTAGCCGGTGACATCCACCAGGTCTCCCTGCTGGAAAATGGAGACATCGATGCGCTGTCCCACCTCGAACTCCTCGCCGTCGTCCAGCGGGAACTCTCGCAGATAGCGCAGCGGGGGCACGCCGGCCTTTTCCAGGTGGCCCAGCTCGGGCTTGTTGAGGCGTTTCTTGGTCACTTCCTCGAAGCCGAGCTGTATGGCGCGGTACCCGTCGCGCTCCTCGGTGCGAACTTGGGTGACGTAGCACGGGCCGGCCTGGATGACCGTGACGGGCACGACCTCGCCGTTTTCGTCGAAGATTTGGGTCATGCCGATCTTCTTGCCAAGAATGCCTTTCATCGTATCCTCTCCCGCGCCCATTGGACCAAGGCCCCCGTGTGCTGAACAACCATGGGGGGCAAGGCCCTTCTCAGGGTACGCCGTTGGCACATCGCGGTCCCCTGTGGAGGAGGCCGCGCCTAGATCTTGATTTCAATGTGGACGCCTGCCGGCAGGTTCAACTTCATCAGGCTGTCAATGGTCCGGCTGTCTGGGTTGAGCACGTCGATGAGCCGCTTGTGGGTGCGAATCTCGAAGTGCTCCTGCGAGTTCTTGTCGATGAAGGGCGAGCGCATGACTGTGAAGCGCTCGATGCGCGTTGGCAGGGGGCACTGGCCCGACCACACGTGCTCCCGTGCGCTCGGCCGTCTCCACGATCAGCCGGGCCGATTGGTCCAGCAGGCGGTGGTCATACGCTTTGAGACGGATACGAATCCTTTGATGGGCCATCGGAACCTCTCAATCAACTCCTCTTGTGTGGTGCCGCTCCCTGCTCCTCCTTGGTGGCCGGAACGGCGCCAGTTGACCGCCGATGACGTGAGGGCACCTTACTCGATGATCTTGGTGATGACGCCGGCGCCGACAGTGCGGCCTCCCTCGCGGATGGCGAAGCGGGAGCCCTCCTCGAGGGCCACGGGCTCGATCAGCTCCACCACCAAGTTGACGTTGTCCCCGGGCATTACCATCTCCACCCCTTCCGGCAGCGTGATGGTGCCCGTCACGTCCAGCGTCCGGATGTAGAATTGGGGCCGGTAGCCGTTGAAGAAGGGCGTGTGGCGCCCCCCCTTCCTCTTTCTTCAGCACGTAGACTTCGGCCTCGAACTTCGTGTGGGGCGTGATCGATCCCGGCTTGGCCAGCACCATGCCCCGTTCCACTTCGTCCCGCCCGATGCCGCGCAACAACACCCCGATGTTGTCCCCGGGCAGCGCCTCGTCCAGCAGCTTGTGGAACATTTCGATCCCCGTCACCACCGTCGTCCGCGTTGGCCCCAGCCCCACGATCTCCACGTCCTCGTTCAGCCGCAGTGTCCCGCGCTCCACGCGCCCGGTCACCACCGTCCCCCGCCCCTTGATGCTGAACACGTCCTCGATGGGCATCAGGAACGGCTTGTCCGCCTCCCGCACCGGCTGCGGTATGTACTCGTCCACCGCGTCCAACAGCTCCCAAATCCGGCCACACCACTCACATTCCCGTTCACCGCACCCGCACTCCAGGGCCTTCAGCGCCGACCCCCTCACCACCGGCACCTCGTCCCCGGGAAACCCGTACTGCTCCAGCAGCTCCCGCACCTCCAGCTCCACCAGCTCCAGCAGCTCCTCGTCGTCCATCATGTCCACTTTGTTCAGGAACACCACCATCGCACGGCACTTCCACCTGCCGCGCCAGCAGAATGTGCTCCCGCGTCTGCGGCATCGGCCCGTCCGGCGCGCTCACCACCAGAATCGCCCCGTCCATCTGCGCCGCCCCCGTGATCATGTTCTTGATGTAGTCCGCGTGCCCAGGGCAGTCCACGTGCGCGTAGTGCCGCTTCTCCGTCTCGTACTCCACGTGGGCCGATCGCTATGGTGATCCCGCGGGCCCGCTCCTCCGGCGCCTTGTCGATCTCCTCGAACGGCGTGAAGTCCGCAAACCCCTTTGTCGACAACACTCGCGTGATCGCCGCCGTCAGCGTCGTCTTCCCGTGGTCCACGTGCCCGATTGTCCCGACGTTCACGTGCGGTTTCGTGCGCACAAATTTCTCTTTGGCCATGATTGCTGTCCTCCTCAGATATTACTTTTGTCGTCGGCTTCCGATTATGGTCTCCGCGATGTTGGGCGGCAAGGGGGCATAGTGGTCAAATTCCATGGTGAACACACCTCGTCCGCGGGTCATGGAGCGGAGCGCCGTGGCGTAGCCGAACATTTCGGCCAGGGGCACCTTGGCGCGAATGGCGGTCAACCCCTCGCCGCGTGGCTCCATGCCCTCGATGTGGCCTCGGCGGGCGCTCAAGTCGCCGATCACGTCGCCCGTGTACTCGTTGGGCACGACGGCTTCCACTTTCATGATGGGCTCGAGCAATACGGGGCCGGCCTTGGGCACGGCCTCCTTGAGGGCCAAGGAGCCGGCGATCTTGAAGGCCAGTTCGCTGGAGTCCACTTCGTGGTAGGAGCCGTCTACCAGTGTGGCCTTCAGGTCCACAATGGGGTAGCCGGCCAACACGCCCGCCTCCATGGCCTCGCGGATTCCCTGTTCCACGGCCGGGATGTACTCTTTGGGGATAACGCCGCCCACGATTTTGTTCTCGAACTTGAACCCTTCACCTGAGGGAAGGGGTTCGAACTCCACCACACAGTGGCCGTACTGGCCCCGCCCGCCGGTCTGACGCACGAAGCGCCCCTCAGCGCGTACCGGCCGGGTGATGGTTTCCCTGTAGGCCACTTGGGGGCGGCCTACCTTGGCCCCCACGCGAAATTCGCGCATCAGGCGGTCAACGATCACCTCCAAGTGGAGCTCGCCCATGCCCCAGAGGAGCGTTTGGCCCGTTTCCGGGTCGGTGCGCACTTGGAAGGTGGGGTCCTCTTCGGCCAGGCGCCGGAGGGCATCGGCCAACTTGTCCTGGTCCTGTTGGGTTTTGGGCTCCACGGCAACGGAGATGACCGGCTCTGGGAACTTGATGCTCTCCAGCACGATGGGGGCGTTGGGGGCACTGAGGGTGTCGCCGGTGAAGGTGACCTTGGGCCCCAAGACCGCACCAATATCACCGGCGTAGATGACGTCGATCTCCTCGCGCCGGTTGGCGTGCATCCGCATGAGCCGGCCGATGCGCTCTCGCTTGCCGCGCGTGGTGTTGAGCACGGTCTCACCGCTGCGCAGGGCGCCGCTGTAGACGCGCACGTAGGCCAGACGTCCCACGTAGGGGTCGGTCATGATCTTGAAGGCCAGGGCGGCCAATGGCTCGTCCACGCTGGCCCGCCGGTGGATGACCGTTTCCTCGTCGTCGGGGTGGAACCCTTTGACGGCGGGAATGTCCACCGGCGAGGGCAAGTAGTCCACGACAGCGTCGAGGAGGGGTTGCACGCCCTTGTTCTTGAGGGCGGAGCCGCAGAGGACGGGCACGAGTTGGCCACTGATGGTGGCCGCGCGCAGGGCGCGCTTGATCTCCTCGGGCGTGATCTCCTCCCCTTCCAGGTATTTTTCGGTGAGTTCATCGTCAGTTTCGGCGACGGCTTCGATGAGGCGTTCACGGGCCTCGGCGGCTTCGGCGGTGAGTTCAGGGGGGATGTCGGTGTCCTCGCTGCGGGTGCCCAAGTCGTCCACGTAGATGAGGGCCCTGTTGTGAATCAAGTCCACCACGCCCACAAACGAGTTCTCGGCGCCGATGGGGAGCTGCACGGGAATGGGGTTGGCCCGCAGCCGTTCCCGGATCATGTCCACACAGCGGACAAAGTTAGCCCCTACGCGGTCCATCTTGTTGACGAAGCAGATGCGGGGCACCCCGTAGCGATCGGCTTGGCGCCACACGGTCTCGGATTGGGGCTCCACGCCGGCCACGGCGTCGAAGACCACTACGCCGCCGTCGAGCACCCGCAAGGAGCGCTGGACCTCGACGGTGAAGTCGATGTGGCCGGGGGTGTCAATGATGTTGATCTGGTGGCCCCGCCATGTGGTTGTGGTCGAGGCAGCCGTAATGGTGATCCCCCGTTCGCGCTCCTGTTCCATCCAGTCCATGGTGGCCGAGCCCTCGTGGACTTCGCCCATGCGGTGGATCTTGTGCGTGTAGAACAGGATGCGCTCGGTCGTGGTCGTCTTGCCGGCGTCGATGTGGGCAATGATGCCGATATTGCGAATTGTGGTGATGTCGTACTCGGTCATAAGTGTTGGCTTGGCTCCTGTTACCAGCGGTAGTGGCTGTAAGCTTTGTTGGCCTCGGCCATGCGGTGCGTGTCTTCCTTTTTCTTCACCGCGCCGCCGGTGTTGTTGTAGGCGTCCATGAGCTCGTTGGCCAGCTTTTGGGCGAACCCCCGGCCGGAGCGGGCCCGTGCTGCTTGGACGAGCCACCGGAGAGCCAGGGAGATCTGGCGTTCGGAGCGTACTTCGATGGGCACCTGGTAGGTGGCCCCCCCCACGCGGCGGGGACGCACTTCAACGAGGGGGGTGGCGTTCTTGACGGCCCGTTCGAAGACATCCAAGGCCGGCTTGTTGAGGCGCTGTTCCACGATATCAAAGGCCTCGTAGACGAGGCGTTGGGCCAAGCTCTTCTTGCCGTCCCGCATGACTTTGTTGATCAGCCTGGCCACGAGCTCGCTGTTGTACTTTGGGTCCGGTGCAATGGGCCGACGGGGTGGTTGTCCTCGCCTCGGCATAGGATGCTCTCCCCTTTTTCAATATTTTTCCGAGTTCCGGGCAAAAAAAGTCCCTCGCTCCTTGCATCGCCGACACCTGTTCACCTTGTGGCCGGGCAGGCGCACCGGCACTGTTCGCGAGGGACCTCCAAGGGCGTGTGATGGGGCCTGGACCCCTTCTCTTGCCTGCGGTTCTTGCAGCCCGGGGGGGCTACAGCGGAACCGGCCGAGGGCTCACGATCTGGGCCTCTCCGTGCCGTACTTGCTGCGGCTACGCCGGCGCCCGTCGACGCCGCCGGCGTCTAAGGCGCCGCGCACGATGTGATAGAGCACGCCCGGCAAGTCCTTTACGCGGCCACCGCGTACCAGTACCACCGAGTGCTCCTGGAGGCCGTGGCCTTCTCCGGGAATGTAGGCGGTGACCTCGATGCCGTTTGTCAGGCGCACACGGGCAATCTTGCGCAGGGCCGAGTTGGGCTTCTTGGGCGTCATGGTGCGCACCACAGTGCACACGCCGCGCTTCTGGGGCGAGCCCTTGGGCAGCCGGACGCGCTTGTTCTTCAGGGCGTTGTAGGTGTACTGAAGCGCCGGCGCCTTGCTCTTCCCCTTCTTGCGCTTGCGGCCTTTGCGGACGAGCTGGTTGATTGTCGGCACCTCTCCTCCCCTTGTTCGGTCTCGTTGGGCAAGCACGTGAACGGACGGCCTTGGGGACAGCGGGCCGTCCGTTCACGTGCATTTTGTCGAGATCGTGGTCCCAAACGGGGACGTTTGCCCGCCTGGGCTCACGGCAGCATATCCTACCACAGAGCCGCGAGCCTGTCAAATGCCTTGGTCCGAAGGAGCAAGCTACGATTCCCCTTCAGGCATTCGGGGCAACCCGAGGCCGAAGCCCAACTTGGGCAGCGGTTCCTCTTCCACCTCCTTGCCCAAGGGGATGCGCTCGTCGTCCTCGCCGATCACTTCCACGCTCAGGGCCAGGCTTTGCAGCTCCTTCACCAGGACACGGAAGGATTCGGGGATGCCGGCCTCGCCGATCTTCTCGCCTTTGACGATGGCCTCGTAGGTGCGCGTGCGGCCGGCCACGTCGTCGGACTTCACTGTGAGCATTTCCTGCAGGGTGTGAGCAGCCCCGTAGGCTTCGAGGGCCCAGACTTCCATCTCGCCGAAGCGCTGGCCGCCGAACTGGGCTTTGCCCCCCAGTGGCTGTTGGGTGACGAGGCTGTAGGGACCGGTGGAGCGGGCGTGAACCTTGTCCTCGACAAGGTGGACCAGCTTCATCATGGTGATCACGCCCACGGTCACAGGGTGATCATAGGGTTCGCCTGTTTTGCCGTCGTAGAAGGCGCTGTTTGCCCGTTGTGGGCAACGGCCATCCCGTCTCCTGGCTCACTTCGCGGGCAATGGGAAGCACGTCCTCGTCCGGGCCGACACCTTCCAGGCGGTCGGCGTAGCCCCGGTGGGCGATCCACAGGCGCAGACAAGCTTGCACAGCCCGCCTGTCGGCGGCTTGGCGCTCCTCGTGTGACCGGGTGTCATCCTCCCACACCAACAGCTCGTGTGGGGAGTAGCCCTTCTCCTCGAGCCAGAGGTGGAGCATGCCCGTCGCATGGTCGTCCGGTCGCGGACTACGTCCTCGGGGTCGGGCCAACCGACGTCCACCAGTTTCTGGTACAGGTAGACCACCCGCGCTTCCTGGTCGTCGAAGTAGCTCTCCGTGGGGAGGTCTTGTTCCTTGAGCCACCGGATGGCCCGCTCGGTCAGGTCGAGCCAGGCGCGGTCAATCATCCAAGCGCGGGCCAGTTCGGCGGCGATCTCCTCCTCGGTGGCGCCGTCGAAGACGGGCGTAATGGCCCGAAAGCCCAAGCGGTCGGCCGCCCAGCCCAGGTGGGTTTCCAGGATTTGGCCCAAGTTCATGCGGCCCGGCACGCCCAAGGGGTTGAGGATCAGTTCCACGGGGGTGCCGTCCTCCAAGTAGGGCATATCCTCAACGGGCACCACTTTGGAGATGACCCCCTTGTTCCCGTGGCGGCCGGCCATCTTGTCCCCCTCGGTGATCTTGCGGAGCTGGGCGATGTGGACGCGCACCATGCGCTCCACGCCCACGGGCAGGTCTTGGTGGTTTTCCCGGGAGAACTCCTGCACCTCCACCACTTTGCCCCGCTCCCCGTGGGGCAGGCGCAGGGAGGAGTCCTTCACTTCGCGGGCCTTCTCGCCGAAGATGGCCCGCAGGAGCTTCTCCTCGGGCGTCAGCTCCGTTTCTCCCTTGGGGGTGATCTTGCCCACCAGGATGTCACCCGGTTTCACCTCGGCCCCGATGCGGATAATACCCCGTTCGTCCAGGTCCTTCAGGGCCTCTTCGCCCACGTTGGGGATATCCCGTGTGATTTCCTCGGGGCCCAGTTTGGTGTCCCGTGCTTCGACTTCGTGTTTCTCAATGTGGATCGAGGTGTATTTGTCCCGCCGCACCAGATCCTCGCTGATGAGGATGGCGTCCTCGAAGTTGCCCCCTTCCCATGAGATGAAGGCGACGAGGACATTTTGACCCAGGGCGAGCTCACCGTGTTCCGTGGAGCTGGAGTCGGCCAGGATGTCGCCGGCCTTCACCCACTGCCCCTTGTACACCACCGGGCGCTGGTCAATGCAAGTGCTCTGGTTGGATCGGGGGAAGCGGTGAAGATGGTAGGTCTCCAAGTTGCCGTCTACCTCACGCACCACGATGCGCTCACTGGTGACGCTCACCACTTGGCCGTCCTGGCGGGCCACGATCACCTGGCCTGAGTCGCGCGCGGCCGGGAACTCGACGCCGGTGGCCACTGTGGGCGCCTCGGGGCGCACGAGAGGGACGGCCTGGCGCTGCATGTTGGAGCCCATGAGCGCCCGGTTGGCGTCGTCGTGTTCCAGGAAGGGGATGAGGGAGGCCGAGACGCCCACCACTTGCTTGGGAGAAACGTCCATGAAGTCCACCTTGTGGACGGAATCCCGCCGGAAGTCGGAGCCTTGGCGCACCGAGGTGCGGTCCCCGATGAAATACCCTTCCTCGTCCAGGCGGGCGTTAGCCTGGGCAATGGTGTGCTTCTCCTCCTCGTCGGCCGCCAGGTAGACGATCTCGTCGGTCACCTTGGGCCGAATTTTGATCTCGGGGCGGTCGAGGTGGACCAGGCGTTCGGCCTGCTCCTCGGTGGCTCGCTCGCCGGCCTCGATGATGGGCTCACCGCTCTCGGGGTCCAGAATCGTCTCCCGCACGATCAGCCCGACCACCGACCGGCCGTCGTTGGGCACGCTCTGGAGCACCTTGCGGTAGGGGGTTTCAATGAAGCCGAAGTCGTTGACGCGGGCGTAGGTGGCCAGCCGGCCGATCAGGCCGATGTTGGGCCCTTCGGGCGTCTCTATGGGACAGATGCGGCCGTAGTGGGAATGGTGCACGTCCCGCACGTCGAAGCCGGCCCGCTCCCGTTTGAGCCCGCCCGGGCCGAGGGCGCTGAGCGTGCGCTTGTGGGTCAGCTCCGAGAGAGGGTTGGTCTGTTCCATGAACTGGCTGAGCTGTGAGCCGCCGAAGAACTCCCGGATGGCAGCCACCACCGGGCGGATGTTGATCAGGGAGATGGGCGTCATCTGCTCCGGGTTGCGGATGCTCATGCGCTCGCGCACTACCCGCTCCATGCGCACGAAGCCCACACGGAGCTGGTTCTGGATGAGCTCACCCACCGTCTTGACGCGCCGGTTGCCCAGGTGGTCCACCTCTTCGGGTTCGTCCTCTCCGTTGTTGATGCGGACCATGCGGCGGACGATCTGGACAATGTCCTCCTGCGTGAGGAGGCGCCAATCCAGGGAAATGTTGACGCCCAGCGTGCGGTTCATCTTGTAGCGTCCTACCCGCGCCAGGTCGTAACGCTTGGGATCGAAGAAGAGGGAGCGCAAGTACGAGATGGCGTTGTCCACCGTGGCCGGGTCACCGGGGCGCAGGCGACGGTAGAGTTCGAGCAGGGCGTCCTCGGCCGACTTGGTGGGATCCCGTTCCATGGTGGCGGCCAGGTATCGGTGGTCGGGGTTGTGATCCACCTCCTCGAAGAGAGCCCACAGCTCCTCGTCGCTGCCGCTCTGGATCAGGGTGGAGCCATACCCGTCGGGCACGGTGCCCAAGGCGCGCAGGAAAATGGTGACCGGAATCTTCCGCTTGCGGTCCACCTTGACGCTGATCACGTCCCGCCGGCTGGTCTCGAATTCCAACCAGGCTCCCCGGTTGGGGATCACCTTGGCACTGCAGAGCGAGCGGCCCGTGGGTCGGTCCTCCTCCAGGGAGAAGTAGACGTTGGGGGAGCGAATGAGCTGGCTGACCACCACGCGCTCGGCGCCGTTAAAGATGAACGTGCCCTTGTGGGTCATCAGGGGGAACTCGCCCAAGAAGACATTCTGCTCTTGGATCTCCCCCGTCTCCTTGTTGAGCAACTTGGCCCGAACCCAGAGGGGAGCGCCGTAGGTTAAGTCCATCATACGGCACTCATCCTCCGTGTACTTGGGGGCCTCGAACCAGTAGTCCTCGAAGGAGAGCTCCAAGTTGCCGTTGAAGGACGTGATGGGGGAGATCTCGTCCAACAACTGGCGGAGCCCCTCCTGGCGGAACCACTCGTAACTTTTCTGCTGGACCTCGATGAGGTTGGGCAGGGGCAGAATTTCAGAGATCCGCGCGTAGTTCTTCTTCCTCGGCCGCTGTTGGAGAAGCCTTTGGTTTGACATGCTGGCGCCCACTCCTTCACTGGTTTCAAGTCTTTGGCCGGCACTGACCGGAGGTGGCCCGGCATGAGCTTCGAGGGCTCACGGCACGGGGCAGACCGCCGACAGCGTGGGAGACAAGGGGCCCCACCACGTGCCTTGACCCGTTCGTGCTGTGTGCGCCGGACGCTTGCGGGGACAACATGAACACGAGCTTTTTGAGGTTAGGGGTAGGCGGCTGGCAGATCGGGGATCAAAACCGGCCAGGCCGGTTCTTCTGCCAGAGCGTAGACTCGCCCTCTCCGCACATCCCGTCAGACCATATGGTCACAGCACGCGGCGACGAGTGCTGCCGCAACCACCTATTATAACGAGAGGTGAATCATGTGTCAAAAACCAACGCGCTTTAGGGTGGCAGGCGCCGGAGAACAGGAATATAATGATCAACCTGTGGCCGCCCTGCGGCCTTGGAAGGACCAAGATGGTGTAGGAGGGAACGATGGAGGTTCGCTTTCGTGAGGGGCGACCGGAGGATGTGCCCACGCTGCTTCGCCGGGTGGCGGAGACCGCCTGGCACGATCTGCCCGCTGAGGCCAAGGCCATCTACACGCGCGAAGAGGTGGCGCGCCACGCCCAAGAGACGGCCACCTTGCTCCGGCGCCGCGGGGAGAGCCGCTTGGTCGTGGCCGAGACACCTGGCGGAGAGAACGTGGGCCACGTGTGGCTGGGCGTGGTGCGCGACAGCTACACCGGGGCCAAGCGGGGATACATTTACGATCTCTACGTGGAGCCCGCCTGGCGTGGCCGAGGGGTGGGCCGTGCCCTGCTCGCCGAGGCCGAGCGCCACAGCCGCGAGCTGGGCTGTGTTGAGCTGGGCCTGACGGTTGCTGCTACCAACGTCCCGGCACGGCGCCTGTACGAGGCGGCCGGCTTTGGGGTGGAGCGCCTGCTGATGGGCAAGCGCCTGTGAGGTCACCTGCGGCTCATGTCCCTTGGGCGAAGCGTTCCACGAAGGCGGCCATCATCAGGATGCCCTCGAAGTAGTCGTCCAGCCGCACGTTTTCGTTGGGAGCGTGGACGTTGGAGCCCGGCCACCCGACCCCGAAGCCCACGGCCGGAATGCCGAACGCGTCACACAGGTCATACATGGGGCCGCTGGCTGCCATGTTGGGGTAGATCACCGGCTCGTGTCCGCCCACGTCCCGGGCGGCGGCAGCGGCAGCTTGTGCCACGGCCGAGTCCACGGGGCTGCGAGCCGGCCGCACGCCGTCGACCAGGATAACCTCCACGTCGGCGAACCCGCGGCGGCGCAGGTGAGCCTCCACTAGGTCGCGCACCAGCTCGGGGGTGAGATCGGGCACCAGCCGGAAGTCCACCTTGGCCACGGCGTGGGCGGGGAGCACGGTCTTGGTGCCGGGGCCGCCGTAGCCGCTGCACAGCCCGCAGATGGTGCACGTGGGCGCGTAGAGGTGGCGCACCAGGGCGTCCGGGCCGTCCACGCCCCCCACGAACTCGGAAATGGCGTGGCGTTCCCGGATGGCAGCAGCGTCAAAGGGGAGCCGGCGCACATGTTCGAGCTCGGCCGGATCAGGAGGACGCACGTGGTCCATGAGCCCCTCCACCGTAATGGTCTCATCTTCGGCCTTGAGTGTGGCCAAGGCCCAAACAAGCCGCCAGGCTGCGTTCGGCACCAGCGTCCCCCAGGAGGAGTGGAGGTCCTGCGCGGCGCCCCGGGAGCACAGTTCCAAGTACGCGATCCCCTTGAGGCCGCAGTAGAGCACGTGGCGGCCGGCCGAGTCCTTGTAGCCGCTTTCCCAGAGACAGCCGTCCGCGTCGGCGAAGCGCTCGCCGTGTTGAGCGGCCACTTGGGCCACGTGGGGACTGCTGTTTTCCTCCTCCCCCTCTACAATCCACTTGATGCGCAGGGGAAGCTCGCCTTGGACGGCCAGCCACGCCTCCAGCGCCTGAGCGCGGGCCACAATGTTGGCCTTGTTGTCGGCCACGCCGCGCGCGTAGAGGTGTCCGCCGCGCACGTGGGGCTCAAAGGGAGGGGTCTCCCATAAGTCGAGGGGGTCAGCCGGCTGGACATCGTAGTGGTTGTAGATCAGGAGCGTGCGGGATGCGTTGGCCGGCCCCAGTTCGGCGTAGACCACGGGGGGCGCGCCGTTGATCCCCCAAAATGCCACGTCGGCCCCCAGGGCTTCCAGGCGGCGGGCCACCCAGCGTGCGGCCTCCCATCCGTCGTCGCCCTCGGCCGTCACGCTGGGAATGCGGCAAAAGGCGATCAGCTCTTCCAAAAACTGCTCACGGTGAGCGCGGACGTACTCTGCCAGGGCCATGTGTGCCTCCTCGCCGGTGCACAATGGGGGCTCGGCTGCCCTTCACGCCAGCGATGTTCTGGTCCGCCATTGTAGTCCCCATGGGCGCGGGCGTCAAAGGAAGACGATATGTGCCAAGGGGGGCTTATGGGGGGGATAATCTGTCAAAGCTGTTTTGCCTTTTATGTCCTTCCCCTGAGGGATCCTGGCCGGACCACCCGCTCCGATAATGTGCCTACTATCGTCTGACCGGGATTTCTCAACAATTGAGCGTCGCTCTGGAATGAGGAACGCGATTGTTGTTGGTCTGATCATCATCCTGATGGGGCTCGGTCTTCTGGGTGTTAGGCTGCACCAATGAGCACTGAATGTGCACCGTTACAAACCATCACACGGCTGACATCCACTTGAAGCACAAATAGGGGAAAAGACGAACGCTTCCTCGCCCGCCACTTGGGCGGCCGATATGAACCCGGGCCGGACGGCGGCTGATGGCGCTGGAACAACGTGCCGGAGGGGTGAGCGGAGGGCCCCTCCGGCTCGACAAATGAACAAGGTTGGGTACAATAAAAGTGTTCCGGGCCGGTGGCGGAACCGGTAGACGCAGGGGACTTAAAATCCCCTGGGCATCGCGCCCGTGTGGGTTCGAGTCCCACCCGGCCCACTCCGCGGCATTCGGCCCTTGGCCGGTTATCCGTTGACGTACATGCTGCCCACGGCAAAAGTGAGGAGCACAAAGACAAAGGTCAAACCCGTGACGGCTGCCGTCGCGTAGGTGCGCCGTACTTCATCGCGGAGGGGCAGCCAAGAGAGCACCAGGTACAGGCCAATGGGGGCAAACCCGCCCACGTAGTGAATGTAGAGCTGACGCACGCCGTGTCCTTGGTCGAGCAGCTTGATGCCGATGAGCGTCTGTGCGAGCAACAAGAGCTGTAACGCCGCCAACACGCTCACCGTCGTGCGGCTCAGGGGATGTCGCCGGCGGGCTTCTAGGGCCGTGAGCACAAGGGCTGCCGCGGCCACCAGGAAGAGCACGCCGCCGGCGGCAATGTGAACGCTTGGGGGAACGACAATTCGGTCAATCATGTGGCACTCCTTCCTCCAAGTCCAATTGGTGTGGCCGGCTCCCTCAGGGGGCGGCCGTGAACTACGTTGGCGTGGGGCCAACACCCGGGCGGGCCGGATGTTGGGAAAGATGATAAACTCAATTAACTTTCTGTCAAGTTGAGCCGGCCGGTTGGCAAGCGGGCGCATACCTTGACATGGGAGCCCGCTGTGGTATAATGGAAAACGCGGGGCGACGTAGCCAAGTGGTTAAGGCAGGGGTCTGCAAAACCCCGATCGCCGGTTCGAATCCGGCCGTCGCCTTCCCAGCCCGCCAACGGCGGGCTTTTTTCCTTGGTTTCCGGTGAATTCGACACATGTTCCCGTGGGATCCCGTGTTCCCGCCAGGGATGACGTCGGTGGGGCCGGGAACCCGAATCAGCAGTGGGAAGAGTGAGGCGAGGGCGCCCCATCCTCCCACGGCGTACACGAGAGAGGAGGCCCCCAATGCCCAACCGCTTGGCCCAGGAAACGAGCCCGTACCTGCTCCAACACAAGGACAACCCCGTGGACTGGTACCCGTGGGGGCCGGAAGCCTTCGAGCGGGCGCGGGCCGAGGACAAGCCCATCTTCCTCAGCATCGGCTACTCCGCCTGCCACTGGTGTCACGTCATGGAACGGGAGTCCTTCGAGGACCCCGAGACCGCTCGCCTGATGAACGCGCACTTTGTGAACGTGAAGGTGGACCGGGAGGAGCGTCCGGACGTGGACGCCATGTACATGGACGCCGTCCAAGCCCTCACCGGCTCCGGCGGCTGGCCCATGTCCGTCTTCCTCACGCCGGAGGGCAAGCCCTTCTACGGCGGCACCTACTTTCCGCCGGTGCCCCGCCACGGCCTCCCCTCCTTCAAGCAAGTGCTCCTCTCCATCGCCCATGCCTGGAAACACCAGCGGGACCAGATCGAGGACCAGGCCGGCCGGCTGGTGGAGTACATCCGCCGGCGCACTCTGGTCGAGCCCCAAACTGATAATCTCACCCCGGACGTGATCGCCCAAGCCCTGGAGCAGGCGATCCGCCACTACGACCCCGAGTGGGGCGGCTTCGGCCGCGCGCCCAAGTTCCCCCAGCCGTCGGTGCTCGCCTTCCTGCTGCGCGCCCACCACCGCACAGGGGACAATCGTGCCGCCCACATGCTCCGCCGTACGCTGACCCGCATGGCTCGTGGCGGCATCTACGACCACCTTGGCGGCGGCTTCCACCGCTACGCCGTGGACCGTTTCTGGCTGGTACCCCACTTCGAGAAAATGCTCTACGACAACGCTCAGCTCGTGCGCGTCTACCTGTGGGCGTGGCAGGCCTTTGGTGACCCCCTGTACCGTCAGGTGGCCGAGGAGACGCTGGCCTACGTCCTGAGGGAAATGCGCCACCCGGACGGGGGCTTCTACAGTGCCCAAGATGCCGACAGCGAAGGGGAGGAGGGCAAGTTCTTCGTCTGGCACGAGGCGGAGATTGACGCCCTCCTGCCCCCCCGAGGTGGCCCACGCCGTGAAGACCTTCTACGCCGTCTCCGCCACGGGCAACTGGGAGGGCAAGAACATCCTGTGGGTGCCCAATGACCCTGACGTAGTGGCGCGCACCTTGGAGATCTCCCCCGAAGAGCTGGACGCCCTCCTGGCGCGCGCACGCCGCACCCTGTTCGAGGCCCGTCGGCAGCGCGTGCCCCCGGCCACCGACACCAAGGTGCTCACCTCGTGGAATGCCCTTATGTTGGCCGCCTTTGCGGAAGCCGGCCGCATTCTGGGCCGCCCGGAGGACGTGGCTGTCGCCGTCGAGAACGCCGAGTTCCTGCTCACCGCCCTGCGCGACAGCGATGGTGCCCTCCGCCACGTGTGGAGCCCCTTGGACGGGCGGGCACGGGTGCACGGCCTGTTGGAGGACTACGCCTTCCTCGCGGACGCACTCGTGACCCTCTACGAGGCCACCCTCGACGTACGCTGGCTGACCGAGGCCCGCGGGCTGGTCGAGCGGATGCTTGCCCACTTCTGGGACGAGGCACGGGGCGGCTTCTTCGACACGTCCGCCGGGACTGACGACCTGATCGTGCGCCCCAAGGAGCTGGTGGACAACGCCATCCCTGCCGGCAACAGCGTCGCCGCCACAGCACTCCTCCGGCTGGCCGCCTATTGGGACGACGACACCCTGCGGGAGCGGGGCGAACAGACCGTCCGCCTGGTGGGCCGCGCGGCCGCCGAACAACCCTTGGGCTTTGCCAACTGGCTCTGTGCCCTGGACACCCTCCTCCACCCGCCCGTGGAGCTGGCCCTAGTGGGGCCGGTTGGGGAGTGGGCGCCCTTCCTGGACGTGTTGGCCCGCCGCTACGTGCCCACACTGCTCCTGGCAGCCGCCGAGGCGGAGGAACAGGCTGCTCCGCTGCCCCTCCTGCGGGGACGCACCGCTTTGGGGGGAAAAGCCACCGCCTACCTGTGTGAACACTTCGCCTGCCGAGAACCCACCACTGATCCCGACGTGCTGGCCGCCCAGCTTGACAGACTCCTTGGCCGGCACGGGGAAGACGAGGAGGAGCCCTTCCCGTGAACGCACCACCGTCCCTGCGACCAACCGACCCGGTCCTGATCGCCTATGTGCCGCGCCCCCGTGACCTCGACTTGGCCCGTCAACAGCACTGGTATCGGGTGCCCGCTGACCGCGCACCTCGCGCCCTGGAGGACGCCCGCGCCCTGGCCTTCTACCAGGGGGGGCGTTTCGGGGAGGAGCGGTGGCGCGTGGCCTGGTGGGCGCCGGTGGTGGACCGACAGCACCTGCCCCGCCGGGAGCTGTTGCCCCAGGAGCCCGACCACCCGCGGGCCGATCACCTCTACGTGCGCGTGGACTTGGGGCCCCTGACGCCGCTGCCCCACCCCCTTGTGGCCCGGCGGGGGCGCCGGCTGCTCTTTAAGCCCACGACGTGGGGCGAACTCTTGGGCGCTGCCACCTTGGACGACCTCTTCGCGGCACGTCATGCCGCGCGGGCCCATCCCCTGTACCCTGTGCTTCACGCCCTCTGGCCCGAAGAGCTCTTCCACATCCGGCCGGGGGAAGCGCGCCAACTGCGGCTCCTGAAGGAGCCTCCCCTCGGAGGCACACAGTGGGCGCGCGCCGGGGGGAGCCCCGCGGCGTGAGCTGCGGCCCCGAGGCCGAACGCGGCACATGCCACCACGAGTGTCAAGGGAGGAACCACCATGCGCGTGGCGGTCTTGAGTGACATTCACGACAACATCTGGAACCTGGAGGCGGCCCTGCACGACATCGCCGGGCGGGGGGGCGACGTGCTCCTCTTCCTGGGGGACTTCTGTGCGCCCTTCACTCTGGCCCAAATGGCCGAGGGATTCCGGGGCCCTATCCACGCGGTCTTCGGCAACAACGACGGCGATCCCTTCCTGTTGGCCCAAGTGGCCTCTAAGTTCGACCACGTGCACCTGTACGGCCCCTTCGCCGAGCTGGAACTGGCCGGACGGCGCGTGGCGCTGAATCACTACCCGGAGATCGCCCGCCGGCTCGTGGAGAGCGGCGCCTACGACGCGGTCTTCAGCGGACACAACCACCAGCGCCACCTGGACGTGGTGGGCACCACTCTCTGGGCCAACCCCGGTGAGGTGATGGGCCGCTTTGGGGCCCCGAGCTACGGCCTCTACGATCCGGCCAACCACGTGTTCGAGCACGTGGACATCCGCCGGGAGTGAGGGCGGATGGAGGAGATCATCGGGCACCGCCGGGCCGTGGAACGCCTGGCACGGGTGGCCGCCCAACAGGCTCCTGCCCACGCCTACCTCTTCGTTGGCCCTCCCCACGTGGGCAAGCGCACCGTGGCGCGCTGGTTTGCCCGTGCCCTGGTCTGCGAGGGGGATGGACCGGCCCCCTGTGGCCGCTGCCGGGCTTGTGGGCTCGTCCACGCCGGCCGTCACCCGGACGTGCGCGCTGTTGACCTGGAGGCCCAACGCCACCTGTTGGGCGAAAAACGGCCCTCCGCCGTCTACAAGGTTGAGCTGGTGCGCCGGCTCCAGGCCGACTGGGCCATTCGCCCTCTTGAGGCCCCCTGGAAGGTGCTCATCGTGGAACGGGCCGACCGCATGACCCCCCAGGCGGCCAACGCCTTTCTCAAGACCCTCGAGGAACCCCCTCCCTTCGTGGTGCTGATCTTGACCGCCCTGGACGAGGAGAACCTGCTGCCCACCATCCGCTCCCGGTGTCAGCTTGTCCGCCTGCGTCCCGTGCCGGCAGGCGAGATTGAGGTTGCCCTGCGCGGGCGCGGTGCCGACGCCGAAGAGGCGCGCCGGCTGGCTCGCCTGAGCGGAGGGCGCGTGGGATGGGCGATCCGGGCCCTCGATGAGCCCGCCGTGGTGGCCGCCTACCAGGAGGCTGTCGAGCTCCTGGAGCGCCTGCTGCGGGCCACCCGGAGCGAACGCCTCCAGGAGGCCGAGCGCTTGGCCCGCCGCCCGGACGGGTTGGATATCTTGGCCTGGTGGCTCACGTGGTGGCGAGATATGTGGCTCCGACACCACGGCGTGGCCGATGCCCTTGGGCTGCCATCACCCCAAGGCCTTCAGGAGGCGGCCGGCCGCCTGTCACCCCTGGCAGTGTACTGGATCGTGCGTCGCGTGGAGCGCTCGGCGAGGATACTGGAGGAGACCAACGTCAACCCTGAACTCGTGTGGGACACTGTTGTGCTCGGCCTCCCGCGCCTTGGAGATGGAGGCCGGGCGCGGAAGGCCAACCGTGGCCGCGGAGAGCGATTAGCCGGACGGGAGATGCGGGCGCCGGGGGATTAGCCTGCCGTGGTCGGCGCTGCTGGCTGCTCGCGTCGCTCGACAGTCAACTTCACCGCGGTGCGTTCCTGGCCGTCGATGTCGATCTCCACGAACGAGGGAATGCAGACAATGTCAATGCCATCTTCGGCCAGGTAGGTGCGCGCGATGGCCACGGCCTTGACCGCCTGGTTGACGGCGCCGGCGCCAATGGCCTGCACCTCGGCCACATGGCCCTCCCGGATGACGCCGGCGATGGCCCCGGCCACAGCCGTGGATCGCGAGCGGGCTGAGACTTTGAGAACCTCCATGCCACCCTCCTTTATCGCGGGATGCTGCTTTGATTGATACGCTCATGCATGGCCTCACGACCTGCGCCGAAGCCCCCGCGCCCTCCCGTGCCCCGTGGTGGCAGCCGGGCAGGCGGCGACAGCGTGGGTTGCCCCCATTGTAGCACAAAAGGGGGCATTTGGTCAACGTGGCCCCGTGGAGGAAAAACGTTCAGCCCCAATGGGCCCCAAAAGGCCCCTCAGCGGGTTGACGTTCCGCCCATTTCATGCTATAAAAGGCCACTTTTGGAGCGATTCCCGTGAGGTTTTCGTTGAACGCCTCAAAAATCCCCACGCGGAGGAATGCTCGATGGACAAGGACGCCACACGCGAACGCCTTGAACAGGAGAGACGCATTGTCGAACAGGAAATTGAACGCCTCAAGCGCGCCATCCAGGCCGAAACGGAGTTCGAGCCCGAGGATAGTGCCCCTGACCTCATCGAGCGGGAGAAAAGTGTAGCCCTGCTCCAGTCGTTCGAGGCTCGCCTGCGGGAGATCCTCGACGCGCTGGAGACCGTTGAACAGGGCACGTATGGCATTTGTGAGCGGTGTGGCCGCCCCATTGACCCGGAGCGCCTCAACATCATGCCCGAAACTCGCCTCTGCGTGCGCTGCAAGGCCGAGACCGAACAGCGCTACCGCCGCCGTTTCCTGTAGGGCGCTCTTCCTGTCCGTGAACTTTGGTGGAGAGAATCTCCTATGGCTGATGTCCACGAGTCACAGCACCCACTGGTGAAGGAGCAACTGACACGGCTGCGCGACCCCGCCACGCCGCCGGCCACCTTCCGCGCCGTGATGCGCCGGCTGACGGGGTTGCTCATGTACGAGGCCACCGCCGACATGCGCGTTCACCCCGTGACGGTGACCACGCCGCTGCACGCCGAAGCCCAAGGCGTGTGCGTGGCCGAGCGTGTGGGGCTGATCCCCATCCTCCGGGCCGGGTTGGGCATGGTCGAGGGGGCCCTTGACCTCTTCCCGGACGCCGAGGTGTGGCACATCGGCCTCTACCGTGACGAGGAAACCTTGCGTCCCGTCACCTACTACAACAAACTGCCCCGCCGTCCCCGGGTGGATGTCTGCTTCATCCTGGATCCCATGCTCGCCACCGGCGGGTCAGCAGCGGCGACGGCCTCGATCCTGAAGGCGTGGGGGGTCGAGCGCATCAAATTCGTCGGCATCTTGGCCGCGCCCGAGGGCATTCATCACCTGCAGGCCCACCACCCCGATGTCGTTGTCCACGTGGCCCACGTGGACCGGCACCTCACGCCCTCCCCCCAAGGTCCTGACGACCCGCCGGCGGGCTTCATCGTGCCCGGCTTGGGGGATGCCGGCGACCGCCTCTTCGGAACCGGACCACGATGAGCCTCTTCCTGGTGCCGCTGCTGGTTGGCTTTGGGGTGACTGTGGCGGCCGTGCCGCCGACCATGTGGTTGGCCGGGCGTTGGCGCCTGATTCAGCACCCCCGCCGGCCCCAGGACGTACACGTGCGCCCGGTGCCCAGGGCCGGAGGGGTGGCTATGGTGCTGGGGTTCCTGGTGGCTGTGGCCGTGGCCCAGTGGCTGCCGGTGGAGCGCTCGGACCCGAACGAAGTGATACGCCTGCGGGGGCTCGTGGTCGGAGCGGTGCTGGCCGCCGTGGCCGGCCTGGTGGATGACAGGCGCGAGCTCCCGCCGGGGCCCCAGCTCGCCGTTCAAGTGGGGCTGGCGCTCGTGGCCGCGTGGCACCTGATCTTCATCGAACGCTTCCGCAACCCCGTGGACGGCTCCCTGGTGGTGGTGCCCCTCTGGATCGTGGTGCCCTTCACCGTCCTCTGGTTCGTGGGCACCATGAACACCCTGAACTGGCTGGACGGGCTCGATGGCCTGGCGGCCGGCGTGGCCGCCATTGCCGGGACAATCTTCGCCCTCCACATGCTCCGCATGCAACAGTACAGCGTGGCACTGCTGCCCCTGGCCTTGGTGGGAAGCGCGTTGGGGTTTCTGCCCTACAATTTCAATCCGGCGCGTGTCTTCATGGGCACCACCGGTTCCCTCTTCCTGGGGTACACCTTGGCCGCGCTGAGCATCATGGCCGGGGCCAAGGTGGCCACCATGCTGTTGGTCCTGGCCGTTCCCATTCTCGACGTGGCCTGGCAGATCGTGGCCCGCCTGCGGCGGGGGGTGAGCCCTTTCCAGGGCGACCGGGGGCACCTGCACCACCGCCTCTACGACGCCGGCTACTCCCAGCGGCAGGTGGTGGTGGGCTACTGGGGGGTCTGCGCCTTTCTGGGGGCCCTGGCCCTCCTCCTGCCGGCACCCCTCTACAAGCTCCTGGCCTTGACCTTCTTCGGCTCCTTAGGCGCCTTGGTCCTGCGCGTGCTGGTGCCCCCTCATGTCTCGCCACCGGTCGCTCAGGGCCCGGCCACCGAGGCAGAGGGCTCCGAGATGGGCACCTCAGGATCGGAGTGAACCGGCCCGCCGTGGGGGGCCTCCGCGTCCAGGCGGACCAGCGTGGCGCCGGCCGCGCTCCGGTAAATGGCCTCAATGATCTGCACGCCCACAAGCCCCTCTTCCGGCGTCACCAGGGGTGCTTCCCGCCCCAGACAAACGTCCACGAAATGCTGGAGCTCTCGCAGGTGGGAGGGCTCCTCGTTCTCCACAATGTGGGGCTCCAAGTTCATGCGCGTGCCGAAGAGCTCGCCCCGGACGCGCAACACCTTGCGCCCGCCCACCGGATTGCGCAATTCGGCGGCCCCACGGGTGCCTTCCAAGCAGAGGGAGATCTCGTCCACGTCTTCGAGGCGGGAGACCCACGAGACATTCAGCCCAATGGCGGCGCCCGTGGCGAAGCGGATCAGGGCTGTGGCCGCGTCCTCCACCGGGTAGGGGCTTGGCTCCATCGGGGCGATGAGGGCGCCAGGTTCCTCGTCCGTCACGTCCGAGAGGCCTGTGAAGAGGACGCCGAAGACCGTCTCCGGCCTGGGAAAGTCGAGCATCCAGAGGGCTAAGTCGAGCATGACGATGCCGGTGTCCCAGAGGGGACCGCCCCCGGCCTGAGCCTTGCTGGTGAACCAGCTTGCCATTTGGGGATGGCGGGTGGCGCGCAGCCAGCTTGCCCGCACGTGGTAGACATCGCCAATGGCGCCCTGGGAGACCATCAGCTTGAGCGCGCGCACGTCGTTGCGGAAGCGGTTGTTCATGCCGACGAAGAGGGTGCGGTTGGCGGCCCAGGCTGCCTCGACCATGCGGCGCGCGTCCGCGGCCGTGAGGGCCATTGGTTTCTCGACCAACACGTGAACGCCGTTCTGGAGACATCCCACGGCGATGGCCGCGTGCAGGTAGTTGGGCGTGCAGATGCTCACGGCGTCCAACTCCGTGTGGGCCAACATGTCCCGGTAGTGGGTGAAGACGTGGGGGATGTCAAACTTGTCGGCCACGTAGCGGGCCCGTCGGCCGTTCACGTCGCTCAGGGCGACCACCTCCACGTCGGGAATGCGCAGGTAGTTGGGAATGTGGCCGTGGACATCATCGGTGGCGATGGCGCCCACGCCGATCACGCCCACGCGCAGTTTGCGGGTGGACATTGTACCCCTCCTCGTGTCTCGAAGTTGCGGTGCCGCCGTTGGCAACCGCCTTTGCCTCACCGTTGCCTAGCACTTGGCCTCCCCATCCACGGCTGCCCTCTCCGCCAGGTGCTTAGGACAGCTTCTCCAGTTTGGCCAAGCTGGCCAACAGTCGCCGGGTGCCCTCCTCCACAAAGGCCACGGTGACCTCTTCGTCCTCACCCGATGGGCGGGAGGTGATCACGATGCCCTCGCCGAATGTGGGGTGGCGGACGCGTTCGCCGGGCTTGAAGCGGAGGGTGACCTTGTGGGCCCTGGTGGCAGCCTGGCGTCGTTGGCGGGCGGCGGCTAGCTCCTCGTCGCGCCGGTGGCGTGGCCGTGCCGTGGACAGGGTGTGGCCCACGTCGAGCCCCAGCGGGACCTGGCGCGACGTGCGCGTTCGTGGGCGCCGGATCAGGCGCTCCGGGATGTCGCGGAGAAACCTGGAGGGCTCAGAGAGCTCGCTGCGGCCCCACATCTGTCGGCGAAAAGTGTGGACCAGGTAGAGGCGCTCCTTGGCCCGGGTGATGCCCACGTAGGCGAGGCGACGCTCCTCGGCCAGGGCCTCCTGGTCGTCCAAGCTGCGCACGTGGGGGAACAGGCCTTCCTCCATCCCCACGATGAAGACCACCTTGAACTCCAACCCTTTGGCCGTGTGGAGTGTCATCAACGTGACGGCGTCCCGGGAGGAGTCCACGCGGTCGGCGTCCGAGATGAGGGCCACCTCCTCCAGAAACGTGCTCAACCCGCTCTCCACGGGCAAGAGGGCGTATTGGGCGGCCACATTGCGGAGCTCCCTGACGTTGTCCCACCGCTCCTCCCCCTCATTGGAGCCGTCCCGCACGTGGAGCTCGTAGCCGGTGCGCTCCACGATCATGTCGAGGAGTTCCAGCACGTTGCGCTCCCGCCGGGCGCGAATGAGCTCCTGGAGCAGGGTGAAGAAGGCGGTGAGCACGCGCTCGGCACGCCGGTCAAAGGGGGGTGGGACGTTGGGGAGGAGGGGAGACCTCCCCTCCTCGCCGGCGCCGTCCTGGCCCTGGTGCTCGGCCAACACCTGGAGGGCCGTGTAGACGGGCAAGCCCATTTCCTCGGCCCACCCCAGGAGGGCCAACCACGTCCTCTGGCCGATGCCCCTTGGGGGCACGTTGATGATGCGCTCCAGGCTGATCAGGTCAAAGGGATTGTGGACAACGCGCAGGTAGGCCAGCAGGTCCTTGATCTCGCGTCGCTCGTAGAAGCGGGTGCCCCCTACCAGCACGTAAGGCACCGCGGCCCGCACGAAGGCTTCCTCCAGGGGGCGGGACTGGGCGTTGGTGCGGTACATGACGGCGATCTCGCGGCGCTGAGCCTCACCCCGAGCCACCAGGCGGGCGACCTCGCGCACGACGAAGTTGGCCTCGTCCACCTCGTCATACGCTTCGTGGACCACGACCTTGGGGCCAGGCCCCTTGGTGGTCCACAGGCGTGTGGGCTTGCGGTGGGGGTTCTTGGCGATCACGGCCTGGGCCACGTCCAGAATGGTTTGGGTCGAGCGGTAGTTCTGTTCGAGGTAGACCACGTGGGCGTCGGGGAAGTCCTCCTCAAAGCGCAGCACGTTGCGGTAATCGGCCCCCCGCCAGGCGTAAATGGACTGGTCCACGTCGCCCACGACGAAGACGTTGCGGTGTGTTTCCCCCAGCAGGCGCACCAGCTCGTATTGGACGGCGTTGGTGTCCTGGAACTCATCCACGTGGATGAAGTGCCACCGCCGGCGGTAGGCGTTCAGGACATCGGGGACGTGGCGGAAGAGCTCCACGGTGCACAGGAGCAGGTCGTCAAAGTCGAGGGCGTTGGAGGCGCGCAGGCGCTCCTGGTAGGCGGCGTAGACCCGGCCGACGACTTCCTCCCAGTACGCCGTGGCGTGCTTCTGGTAGGCGGTGACGCTGATGAGCTCGTTCTTGGCCCGCGAGATGGCCGCGTGGATGGCCGTTGGCCGGTAGGTGCGCTCGTTGAGGTTGAGTTCCCGGATGATCTGGTGGACCAGCCGGCGCTGGTCGTCGGCGTCGTAAATGGCGAAGTCGGGCTCGTAGCCCAGGTGGTGGATGTGGCGGCGCAGGATGCGGGCGCAGGTGGCGTGAAACGTGCCCAAGGTCACGTGCTGGGCGCGTTCGCCCAGAAGCTGCTCCAGGCGGGCGCGCATCTCGCGGGCGGCCTTGTTGGTGAACGTGACGCCCAAGATGTTGGCGGGCTCGATGCCCGCCGTTTTCATCAAGTAGGCGATGCGGTAGGTGAGCACGCGCGTCTTGCCGGAGCCAGGGCCGGCCAGGACCAGCACCGGCCCCTCCATGCGCGTCACGGCGTCCCGCTGTTGGGGGTTTAACTCGTCGAGCATGACGGACAGGCACTCCTGAGCCGCTGAGAAGAGGAAGGAGGCGCCTCGACGCCTCCCCCTCGACGCCTTTCTGTGCGGGAGCAACACGCCTCGTTACGGCTTGAGGACCCGCTGGAACTTAATCATGTACTCCACGTGGACAGTGCGCCACCGCTCCTCGATGTCGCCCAGCCCGAGGCCGTTGACTCGCTCGCTCGGCAAGCCATCCACCCAGACGGAGTAGGCCTGGCCGGCGGCGTACATGGGAAAATTGGTGGCGTACTCGGGGAAGGGCTTGTTTTCGGTCACGCTCACCGTGCGCCCGTCGGCCCAGGCGAAGACGACGGGTTGGCCCACAATGCGGTTGCCGTTCTCGTCGAGCACTTCGACGTTGACGCTGTGCCGGCCTTGGGCCTCCTGCTCGTCGCGCCAGAGCACCTCGATCACCCGCCAGTAGGCCTGTCCCGAGGGCACGTCAACCGACTGTATGGAGACGCCCAAGGGGCCTAAGCGTGGGTCCAAGTTGCGTGGCGGCTCGGGCGGCGCCTTGGGCGGCGCGGGCGTGGCCGTGGGGGGGCGAACCTGGCGGGCCGTTGTGTTGCCGGCTTGCTGAGCTGCCTCGGCCTGTGCCGGCGGGTGGGTGGCCGTAGGCGCCGGCGTGTTGGTGGGCGTGGCCGTCGGGACGGGCGTCGGCGTCTCGGTGGGCGCGGGCGTGGCCGTCGGGACGGGCGTCGGCGTCTCGGTGGGCACGGGCGTGGCCGTGGGCGCCGACGTCTCGGTGGGCGCGGGCGTGGCCGTGGGGTCGGACGCCAGGGCCACCACCTGTTCCCCACCGCCCACGTTGCTGCTGCCTTCCAGGAAAGCGCGGCCGTTGCCGTTGAACATGGCGCTGAGGGCCACGCTGGGGGCGGCGATGCCGGTCAGCCAGAGGAGCAGAATGGCCAGCACGACCAGGCGCACCTTTGCGGCCGTGCTGCGGGCCACAAACCAGGTGATGAGCTCGGCGAGCAGGCCTGGATGTGTGTCCGCCTCGGCTGCTGGAACGGCGGTGACGGGCGCAGCAGCGACTTGACGGGCGGGCGCGGCCGCTGGCTCCGCAGTTGGCGGGGAGGGGGCTTCGGTCTCCCGTTCGGTCATCAGGCGGGCTGTCAACACCCGGGTCAACGTGAGCGTAACTTGGGGGTGGCGGGAGAGCATGGCCTCGAAGGCCTGGCGGGGAAGCACCAGGAGCGTGGCGTCCCGGACCACGTGGGCCGTTTCCCGCTGGCGGTTGCCCGTCAAGAGCCCCACTTCGCCGAAGAAGCCCGGCGATCGCACCGAGATGCTCCCCTTGCCAGGGCCCTCCAGCCGGACTTCGCCCTCGTGGAGCAAGTAGAAGGCTTCAGCCAGCTCGCCCAACCGGTACAGCGTGTGGCCGGCCGGCACGTGCACCTCCTCCAACTGGGCGGCGAGCTCCTCCAGTTCCTCGGCAGTGAAGGCGGCGAAGAGGGGGAAGCGGCGCAGCGCGCTGATCACTGGCGTCTCGGGCGGGGCCGTCTCCTCGCCCAGCAGTTGCTGGAGCCGCTGGCTTACAGCGGTGCTCATGGCGGGGAAGCGGCTCGCCATGATGTCGAAGTCGGCCTTGGACAACACCCAGAGGGTGGATGGTTCGGCTGCCCGGGCACTGTAGGGCCAAGCTCGGCCGGTGAGCAAGGCCATCTCGCCCACGTGATCGCCGGACTGCAACTCGTCGAGGACTTCGTCCCCTTCGACCACCTCAACTGTGCCCCGGTTCACCAGGTAGAAGGCGTCGCCGGGGGCACCGGCCCGGAAGAGCTGCTCCCCATCAGCCAGGTGGTAGACCTCCAAGTGGCCGGCCACCACGTCCAACGCATCATCGGGCACGCTGCTGAAGAGGGGCACGCGCCGGAGCATCTCCTCGGCGGCGGTGCGCTCCGCGGCCGAAAGAGGATGGTGTTTGACGTGTTGGGTAAAGGCCCGGCGCAGGTCAGCGTGTGTTTCCAGGAGGCGGTTCATGTCGTCGCGGCCAAGGCGCCAGAGCTGGACCTCTGTGGCCGCCCGGGCCACAGCGCCGTAGGTGTCGCCGGTGACGAGGGCGATGTGGCCGAAGAACTCGCCGGGGCCGATCTGACGGAAGGGCTCCGCGATGTCAGGGGAGGTGGAGACGAGAATGACCTCACCTGCCTCCAGGAAGAAGGCGCTCTCGGCTTTGGCGCCGGCCTGGAAGATGAGCGCTCCTCGGGGGATGAGTTCGGGGACCATGCGCTCGGCGAGGGCCCGGCGGCTCTCCGGGGAGACGTTGGCCAGCAGGTCACAGGTGGCCAAGTGGGCTTCCAGGTGACCGGTCAGGTCCATCAGGGGTTCGCCCAGAAAGGCGCTCAGCTTGACGGCGATGGAGGGGTGTTGGGCTACCAGCTCGGCCCAGTGCTCAGCGGTCATCACCCACGTGTCCAGGTCGGTGCGGGCCACGCCGGTCACGCCGTAAGGCTGGTGCCGCAACACGTCCATCTCGCCGGCCAGTCCGCCGGGGCCGATGTTGGCCACGACCCGCCCATCGGCCGAGCGTTCCACCAGGCTCAACAGGCCCGATTTGACCAAGTAGAAGGCGTGAGCCGGCCGGCCCTCCTCAAAGAGCACGCTTCCCTTGGGGAAGCGTGCCACGTCCATGGCGCGGGCCACGAGCCGGCGTTCCGCGTCAGTTAACACGCCGAAGAGCGGCGCGTTTTTCAGGAATTGGTTTTTCACCATTCCCCTCCTTTGTGCTTGTCACCGACGTGTTATCGAGCCCGCCTGAAGCGCACAAACCACCCTATTGGCCGGTCGGGCTCCACATCATCGGTGCATTGTGCCGCAAGTTGTGCAGTTGTCAAATCCAGGGCGATTTCGCTACGCCCCTGGTCCACTTGGAGGGCGTAGCGGCCCTCCTGGGTCAGGGCGAAGTCAGCGTATCCGGGGTCGTCGGCGTGCAGGCCGGTGAAGAAGCGCTCCTCCCCTCCCGGCCAGGTGACGCGCAGGGGAATGCCGGGCAGGGGCACGCCTTGGCGGTCCTCCACCCGCACCACGAGGAGCCGCGTCTCCGTGCCCTCGCCACAGGTAATGGGCCGGCGGGTGACCACGAGCCAGTCGAACCGGCCGGCGGCCACCACGGTGGGGAGGGGCGAGGGCCTAGGGGTGGGCTCAGGGGGGAGGGTGGGGGAGGGGATGGGGGCAACGGGGGAGCAGACGGAGTGCCGGCCAGCGCCCGGAGCCCTTGGCCACGCCCCCCAAGGGCGAGGGCCAGGCGGGCCAGCCGCCGGGCGTGCGCCGTTCGGCCCGCTTCGGCCTCCCGTTGGGCCAAGTCGGCCGTCCACTGGAGGATGTTGGGCGCCTGGAGGGCCTCCAGGCGCCGGCGGGCGGCTGCCAAGTCCCGCTCGACGGCGTAGGCATCGGCCACCATGCCGATGTAGACTTCTTTTTCGCGGAACCGCAGGGCGGCCGGGGACAACCCCACCGGCTGCACGGGATGAGCGATCCAGGCGATGTAGAGCCCCGCGCCGAAGCCGCCGAGCAGCAAGGCGAAGGTGCTGATGACGACGAGAAGGCCCCTGTGGTTTACCATGATCGCCGAAACTCCACTTCCCACGAGTAGTGGCCGTAGCAGAGCTGGCGGGTGGCATCTCGCTCCCGGCAGTCGGCCTCATCGGCGCAGTAGCCCCCCTGGATGAGGTCAGCGTAGTCCGGGTTGACGCTGTCGATGCGCCGTGTCTCCTCGCTCGTGTAGGCGCGTCCGCTCACGTCCCGCACGACTTGGGCCCAGTAGGCCCCGTAGAGGGGGAACTCGGCCCGGCCAGGCCCCTTGGAGCCGCTCACGATTTCCTCTTGGCCGCCGGCCCAGCGGACGCGCACGATGATGCCGTCCAAAGGGGCGCCGTTGGCGTCCACCACCCGCAGGAAGAGGACGTTCATTCCGTCACAGCCGCCGTTCTCCTGCACGGAGAGCATGCGGGCGACGGTCACCACGAAGTCGGCAGCCGCGGCCGGGGTGGCCGTGGGGGGGCATTGGGATGGGCGATGGGGGCAGGGGAGTGGGCGTCGGCGTGGGCGGCGGGTGGGTGGCCGTGGGCTGAGGCGTCATGGTGGGCAGCGGGGTGGCCGTGGGAGAGGGGGAGGGCGTGGCCGTGGGCAAAGGAGTGGTGGTGGGAGAGGGACGAGGCGTGGGAGAGGGGGTGGGGGTCGGGGATGGGGAGGCCGTTGGCGACAGCGTGGCGGTCGGCGTGGGCGTGGGCAACCAGGCGGCGAAGTCGGGCCGGTTCGCCCCCACGCCGTAGCTCAGGGCGGCCAGGGCGGGCGCCAGGGGGTCCCGGCGCCGGATGGCGGCTTCGGTGATCGCGGCCACGTCGTCGGCGTCGTACCCCAGCGCGGCCAGCCGCTGGCGGGCAAATGCCAGGTCCTGGTTCAACAGGTAGGCGGCGGCCACCAGGCGCACGTAGTCGTCGCGGTACTCCTGGGCCAAGTCGGCCGGATCCACGTCACGGTACTCGACGGGCGCCACGATCCAGCCGTACACCAGCCCCAAGACCAGGCCCACAGCGGCCAACATCACGAGCGCGAAGCCGATCCGTAAGGCTCGTATCATGGAGCACATCACCCGTTGGCCAACACTTTGGCGGCCGGCCGAAATTGAAGTAGAATCTCCCACAGAGCGCGGCCCGTGAGCACCTTGCCGACGCCTCCAGTATCACAAGCGGGCACCTTGCATCGTTTGACCTGACATCAGTACAGGATCGTAGAAGAACGCGGCCACATGAGTATAACGAAAACCAGGAGGGCGTCAAAACCACATGATGATCACAACCTGAGGGGAAGTGGCCGGCTGTTCGTTGCCGTAGTGGCCGGCGGACTGTTGGGAGTCCTCTGGTGGGCTTCGGCCTCCGTCGATTCTGACGATGCGGGGAACAGTGACCTGGAGCTGATCCGGCGCGCCCAAGCAGGTGATGTGGAGGCGTTCAACCGGCTGGTGGGGCGCTATCAGCGGCTGGCCTACAACGTGGCCTATCGCCTCACGGGCGATCCTGACATGGCAGCCGATGCCACCCAGGAGGCTTTCCTGGCGGCGTACAGGGCGCTGCACGCCTTCGGGGGCGGCTCGTTTCGGGCGTGGTTGCTGCGCATCGTGACCAACAAGTGCTACGACATCCTGCGTTACCATCGGCGCCGGCCGGCCACCTCCTTGGACGCCCTCGTGGCCCAGTCCGCCATTCCAAAGGAGTTGGGCCGTGAAACAGCACTGCGGCCCGAAGAGATGGTGGAGCGCCTGGAGCTGGCGGAACTCCTCCAGGCGGCCATCATGGAGCTCCCCGAGGCCCAGCGGGTGACCCTGATTCTGGCCGATGTCCACGGGTTCTCCTACGCCGAGATCGCCGACATCACGGGGGTCGAGCTGGGCACGGTGAAGAGTCGCCTCAACCGGGCACGCCGCAGGTTGCGGGCGCTCCTGCGGCGCCACGAGGAACTTTTGCCCCCCCAATACCGTCTTGTGGGCAGCACCTGATCTGGTTGGGCACATGAGAGCGGGAGGCGAGCGAAGCGTGGCCCACATTCACCCGGAACAGCTTTCAGCCTACTTGGACGGCGAACTGTCGGAGGAGGAGCGCCGACAAGTGGAGGTTCACTTGGGCGTCTGTGTGGCCTGTCGGGAAGACGTGGAGGAGCTGCGCTGGGTGGTGGAGCTGGTGAGCACCCTCCCGTCGGTGGAGGTTCCGCGCCCCTTCTACGTGCGCCAGGCCGACTTGGCCCCGACGGCACATGTCGCTCCGAACCTCTCCGCCCGCCTTGCCGGCTTCTTCCGCGCCCTCTCCTACGCCAGTGGCGTTGTCACCCTCTTCCTCGCCCTGATCACGGCCTTTTCAGCCATCTCGGCCCCACGCCCTGCGGCGGATTTGGTGAGGTCACAAGGGCGCGTTGAGCTTTCCGGGGCGCCGGAGGAGGAGCTGGAGGCATTCAAGACACAGGGCGAGGCGACGACATCTCCTTGGAAGGAGGTCGTGAAGCCCCCGCCGCCGGCCGGGGACGATGATGGCGTGCGCAAGGCCGAGGTCGGGCTCGTCGCGCCGCCCACCGTGATGCCGGACGCCAACGCCATGGCCGAGGGAGTCGCTGCCACACCCATGCCCACGGCGACCGGTGGGCGCCCCGTGCGGCCATCGGTTCTGCCCCTGTGCTCACACCTGCCGCGCCGTTGGTCCCGGAGGGTCGGGGCGCGGCAAGCCCCTTTGCCCTGCCGCCAGCCGCCTGGCTCGCCGTTGCCCTCCTGAGTACGATTCTGTTTGGAGCGCTGGCACGATGGCTGAACGCCCGCTGAGCAACCGGGATGTGGCTCGTCTCTTCCGGGAGATCGCCGACCTTCTTGACATAAAAGGAGAGAACCGCTACCGGATCCTGGCCTACCGCCGTGCGGCTGAGGCCATCGAGTACCTGAAACAGGAGCTGTATCACATCTGGCAGGAAGGGCGCTTGGGCGAGATGCCCCACATCGGCGATGCCATCGCCGGGAAGATCGACGAGCTCTTCCGGACAGGCCGAATCGACGACCTGGAACGCCTGGAGGCTGAGTATCCCCGTCAACTGGCGGAGCTGATGAGCGTTCCGGAACTGGGTCCCCGCCGAGTGCGCACCCTCTACGAACAGCTCGGCATCACCACGTTGGAGGCACTGGCCGAAGCCGCCCGTGCGGGCAAGTTGCGGCGACTGACGGGATTCGGCCCCAAAATGGAGGCCAACATCCTGAGGGCCATCGAGGAACGACTGTGCGAGCGGGGCCGCGTGCTGCTCAGCCAGGCGTGGGAGGAGGCACAGGCACTCTTGAGGCCCTGCGCGCGGCCTCGGACGACGAGCTCCTCGTACGGGCTGAGGTAGCCGGCAGCCTGCGCCGGCGACAGGCCACCGTGGGCGACGTGGACCTGGTGGTGGCGTCGCCCTCCCCTTGTCGAGGTGATTGAGGCCTTTGTGCGCTTGCCCCAGGTGGAGGCAGTCGAAGAGGTGGGGAGCACCTGGGCTACCGTGCGCCTGCGCTCAGGCCTTCGGGCTGACCTGCGCGCGGTGGTCCCAGACCAATGGGGAGTGGCTTGGCAGCACTTCACCGGCAGCCAAGCCCACAACGCGCGCTTGCGGGAGCTGGCCTCCGGCCTGGGGCTACACCTGAACGAGGACGGCTTCCGGCGCCAGGACGGCACTGACATTCCCTGTGCTCATGAGAAGGCGGTGTACGCGGAGCTGGGCTTGCCCTGGATTCCCCCGGAACTGCGTGAGAACCGGGGCGAGATCGAAGCCGCCAGCGCGGGGCGATTGCCCTCGACGGTCGAGCTGCGCGCCGTGCGCGGCGACCTGCACGTGCACACCGTGTGGAGTGACGGCCGGATGACGGTGGAGGAGATGGTCCTGGCAGCCCGGGCAAGAGGGTACGAGTACATTGCAATCACCGACCACTCCACCGGCTTGGGCGTTGTGAACGGGTTGGACCCGGAGCGCCTGCGACAACAACGAGAGGAGATCCAGGCCATCAATGCCCGGTATGACGACATCACCGTGCTCCAGGGGGCCGAGGTGGAGATCCGATCGGACGGCACCCTCGCCTATCCCGACGACGTGTTGGCCTCGCTCGACATCGTGGTGGCTTCCCTGCACACCGGCCTGCGCCAGCCCCGGAAACAGATCACGGCGCGCCTGGTGGCCGCCATCCGTCACCCCCTCGTCCACATTATCGGCCACCCCACGGGACGACTGCTCCTGCGCCGGCCGGGGGCTGATCTGGACATGGAGGCCGTGTTGCGGGCGGCCGCCGAGACGGGCACGGCCTTGGAGATCAACGCATCGCCCCAGCGCCTGGACTTGGATGACCACCACGTGCGGCGTGCCGTCGAGCTGGGCTGTCACCTCGTCATCAACTCGGATGCCCACCGGACTGAGGAGCTGGCGAACATGTGCTACGGCGTCTGGCAGGCCCGCCGGGGCTGGGCGGAGACACACCACATTCTCAACACGCGCCCCTTGGGGGCGTTGTTGGCAGCCCTCAAAGGGCGGAGATGAACGTCCTCGCGCCTGCCGTGCCCCTTCATTTGCCCTCTAGCCCCTTTTGGGCTAGGATTGCGGCCAACCACGCCCGCGTGAACGGTGAGGAGAGGAGCAGCACGTGGCACCGGAAGGAAAGCGGAAAGCACCAAATCCTCGTGGAGCGCCTTGTGGTGGGGCCACTCCAGGTCAACTGTTACCTGGTGGCTCACCCTGAAACCCGGGAGGCCATCATCGTGGATCCCGGCGACGATCCGGAGCGCATTGCCGCGCGTGTGCGGGCTCTGGAACTCACGCCGTTGCGCATTGTCAACACCCACTGTCACTTCGACCACGTGTTGGGCGTCCACGCCCTCAAGGAGGAGTTCAACATCCCGTTCTGGATCCCCCGTGGCGAGGAATCGCTGGTACAAATGGCGCCGCAGGTGGCCATGGAGTGGCTGGGCGTGGCGCCCGGCCCCGCGCCCGAGGTAGACGGCCTGATCGCCGAGGGCCAGAACATCGCGCCGCCGGGCCTCGAGCTGGTGGTCCGTGAGGCCCCTGGCCACAGCCCGAACGGCTGCGTCTTCATCGGCGAGGGGGTCTGCTTCAGCGGGGATGTGGTCTTCGCGGGAAGCATCGGCCGCTATGATCTGCCCGGCGCCGACTTCAATACCCTCATGCGGAGCATTCGCCGCGTCTTCCTGCCCCTGCCCGACGAGATCGTCATCTACCCCGGCCACGGTCCCCCCACCACCATGGGCCAGGAACGCCGGTGGAACCCCTTTATTCAGGCGCTCCTGGGCGCGTAGGCCGAGGAGTGCTCCCACATGACCGTGACGCAACACGCTGAGGTAAGAGTTGCCCATGAGCGATCTGACGACCACATTTAAGGAAGCGATGAGCCGGTTCGCCTCGGGCGTGACTGTGGTGACCACCAGGGACGGGGAGGCTGTCCACGGGTTCACGGCCAGCGCCTTCTGCAGCCTCTCCTTGGCCCCGCCGCTGGTGCTGGTCTGCGTGGCGCGCACCATTCGCTCCCATGACATGATCGCGCGCGCCGGCGCCTTCGCGGTCCAACATCCTCAACGCCGACCAGCGTCCCCTGGGCGAGCGCTTTGCCGGGCTGGTTCCCGACGTGGAGGATCGCTTCGAGGGGCTCACCTACACCTCGGCCATAACTGGAGCGCCCATCTTGCCCGACGTGTTGGCGTGGGTGGACTGCCGTGTGTGGGCGGCGTATGGGGGTGGGGATCACACCATCTTCGTGGGCGAAGTGCTCGCCGCCGGGGTGAACGACCCCGTGCCGGCGCCACTGCTCTACTTCCACCGCCAGTGGGCCAAGCTCGACCCGCCGAAGGGATAGCCGGTTGCTGTTGGGGCGCGCTGGGCGCTTTGGGCGCGCCCCAACAGGAGCCCTCAGTCGCTCTCAGCCTCGCCCTTCGGGTCCCCGATTCTGGGGCGGAACTTGTAGCCGTAGAGAATCAGGCCCCGTTCGCCCTCCTCACCCAGCTTGCGGAGCACCATTTCCACCGGCATCCCGATGGCGACCTCCTCCGGGTCCACGTCGGTCAACTGGGCCGTCACCCGCACCCCTTCCTCCAAGTCCACCAGGGCCACCACGTAGGGCACGTACTGCTCGAACCCCTCCGGCGCCTGGTAGACCACCGTGTAGCTGTACACCCGGCCGCGCCCCGTAAAGCGATACGGCTCCACGTGGCGCCCCCGGCAACGCGGACAAACAGGGCGGGGGGGGAAATGGTGGGCGCCACATGAGGCACAGCGCGTGCCCTGGAGCCGGTACCGCTGGTCTCGCAGTCGCCAGTTGCGCGGGATGTCCATCGCGGTTGCCTCCTCTACGTGATGAGTCGTTCCAGAAGAGTGGTGATGACCGTGGCCCCGCTGCCGCCGATGTTCTGGGCCATGGCGTACTGAACCCCTTCCACTCGGACGGCGTCTGGGACCTCGTCGCGCAAGTGGAGGACACATTCCACGACCTGGTAGAGCCCGGTGGCGCCCACGGGGTGTCCGCGCCCCTTGAGACCGCCCATTGTGGCAATGGGGAACTGTCCCGTGGGCGTGATGGCCCCTTCGTTGGCCAGCCGCACGGCAGTGCCCGGCTCGGCCAAGCCGCTGGCCTCCAGGGAGAGGGCAGCCATGATGCTGAAGGCATCGTGGACTTCAAAGACCCCGATGTCCTGGGGCTCCACGCCAGCGCGACGGTAAGCGCGCCGGGCGCTGCGCTCAACGCCCTTGAGCCAGAGGGGATTGGCGCGGTTGTCGAGGGCCACGGTATCAGTGCCCACCTCACAGGCGGCCACGCGCACGGGCTTGTCCGAGAACTCCCGCGCCCGCTCAGCCGGCACGATCACCACGGCAGCCGCGCCGTCGCTGACCGGGCTGGAGTCGAGCAGGTTAATGGGGTCGGCGATCATCTTGGCGGCGGCGTACTGCTCCCTCGTGACGGGCGTGTGGAACATGGCGAAGGGGTTGTGGCGGGCGTTAGCGTGGGCGTTGACCGTGAAGGCGGCGAAGTCCTCCTTGCTCACGCCGTACTCGTACATGTAGCGCCGCATCAACAGGGCGTTGATGGCCACGAAGCTGAGCCCCATCACCGCCTCGTAGTCGGCGTCGGCGGCCATGGCCAGGGCGTTGGTGGTGCACTTGCTGGCCAACTCCGTGAGTTTCTCAACTCCCACGGCAATGGCCACCTCCACCTGGCCCGACTGCACGGCCAACACGGCCTGTCGGAGGGCGGCTGCGGCCGAGCCGCAGGCAGCTTCTACCTTCACGGCCTCGATGCCCTCCAGGCCGGCGTACTCGGCAATGAGGGCGCCCACGTGTTCCTGGAAGGAAAGCGTGCCGCTCAACATATTGCCCACGTAGAGGGCGTCAGCGCGCCGCACGTGGGCGTCGTCCATGGCTGCCAGCACGGCTTCAACGGCGAGATCGCGCAAGCCGCGGTCCCAATGCTCGCGTACCGGCGTCTGGCCGATGCCAACAATGGCCACATCTCGCATAGTCCACCCCTCTTCCCGGTTTTTCCCGATCAACGGGTTGGTCGGATGTCCCGGCGGTTGCCGGGGAGTGTGGGTCGGTGTTCGGATTACACGGTGAACTTCTGACGCCACCGGGCGTAAGTGGCATAGTCCACCGGGGCGCGCCGGGTCACGTAGGCGTGGGTGCGCGGCGCGCGGTCACGTGCCGCCTCGATGCGCTCGGTGACGATGAAGCTCATGGCATCACTTCCCGCGCCCGAGCCGAAGCTGACCAGCAGAAGCCGGTCGCCCGGCCAGGCCTCGTCGAGGAGGGCACTGAAGCCCAAGAGGGAGGAGCCGGCGTAGGTGTTGCCCACCTCGCCGACCAGGAGGCCGGCCCGTATCTGCTCGGGGGTAAACCCCAGCTCGCGCGCTACCTTGCGGGGGAACTTGAGGTTGGGCTGGTGGAAGACGGCGCCGGCGAAGTCCGCGGGCGTGAGCCCCAAGGCGTCCATGAGCCCGCGCGCGGCGTTGACGATGTGGTGGAAGTAGGCCGGCTCCCCGGTGAACCGGTTGGCGTGTTCAGGATAGCGTTGGTGGGCGCGCCGGAAGAAGTCAGGCGTGTCGGTCACGTAGCTGTAGGTGGCCTCCAGCACGGCCACGGCTCCTTCCGCTGGGCCGATCACATAGGCGGCTCCTCCGGCCGCCGCTGTGTACTCCAGGGCATCGCCCGGCCGCCCTTGGGCGGTGTCCATGCCGACGGCCAGGGCGTAATCGGCCATGCCGCTGCCCACCAGCGCAATGGCGGCCTGCATGGCCTCGGAGCCGGCCTTGCAGGCGAACTCCAGGTCGGCCGCTAGGGTGGCGGGCGCGATGCCGAGCGCCTGGGCCACCAAGGTGCCCGTGGGCTTCACCGCGTACGGGTGGGATTCCGAGCCCACCCAGACGGCGCGGATGACCTCCGGGGAGAGGCCGGCGCGCCGCAGGGCGTTCTGGGCCGCCTCTACCGCCATTGTCACCGTGTCCTCGTCCGGGCCGGGCACGCTCTTCTCCCTCACCGGCAGGATATGTTGATCCTGTCCGCCCCGCCACAGCCGGGAGATGGCCTCGGCCGCGAGACGATAGCGTGGGATGTAGGCGCCGTAGCCCACGATGCCGATCTCGCGCAGGGGGATCATTATGCTCATCGTGACACCTCGCTCCTCGTGCAGTTGAATACACACACCATTATAGGTGGCGAGCGCTGTCAAAAACTCTCAACATCAGCCCTCTGAGAGCTTTTGACACCAGCACCCTATTTGCCCCTCTCTCCAAGGGCTGGTACATTTGGAACTTGACGCACCGGGATATCGTTACCCTACAATGCAGCCGGGAGGCAGGCGGCCATGAAATCTCGTGCGCTCATTCATGGAGTTAGCCTGGTATATTAAACCGACCATGGGGGTGCTCTTCGCGGCATCGGCGCTCGCGTGGGCCCTCTACGTGATTCGCGTCCGGGCGGAGCAGCCGGCTTCCCCGATCTTCCTGCTTCTCCTCGGGTCTGTTTTCCTCTGGGACGTGAGCGTGGTCATGTCCTCCCTCTTTTCCCTGCCCGGCATCCGGCCGTGGACGTTTACCCTGGTGCACCTTGCCGTCCTCACAGCCCCCGTGTTGACCACGTGGTTGGCCTTTGCCTTCACCCGGCGGGCCCTGACCCGTCCGTGGTCGTACATCTTCGCGGGGTACCTGGTGGCGGTCACTGTCGGCGTGTTGACCAACCCGTGGCACCAGGGGTTCTGGCGTTTTCTCTCGCCGGCGGAGGCGGGGGGCGCCCTTGGCCGGCACGGTCCTCTCTTCTTCGTGGCCGCCCTGGTGGACTACGCCTTCGTGGCCGCGGGCGTGGCCTTTTACGTGTACCACATCGTGCGGGCACCGCGCCTCTACCGCAGGCAAGCCCTGGTGGTCCTCCTCGTGGCCCTGGTGCCGGTGGTCAGCAGCCTGCTCTACTTTCGGGGAGTCTACCCCTTGGCCGTGGACCTCACCTGGATTGCCATCAACGTGACCGTCCACGTGGTGGGGTGGGGCCTGTTTCACCAACAACTCCTGACCGTCCTGCCGGCTGTCGCCGCTGTGCTCGACATCCTGCCCGAGGGCGTGGTGGTGGTTAACAAGGGCGGCCGCGTGCTCTGCCTGAACGCCCGGGCCGACACCCTGCTGGGCCACCCGGGCCCAACGGTGGGCAGGGCCTTGGGGGAGCTTGAAAGCTCCCTGGCCCACGCGCTGGAGACGTGGCGCCGTGTGGGCCAGGGCACCTCCCCCCCTGTGGGTCGAGACGCCCTCTGGCCCCCGGGCCATCGAAGTCGTGCGCCACAGGGTGGCTGGCTGGTGGCCCCACGATGAGGCCATTATCTTCCTCCTGCGCGATGTCACCACGCGCGTGCGCTTGGAAGCCGAACAGCACGTTCGCATCCGCTACTTGGAGGCCATTGCCCGCATTAACCACTACCTGCTGGACGTGCACCACCTGGCCGACGTGCCACCAGTGCTCCAGCAGATTGGCGAGGCCCTGGGGGTGGACCGCGTGTACGCCTTCGAGCACATCGACAGCGACGGTGTGCCCCACAAGGCCAAGCTCTTCGGCCAGTACGCCCGCGAGGCCGTCCCGGCATTGCCAGTGGACGAGCTCATCTACAGTGCCGAAGGGCTGGACCGTTGGATCACGATGTTGGCCGGTGGGATACCGGTGTGTGGTGTCACGGCCTCCTTTCCGCCAGAGGAGCGCGTGGCTTGAGGCCAACGGGGTGGCCTCAATTCTCATCGTGCCCATCTTCGTGGACGGCCGATTCGTGGGCTTTGTGGCGGCCGATCACTGCAGGGTGCCCCGTCCGTGGCCCGACGTGGACAAGGATTTTATGCTCTCCGTCGCGGCCGGCATCCGCTCGGCCCTGGAGCGCCTGCGGCGGGAAGGTGGCCTTGGAGCGCCACAACCGCCTCCTCAGCCGGCTGAACGACGTCATCCGCACGGCCATGGAGGCGACGTCGCTGGACGACCTGTTGCCCCGCCTGGCCCGCCAGTTCCGGCAAGCCTTTTCAGCCAGGGCATGTTACCTCGTGCTCTGGGATGAACCCGACGGCCGGGGGGAGCTGGCCATCACGGCCGTGGCCTGTTCCGGAGATGGGCCGGTATGGGACACGCCGGCCAACGTGGGGAGCACTCCTCTTTTTCGCCGCCTGTTGGCAGCTTGCCGCGCGTCGTCTGAGCCCTTCTGCCAGATGCCGGACGAGGGCCATGAGGAGGCCACCACGTGGGCGGTTATCCCGCTGCGGGATGAGGAGCAGGAGCGGGTCGTAGGGGGCGCGTTCCTCCTGCTCCGAGGAGAAGAAATCCCGGAAGACCGGAAGCTCTTGGCCGTTCAGTTCGCCCGCCAGGTGACCTTGGCCATGAACCGCGTGCGGCTTTACGACCGGCTTCACGACCAGAACCGCCGCCTCAACGCCCTGTACGCGGTGAGCACGGCCGTAGTCACTCTGAACCCCACGGAGGTGCTCGGGCGGGCGTTGGACGTGATCGTCGACCACCTGGAATGGGATGCCGGCTGGATTGTCATGCCCGCTGGCGAGGGGCGGCTGGACGAGTTGCCGAAGGTCGTGGTCAGCCGAAATGCCTCGCCCCCCTTGCTGGAGGTGGCCACCCGCTACCCCATCCGGGACTGTCGCGCGTGTGCCCTCCTCTACCGGCGTCACGATACCGACCTCTTGCTCCAGGTGGACGAGTGCCTCCACCTGCGCCGCGACGTGCTGGTGCGCTGTGGGTTCCACGATGTGGTGGGCGTGCCCGTGCGCGGCAGCCAGGACACTTTGGGCATCCTCTTCCTCGTGCGCCGCCGGCGGGAACACCAGCGCTACCGTGAGCCCCGCCGGGACATTCTCTCCATTGGCCACCACGTGGGCATGGCCCTGGAGAACGCCCGCCTCCACCAGGCCGTGCGGGAGGAGATCGTGCGGGATCCCCTGACCGGCATCTACAACCGCCGTTTCCTCAAGGAACACCTCCAGTGGCTCTTCAGCGTGAGCCAGCGGGTGGGCCGGGAGATTTCGCTCATCATGGTGGACTTGGACTATTTCAAGCAGTTCAACGACCGGTACGGCCACTTGGAAGGGGACAACGTGTTGCGCACGGTGGCACAGCTCATCGAGCAGAACGTGCGGAGCTCCGACGTTGTGGCCAGGTACGGCGGTGAGGAGTTCACCATTGTGCTCCCGGAGACGGGCCGCCAGGAGGCCGCCCTGGTGGCCGAGCGCGTCCGGCGCGCGGTGGCCGAGCATCCCTTTCGTCACTACCTCTTCGCCAACGCCCAGCGCATCACTGTCAGCTTGGGCGTGGCCACCGCCCCCGAGGACGCCACCTCCCCCGAGCAACTGATCGAGGCCGCCGACCAGGCCCTCTACCAGGCCAAGGCCAACGGGAAGAACCGGGTCGTCGTCTACCGCAAGGTGAAGGTGTCGTAGCCGTTGGCTCACGCCGTCCAGAAAGCCTTCTTCAAGTCGGTGAACTCCTCCACGGGGCCGTCGAACCGGTTGCGCCCCAAGTCCAGCACGTAGACGTAATCGGCGATCTTCAGGGCGTTGCGGATGTCCTGGTCCACCAACACGATGGTGATGCCCTCCTCGTCCCGCAGGCGGGCCAGGAGCTGGTAGACCTCTTGGGTGAGCAGCTTGGCCAGCCCGGCCGTGGGCTCGTCCACGAGGATCACTTTTGGGTCGGTCATGAGGGTGCGTCCGAGCTCCACCATGCGCTGCATGCCGCCGGAGAGCTCGCCGGCGCGGGAGCGACGGCGTTCCCGCAGCACGGGAAAGCGCGCGAAGTTCTCCTCCAGCTTGCGCTGGATGCGCGCCTTGTCCCGCCGGAAGGTCCAAGCGCCAAGAACCAGGTTTTCCTCCACCGTCATCCAGGGGAAGACGCTGGGCCGCTGGGGGACGTAGGCCAACCCCATCTGGATGCGCTGATAGGTGGGCACCCCCAGGAGGCTCCGCCCCTCCAGGAGCACGTCGCCGCCGTTGGGCGTCAGGAAGCCGTAAACGGCCTTGAGCAGAGTGGACTTGCCCACGCCGTTGGCCCCGAGAATGGCCGTCACCTTGGCCTGTTCGGCCCGGATCGAGACCCCCTGGAGGATGTTGAGGTCCTTGTAGTAACCCACGTACAGGTCGTGCACCTCGAGCATTGGGCCCTCCCTTTACTCGTCTTCCTTGCCCAAGTAGGCTTCGATCACGGCGGGGTCCTCCTTGACCTGTTCGGGCGGCCCGTCGGCAATCAATTGGCCGAAGTTGAGCACCAACAGCCGCTGGCTGAGGGTGAAGATCGTCTCCATGTCGTGGCTGATAATGATGAACGCCTTGCCCTGTTGGTGAACTGTGGTGATGAATTCCCAAATCGTCTCCCGGAGCTTGGGGTGCACGCCGGCGAAGGGCTCGTCGAGGATGATCACGTCAGGGTCGAGCATCAACAGCCGGCCCAATTCGAGGAGCTTCTGTTGGCCGCCGGAGAGGCTGCGGGCGTACTCGAGGGCCAAGTGATCCATAGTCAGGAAGCGCAGGATCTCGTGGGCTCTCTCCACGAACTCCTGACGCCGCCCGGCCGGGTGAAGGGCCATGGCCGGCACCAGCATGTTCTCCAGCACGGTCATGCGCCGGAAGGCCCGGGTGACTTGGAAGGTGCGCCCAATGCCCCGGCGGGCGATGTGGTAGGGGGGCAGCCCGCTGATGCGCTCGCCGTTCAAGTAGACGGCGCCTTTGGAGGGCTTGTAGACCCCGCTGATGACGTTGGTGAGGGTGGTCTTGCCGGCGCCGTTGGGGCCGATGAGGCCGATCAGCTCCGGTCCCCGCACGGTGAAGGAGACCCCGTTGAGGGCCCGGATGCCGCCGAAGTGCAGGTGGACATCGCGCACGTCCAGTTCCATTTACGCTCCCTCCCCGGCCTGTTTGGCCTTTTGCTCCCGCCCTTCGATCACGGCCCGGCGGGCCTGGTAGAGCACCAGCCGCTCGATCAGCGGGTAGATCAGCCCGTTGCGGGCGAAGCGCAGGGTGAGCATGAGCAGGAGGCCGAAGGCCACCAGGCGCCAGTTGCCCAGCTCGCGGAGCAGTTCCAGGGAGAATTGGATCAGGATGGCCCCGATGGCCGCGCCGAGCAGGCTTTCGATACCCCCGATCACGGCCATGGCGATCACGATGCTCATTTGGCCCAGGATGAGGATGTTGGGCGTGATGAGACCGATGTAGTGGGCCTCCACGCCCCCGGCCAGCCCGGCGATCATGGCCGTGATCACGAAGGCGAGCACCTTGTAGCGCACGATGTGGACGCCCATGGCCGCCGCCGCCTCCTCGTCCTCGCGGATGGAGCGGAAGAAGAGGCCGAAGCGGGAGCCGGCCAACCAGTACATGAAGCCAAGGGAGACCAAGAGCAGGGTGAGCATGAGATAATAGTAGGGCACTCGCGACGTGGTGGCCAACAGGGGAGGCAAGTCCAGGCCGTTGGGGCCGCCGGTGATGTCCAACTCGGCGTTGAGGGTGAGCCGCAACACCTCGGAGAAGGCGATGGTGAAGAGGGCCAGGTACGCCCCCTTCAGCCGCAGACAGAGCACGCCGATAATCAGGCCCACCAGGCCGGCCAACACCGTGCTGAGCACGATGCCCGTGAGGGGCGAGGTGCCCCAATACTTGCCCATGAGCCCGGAGCCGTAGGCGCCGATGGCCATGAAGGCCATGTGGGCGAAGGAGAACTGGCCGGCGTGGCCGGCAAGCAGGGACCAACTCGATGCCAGGATGGCGTAGAAGTAGGCCACAATGGCCACGTGGAGCCAGTACGGATACCCGGACAGCAAGAACGGAGCGCTAACGGCTAGTGCCAGTGCGCTCCCGGTCAACACCCACCGCCAGTCCACGTGCTTCATTCTTGCCTCCCGAAAAGCCCTCGTGGCCGCAGCAGGAGCACGAGGGCGAAGATGAGCATCCCGTAGGCGTCCCGGTAGGCGAAGGCCCGGTTCGGGTCCGGCAGCAGGCCGGTGCCCAGGGCCTCCACCACGCCGATGATCAGCCCGCCCAGCATGGCGCCAGGAATGGAGCCCATGCCGCCCAACACGATAATCACGTAGGACTTCACGGCCGCTGGCGCGCCCACGGCCGGCACCCAGGCGAAGGCCGGCACCAGGGCGGCGCCGGACATGCCGGCCAGCATGGTGCCCATGCCGAAGGCCAGCGTGCTCATGCGCAAGGGGTTAATGCCCACCACGGCCGCTGCCTGTTTGTCCTGGCTCACAGCCCGCAGCCCCCGTCCTAGCCACGTGCGGTGAATCACGTAGAGCATGACGAACATCAGCAGCACGGCGATCACCGCGGCCGTCAGCCGCGTGGCGCTCAAGGGAATGGTGCCCAGTTTCAACGTGGCCGCAGTGGCCGTGATTGGTCCCAGCTCGAAGGCCGGCAAGTCGAAGTAGCGGGCTGTCTTCTTCGGGTGTGGGCCGATGAGGGCCAGGGTGAGGTATTGGAGGAAGAACCCCAGCCCAAAGGTGACCAGGATGGCGTACTCGCCCGGGCGTTCCACTTTTTCCTCGGCCAGCGGGCGCAGGAAGATGCGCTCGAAAATGGCCCCAATGGTGAACGTGACGGTGCCGGCCAACAGGATGGCCAGCAGGGGATGAAGGCCGGTGAAGGCTTCCAACAGGTAGTAGGCGGCATACCCCCCGATCATGTAATGTTCGCCGTGGGCGAAGCTGACAACGCGCAACACGGAGAAGATCAAGGTCAACCCCATGGCCATCAGGGCGTAGATGAAGCCGATGAGCAGCCCGTCGGCAATGAGCCTGAGAAGAAAGGACAGGTTGATGTCAACCACTGCGTTCCTCCGCGCTCATCTCGTGGCCCTCCGGGGGACGTCCCCCGGGAGGGCCCGGCGTTTCGTTACGGCGTGGTCCCGTAGGGGATCAGGAAGGTGCCGTGGGTCTGGTACTTCTCGGGCCAGACCACGGCGGCCTCGTCGGCGCTCTGGCCCTTCTCGAAGTACTGGAGGAAGAGCACGGCCGGATCGGGCCACTGGTGCCACATCCACTCGGGCTGGTCGGGCGGCACGGGGTTCTTGCGGCCGTAGGGGAAGTAGTAGCGCCCTTGAGCGCCAAGCAAGTCGGTCTCCTCTAGGGCGTCGATGATGGCGTCGGGGTCCAAGGAGCCGGCCCGGTTGATGGCGTCGGCCATGATGAGCAGCGAGTCGTAGGCCTCCAGGGCGTAGGACTCGGGGAAGCGGTTGAACTGCTGACGGTACTCGGCCTCGAACTTCCGGGTCACCTCGTTGGCCAGCGCGGGCACAAGGCCGACTTTGCGGAAGACGCAGTAGTTGCCGTCGGGCACGTTCTGCCAGAACTCCTCGGAGTTGATGGCCACCTGGTTGGCGATGCAGACCGTCTCCTCGGTGGCATCAGCCCTGCTTCGGCCGCCTGCTGCTCAAAGTTGTAGGAGGCCTCGCCGGTGACCAAGGTGAGGACCACGTCGGGGGTGCGGTCTAGGGCCTGGATGCGGGCGATGATGGGCGACCAGTCCTGGGTGCCGATCTCGGCCAGGAAGATCTCCGAGTCAATGCCCCGCTGGGCCAGCCGTTCCTTGGTGGCCTCGGAGGCGGGCACGCCGTAGTCGCTGTTCTCGGCCACGATGACGACGAACTCAGCGCCGAGGTCCTGGATGTAGTTGGCGTCGGCCTCGGCCACCATCGAGGAGGCCGGGGCGATGCGGAAGATCTCGTCGTACTGGCTCCCCGTGATCTTGTCGTTCCAGGTCTCGGCGAAGACCACGGGCACGCGATACTTGTGGGCGACTTCCATCATGGTCAGGCCCACTGCGCTGTGGTACTCGCCCACGATGCCCACCACGCAGTCCTGGGTGATCAGTCGTTCGGCCACGGCCGTGCCCCGCTCCGGCAGGCCCTCGGTGTCGTAGAAGATCAGGTCCACCGGCTTGCCGAGGACGCCGCCGGCCTCGTTGATGTGCTTGACGGCGATGTTCAGGGACCACTGCATCACCAGGCCACCGACGACGGAGCCGGGGGCAGAGAGGGGGCCGGTCGCGCCGATGAGGATCTTGTCCACCTCGTCAGGGTCGGTGGGAGCGCAACGGCCGGCCACCGGGGTCACCTCGACCACCTTTTCGACTTCCTTGGTGACCTCGACCACCTGAGTGACGACTTTCTCGATTTCCTGGGTGACGACGACCGTTTCCCGGACGACTTGGGGGGTGGCGGCCTGTTGGGCGCAGGCGGCCAACAGCATGAGGACAGCCACCATCATCACGACAACCAGCAGGTGCTTGCGGTGCATCTATCTCCTCCTTCCCGTTCTCACGTCCGCCAAACCGTGCTCGACAGGGGCAGACGGCCCGTTCCGGGCAGCGCACGCCTGCCCTGGCGTGTGAAGCGTGCTTCTCTCACCCCCTTTCTTGACGCTGGTGCTCACAGCAGCCGCAGTTCCCCGTGGACCACGACCTCCTGGCCGTCGATGGTGACGGTGGGGTCGTAGAGCACCATGTCGATGTGGACGGGGCTGCGGGTGTGGCCGCCGTAAAAGATGTTGTCCCCCAGGGCGATGTGGACGTTCCCCCGGGCCTTCTTTTCCTCCTCGAAGTCGCCGTTGCGCAGGCAGAGGCCGTTGAGGCCAATGCCGATCTCGGCGATGTTGTCGGCGTTCTCGATGGTCTCGACGATCTGGCGCAGCTCCTCGGCCGTGCGGCCAGCTCCCTCCACGGCCACCACCCGGCCGCCGGCCACCCGGAGGGTGACGGGGCGGTCGGGCTGGCCCAAGTAGCAGATGGGGCCGTCCACCACAATGGTGCCCTCGGCCGTGCCCTCGTTGGGGCCTTGGGAGACCTCGCCGTCGGGGAAGGCCGCCTCCTGGCCGGGCTCGGTGGCGAAGCCACACTCGACGATGGGGTCGGCGTGGCCGATCTCGGCCACCAGGTCGGTGCCGGCCGGCGTGGTGACGCGAATGTGACGGCCCCGGCGCCAAATGGCGGCCAGACGGCGCCCCTCGTCGTAGAGGGTGCTGTAGTCGGCCAGGGCCCCCCCGGTGGTGAAGTTCTCCATGCCCCGGAAGACCATCGAGATGGCCCGCAGGCGACGGGCGTTGAAGAGGCGCTTGACCGCCTCGGCGTAGGTGGGCGCGCCGGAAAAGCGGGTGAGGCCGATGAGACAGTCGGCCGCTTCCAGGCCCCGCTCGATGGTGGGCGGCAGGTCGTTGTTCCGGGACCGGTCCCGTGAGGGCATGATGGCGATGGTGTACTCGGCGCCCGCGCTCTCCACCATGCCGGCGAGCAAGTAGGCCATGTGCATCTCCGTGCCGGGATCGCAGACGATCATCACGTGCTCCCGGCCGCACGGCCAGGAGGCGTCGGACCACCAACTCGGCGCTGCGAGTCAAGTCAATCGTTCGCGGCTCCACGGCGCCCGTCCTCCTTTGGACACCAATTTGGGTTGACGGGGAACTTCCTATGGCGTTCATGCTCCTCGTCCTCAAATGACACCCTCGCGCTGTAAGTGCGCAATCGTTGTTTCATCGTATCCCAACACGTCGGTCAGCACGTTGACCGTGTGTTCGCCCAGGAGCGGGGGGGGGCGGCGAACGGTGGCCGGCGTGGCCGAGAGTTTGGCCACCGGCCCCACCAGTTTGAGCTCGCCCGCCGTGGGGTGGTGGACCGTCTGGACCATGCCCCTGGCCAGCACGTGGGGGTCGTTGAGCACTTGGGCCACTGTGTTGATGGGCGCGGCCGGGATGTTGGCGGCGTGCAGGAGCTCCAGCCAGGCGGCCGTGGGGCGGGAGCGGAAGAGTTCCCGGAGGCGGGGGATCAGCTCCTCGCGGTGCTCCACCCGGCCGGGATTGGTCTGGAAACGCTCGTCCTCCCACAGGTCCATGCGGCCAACGACCTCGCAGAAGCGGCGGTATTGCCTGTCGTTGCCGATGCCCACGGCCACGTAGCCGTCGGCCGTGGGGAAGACCTCGTAGGGCACGATGTTGGGATGGGCGTTGCCGTACCGGCGGGGAACCGTGCCGCTCACCAGGTAGTTCTGGGCCACGTTGGCCAGCCAGCCGACTTGGGCGTCCAGCAAGCCGATGTCAATGAACTGCCCCTCGCCCGTGCGCTCCCTGTGGTGCAGGGCGGCCAGGATGGCCGTGGCGGCGAAGAGGCCGGCCGTGATGTCCACGATGGCCACGCCCACCTTGTGGGGCTCGCCGTCGGCCGGGCCGGTGATGGACATAATTCCGCCCTCGGCCTGGATCACGAAGTCGTAGCCCGGGCGCTTCCGGTAGGGGCCGGTCTGGCCGTAGCCGGTGATGCTGCAGTAGATCAGGCCGGGGTTGAGTTCGCGGAGCGAGTCGTAGTCGATGCCCAGCCGGCGGGTGGTGCCCACCTTGAAGTTCTCGATGAGCACGTCGGAGCGGGTGACCAGCTCGTACAGGATGCGGCGCCCCCGCTCGTGTTTGAGGTTGAGGGTGAGGCTGCGCTTGTTGCGGTTGACGGCCAGGAAGTAGGCGCTTTCGCCCCCGGCCCAGGGCGGCCCCCAGTGGCGGGTGTCGTCGCCCCGCCCCGGCGCCTCGATCTTGATCACGTCGGCGCCGTAGTCGGCCAGCAGCATGGTGCAGAAGGGGCCGGCCAGGACCCTGGAGAGGTCCAGGACGCGGATGCCCGTCAGGGCGGCGGCGTGTTCAGCTTGATCGTGATGGCGAGTTGTGCTGGGCATGGCTCGTGTCCACAGGAGAGTGTGTTGGCGCGCGGTGGCGGAGCCCTCGTCGTCCCCCGTTGGGCCTCATCCCCTCTCCTCCTCAGCAGGCGCTCCCATTTCCCGCGAAATGAGCTGGGCGGTTTCCACCACCCGGGGGAGCATGGCGGCCACGCGCTCACGGGTAAGGCGGTACCCGGGTCCGGAGACGCTGATCGCCGCCACGACATCTCCCTCGTGGTTGCGCACGGGGGCGGAGACGGCGTGCAGGCCTTCCTCCAGTTCCTCGAAGGCCGTGGCGTATCCTTGGGCGCGCACTTGGGCCAGCTCAGCCCGCAGCGCAGCGGGGTCGGTGATGGTGTGGGAGGTGAAGGTGGGCCGATGAGTTTGGAGAAAGGCCTCCACCTGTTCCTCAGGGAGGAAGGCCACAAGCACCTTGCCCACGGAGACGGCGTGGGCCGGCATCCGCCGGCCAATCCACCCCGCGCGCATGACGAACCGGTGGGCCGGCACATATTGGTCCAAGTTGACGGCATCTTCCCCGTCCAGAATGCTCAGGCTGACAGTTTCGCCCACGTCTTCGGCCAGTTGGCGCAAGTAGGGGCGGGCGACCCGGCGCAGGTCGGCGTAATCGATCACGTTGTTGGCGAGGCCGATGAGGTCCACTCCCAGGCGGTAGCGGCCGGTGCGGGGGTCTTGGGCCACAAGTCCCCCGGCCTCCAGGGTGGCGAGCAGGCGGAAGACGGTACTCTTGGGCAAGTTGAGCCGCCGGCTCAGTTCGCCCACGCCCAACTCGGGCTCCTCCGAGGAGAACGCTTTGAGGATGGCTATAGCGCGCTCCACGGCCTGCACCGTGGGGCGAGCTTTGGGGGACATAGCGCACCTTCTGTTCCGCTATGTGAAACGTTGTCCTGTAGTATAGCACAACTTGGGGAAACTGGCAAGTGAGGCACAACGACTGGGGCGAGCGTGCTGGGGGGCAGGGGAATTAGGTCGTCGGGTCGGCCTCTTCCTCGGCGTGCCTCGGCCATGCGTAGCTCAAGGCGCGCGCGGCGCCCAAGTCCTGCTGGTAGAGCCAGCGGCTCAACCGGCGCCACAGCGCGTGTTCTTCCGCGGGCGTTTGGGGGCGGGCGATGTGTAGCGCCTCCAGGACGCGGAAGCGGTGCTCGTCGTAGGCCACGCGGATGAGGTCCCCGTAGGCCCGGGCTTGGGCCACCGCGCCGCGGTAGATGACGTACGCCACCACCAGGGCCAGAACCGCGACCAGGGGCCACGACCACCACCAAAAATCCCGGCCCATGGTCACGCAGCCTCTCCAGCAGAGCAGGAGGTTGAACAGCAGGAGCAGGGCGTAGAGGACACTCAGCGTGGCCAGGTTGAGCAGGGCCACCAGGCCCATGAAGGTGGCCTCCAGGCGGGCGAGCAGGGATTCGGGCAGCAGGGGCTCCAGCCGGGGCCACCAGAAGACGCCGTCCAGGCCGTAACGGGTCGTGCTGTAGTCCTCGGCCGCGCGCAGGACATTGCCCAGCCGCGTGGGCAGGATGCGGTCCTCGCGGGAGGGGAAGTCGCGGTAGAGGCGGGCCTGGAGGTGGCCGTAGCGGCGGCGGTCGTTCTGCCGGGCGGACGCCTCCCGCTGCTGGCGCAGGCGCCGCCAGGCGGCCTGCCGACGGCGAATCCCCCAAGCCTGCAGCCGCCACCAGGGCCAGTAGCCCTCGTAGGTGCGGATGATGGGCCGGGTGAAGGCGCGCAGCAGGTAGGCGAGGAGGGTGACCAGGAAAAGGAGCCCCAGGGTGATGCCGCTGAGGCGCAGGCCCTGGAGCGCGAAGTAGTCGGCCGCGGTGAGGCCCAGCCAGGGCAGGGACCAGCCCGCGGTGAAGAAGAGAAGGAGCCCGAAGAGAAACGCGGGCATCCAGTAGCCCACCAGGAAGCGGCGGTCCAGGAGGGCCAGGGCCCGGTCCACAAAGGTGGCCAGCACGGCTCTACGCCTCCCCGCCGTCCGCCTCGTCCAGCGGCTGCCCGCAGTGGGGGCACTTGGCCTTCAGGTCGGGGTACCAGTTGACATCCTCAGGGGGGATGTCGCCGTGCTCGGCGCAGCGGTAGAGCACCGGCGCCGCGTCGGGGTCGCCGGGCAGGTCGGCCAGCGTGGGCTCCAGTTCCCTGGCCGCTTCCTCCTCTTGCCGGCGTCCGTTGCGTTCTTCTGTGACCATGATGACCTCCTTGGCTGTTGTCGCACGTTCGGGGACGGTCCAGCCGTCGCCGCTGAGGGCGAACGCGGCCCAAAAGACGGGGTGAGACCAGCGGTCGCTGTGGCGCATGTGGCGTTGGGCCTGATGGAGGGCCTGGGCCGGGGGCAGGCCCTCCTCCTTCCAGGCGCGGAAGAAATAGTTGGTGAGTTCGGCCGTGCTGGCCTCGTACACCGTCCACAGGGGCGCGACCACCGCGGCCGTGCCCGCCTGCAGGAAGCCCGCCACCAGGCCCACCACCTCGTCGGGCAACCTGGTGCCGATGGCGCCCGTCTCACAGGAGGCGAGGAAGGTGAGGCGGCTGCGCAGCCGGGGCGCCTCGTTGAGCAGGTGGCGCACGGTGAGGGGCTTGCCACAAACCAGGGCCAGGCGGCTCTCCAGGGGTTCCCCCCAGGCGTTGATGCCGTGGCAGAAGAAGAGGTGGGCGTCGTAGTGGGGCAGGGCCCTCATCACCGTGGTCAGGGTGGCCGCGGGGCCATACGCGGGGAAGGTGGTGGGATAATCGCCGAAGAGGCCGCGCATGGCTGCCAACACGTTGCGCGCGTTGGGCAGGCGTTCGCCGCTGTGGGCGGGGGCCACCACGGCCAGCAGGGTGCGGGCCGCGGGCGTGTGCTGCGCCGCCCCCCGGGCCGCGGCCAGGGCCTGCGCGGAGGGCGCGTAGGTGAAGGTGATCTCGTCCAGGGCGTAGCGCCGTTCGCCCCCCTCGTCGGTCCAGGCCGCGTGCCAGGGCAGGAGGGCGAGGAGCCCCGTGGGGATGAGCACGGCCCGGTCGAGCCCGCGCTCGCGCAGGCGCTCCACCACCGGCCCCATGGCCACATCCCACATCCAGCGGGTGGTGGCCTCCAGCGCAGCAAGCCAGGCCGTTGTGGCCTCCCTGTCCCTGTGGTTGTCGCGCCAGCGGCCGTACGCGCCGAAGTAGCCGCCCAGCCTCGGGTCATCGGCGGGGCCAACGAGCCGTTCGCGGAAGATGTCCTCCTTCAGGTCGTCCAGGAAAACAGGGGTGACCTCGCCGCCGTGGACCACCAGGGCCAGGCCGCCGGCGGGGGTGGTGAGGAGGTAGATGAGGGGGATGTCGTGGGCGGCCAGAGCGACCTGTTCAAAACGGGGACTCTCGAAGAACTCCGGGAACACGTCCCGCAGCCGGGCGTAGTAGGCCCGTCGGGCCTGGGCAACCTGTGCTTCAGCCTGGGCGCGGTGGGACCCGTCCGCGCGGTGGTACTGGCTTAGCGCCTCCTGGACGCGGCGCCAGGCTGCTTTCAGCGTGGGGTCGCCGAGACGTTGTTGAACCTGGGCGGAGAGGAGGGTTTCGGCCAGTTGGCGGGCCCGTCCGGCCTCCAGCGCCTCCACGGCCTCCTGCAGGCGATCGCCCGCGGCCAGCGCATAGGCGTGGTAGATGGGCATTTCCTGGGTGCGTTGCAATTCGCGTGTTCGACGTGCGGGGTGGAGGGCCTCAAAGTAGAGGTATTGAGCCGCCGGGCGAACGCGGTCGTAGGCCGCTGCGGCCCGGGCGAGGTCCCCGGCCTGCCGGCGGCGAACGAGAAGCCGCCCGAGAGGGAGCGCGGCTCGCAGGGCATAATCAGGGAAGGCCTCCGGGTCGAGCCCGGCGAGGGCCTTTTGGAAGGCTTGGATGGCGGCGTCCAGGTCGGCCACCTGGCCCAGGGCCTCAAAGCGGGTGCGGAGGGCCAGGCCCAGGTTGGCCTGCATGGTGGCCCAGTCGGGGGAGCCCTCGCGGGCGACGGCGAGGGCCTTTTGGAAGGCTTGGATGGCGGCGTCCAGGTCGGCCACCTGGCCCAGGGCCTCAAAGCGGCGAAGGAAGGCACCGCCCAGGTTGGCCTGCATGGTGGCCCAGTCGGGGGAGCCCTCGCGGGCGAGGGCGAGGGCCTTTTGGAAGGCTTGGATGGCGGCGTCCAGGTCGGCCACCTGGCCCAGGGCCTCAAAGCGGGTGCGGAGGGCCAGGCCCAGGTTGGCCTGCATGGTGGCCCAGTCGGGAGCCCTCGCGGGCGAGGGCGAGGGCCTTTTGGAGGCTTGGATGGCGGCGTCCAGGTCGGCCACCTGGCCCAGGGCCTCAAAGCGGTGCTGAGGGCCAGGCCGCGAGATTGGCCTGCCATCGGTGCCCAGTCGGGGAGCCCTCGCGGGCGAGGGCGAGGGCCTTTTGGAAGGCTTGGATGGCGGCGTCCAGGTCGGCCACCTGGCCCAGGGCCTCAAAGCGGGTGCGGAGGGCCAGGCCCAGGTTGGCCTGCATGGTGGCCCAGTCGGGGGAGCCCTCGCGGGCGAGGGCGAGGGCCTTTGGAAGGCTTGGATGGCGGCGTCCAGGTCGGCCACCCGGCCCAGGGCCTCAAAGCGGGTGTGAAGGCACCGCCCAGGTTGGCCTGCCTGGTGGCCCAGTCGGGGGAGCCCTCGCGGGCGAGGGCGAGGGCCTTTTGGAAGGCTTGGATGGCGGCGTCCAGGTCGGCCACCTGGCCCAGGGCCTCAAAGCGGGTGCGGAGGGCCAGGCCCAGGTTGGCCTGCCATGGTGGCCCAGCCGGGGGAGCCCCTCGCGGGCGAGGGGCGAGGGCCTTTGGAAGCTTGGATGGCGGCGTCCAGGTCGGCCACCTGGCCCAGGGCCTCAAAGCGGTGTGGAGGGCCACGGCCCAGGTTGGCCTGCATGGTGGCCCAGTCGGGGGAGCCCTCGCGCGGCGAGGGCGAGGGAGCCTTTGGAAGGCTTGGATGGCGGCGTCCAGGTCGGCCACCTGGCCCAGGGCCTCAAAGCGGGTGTGGAGGGCCAGGCCCAGGTTGGCCTGCCATCGGGCCCAGTCGGGGGAGCCCTCGCGGGCGAGGGCGAGGGCCTTTTGGAAGGCTTGGATGGCGGCGTCCAGGTCGGCCACCTGGCCCAGGGCCTCAAAGCGGGTGCGGAGGGCCAGGCCGCAGGATTGTTCTCACCATCGGGCCCAGTCGGGGGAGCCCTCGCGGGCGAGGGCGAGGGCCTTTTGGAAGGCTTGGATGGCGGCGTCCAGGTCGGCCACCTGGCCCAGGGCCTCAAAGCGGGTGCGGAGGGCCAGGCCGAGATTGTTCTGCCATCGGGCCCAGTCGGGGGAGCCCTCGCGGGCGAGGGCGAGGGCCTTTTGGAAGGCTTGGATGGCGGCGTCCAGGTCGGCCACCTGGCCCAGGGCCTCAAAGCGGGTGCGGAGGGCCAGGCCCAGGTTGGCCTGCCATCGGGCCCAGTCGGGGAGCCCTCGCGGGCGAGGGCGGGGAGGCCTTTTGGAAGGCTTGGATGGCGGCGTCCAGGTCGGCCACCTGGCCCAGGGCCTCAAAGCGGGTGTGGAGGGCCAGGCCCAGGTTGGCCTGCCTGGGGCCCAGTCGGGGAGCCCTCGCGGGCGAGGGCGAGCGGCCTTTGGAAGGCTTGGATGGCGGCGTCAGGTCGGCCACCTGGCCCAGGGCCTCAAAGCGGCGTAGCTGAGGGCACCGGCCGAGGTTGGCCTGCCATGGTGGCCCAGTCCGGGGAGCCCTCGCGGGCGAGGGCGAGGAGCCTTTTGGAAGGCTTGGATGGCGGCGTCCAGGTCGGCCACCCCGGCCCGTGGGCCTCAAAGCGGGTGCGGAGGGCCAGGCCGAGCTTGGTCTGCCATCGGGCCCAGTCGGGGGAGCCCTCGCGGGCGAGGGGGCGAGGGCCTTTTGGAAGGCTTGGATGGCGGCGCGTCCAAGGTCGTGCCCACCCGGCCCAGGGCCTCAAAGCGGCGTGTAGGAGGGCACCGGCCCAGGTTGGCCTGCCTGGTGGCCCAGTCGGGGAGCCCCCGCGGGCGAGGGCGAGGGCCTCGGAAGGCTTCTGGATGGCGGCGTCCAGGGATCGGCCACCTGGCCCAGGGCCTCAAAGCGGGCGCAGGAGGGCACACGCCCAGGTTGGCCTGCATGGTGGCCCAGTCGGGGAGCCCCTCGCGGGCGAGGGCGAGGGCCTTTTGGAAGGCTTGGATGGCGGCGTCCAGGTCGGCCACCCGGGCCCAGGGCCTCAAAGCGGGTGCGGAGGGGCCAGGCCGAGATTGTTCTGCCATCGGGCCCAGTCGGGGGCGCCCTCGCGGGCGAGGGCGAGAGGGCCTTTTGGAAGGCTCGGATGGGCGGCGTCCAGGTCGGCCACCTGGCCCAGGGCCTCAAAGCGGGCGCGGGAAGGCACCGGCCCGGAGTTGGCCTCGCCTGGTGGCGGCCCAGTCGGGGAGCCCTCGCGGGCGACGGCGAGGGCCTTCTGAAGGCTTGGATGGCGGCGTCCAGGTCGGCCACCTGGCCCAGGGCCTCAAAGCGGGTGCTGAGGGCCACGCCCAGGTTGGCCTGCATGCTGGCCCAGTCGGGGGAGCCCTCGCGGGCGACGGCGAGGGCCTGCTGCCACAGGTCCAGGGCGCGGTCGAGGTCGGGGAGTTGGCCGCGGGCCCAGTAGCGGCGCAGGTACGCGCCGCCGGCGTCGTTCATCGCGGTCAGGCGGAAGCGTTCCTCGGCCTGGGGAAACGCGGGGTGGTTGAGGATGCGCTCCCACGCGGCCACGGCTTCATCCAGGGCGGCCACGTCGCCCGTCTGCAGGTAGCGTCGTTGGGCTTCCTGAGCGCGGCGAAGGTCATCCTGGAATTCGGGGGGAATCGGAGGCGTAGCACGCTGCGCCCCTACAATTTCGGCGAACGCCCGGTCCACGCCCACGTCGCGGCAGCGGCGGAGGAGGGCGCGGTGTTGTTCCAGGGTGCGGATGAGGCGCTGGGTGTCTTCATCGGGCGCGGTGCCCTGCGCCCCTACGTGGCGGGCGGCGTCGATGAGGCGGCCCAGCAGGGCGTCGGCGTCGTCGGACAACAGTTCGGGGTGTTGTTCCAGGATGCGGCGGGATGCGGTCCAGGTGTCGGCGGCGATGAAATCCCGCAGGGTGCGGCCCAGGTCGCCGGCCTCGGCGAGGAGGCGGGCGATGTCGTGTTGGGGGGATGTGGTCATTTCGGCGAAGGCCCGGTCCACGCCCACCTCGCGGCAGCGGCGGAGGAGGGCGCGGTGTTGTTCAACCAACCGGCGAGCGCGCTCATCTTCTTGGGCCTCTGCCAGTTGCCCCAACAGGTCGTCCGCCTCGTCGCTCAGCAACTCCGGGTGCGCCTCCAGCACCCGGCGGCTTTCGGTCCAGGTGTCGGCGTTGATGAAAGCGCGAATGGCCTCCAGCAATTGGGAGCGGGCGGATTTGCGGCCCGAATAGCCTGCGGAACATGGCTCATCCTCCTGCGGCCGTCTTTCTGGGGCGCTCCGCGGCGTGGACGATGAACCAGAGATCTACATCAAAGGACTGTCCACATTGGAAGCAGATTTGGGAGAGGATTTGAGACATACACCTTTTCCCTCCTGTAAAGGGGGACCGCAAGCAGAATTAGAGCCAATTTGTCACAGAATTGGGTAGGGAGCACTCTCTATATGGCCTTAGACGCGGTGGAGTTAGCAGCTATACGGGCCAACCTCGTCAAATTGCCGAAGTGCCAGGCGTATAGCACCACGTCTCACACTTCATCCAAAATAGCTTGCTGGGCACCCACTTCCCATCTTCCAGCTTGATCAGCAAGCTCCCTCCAACGACTTGAGCAAAGGCACCAGCTCGATAAAGGTCTCTACACCTAATTCTTTCAGCGTTGCATCGTCCACATCAGCGTCGAGTCCGCCCTGACGTCGGGCCATGTACAACAATCTTCGAACCTCGGGAGTCAGCTGTATAGTAAAGGACTCCTGTACCGTAGACCAGAGGCAAGGAAAAGTGTTCTCATCAATTCGCGTTATCCCTTCCATCGCCGCCCGACGCATCACTCGCTCGCAGATGAGATTGAACTGGCGGGGGATGTGATAGGCATACTCGGCGATCTGGGCTGATGATCTCCGGTGTGAAGGGGGTGACATCCTCACAGGGTTGCTGCCGTACCGTATTCAGGTAGTTGACGGCAATGTGATACAAGTCCTCTGTGGTCATGCGGGACAAAGTGATTGTCTCGCTGAACAGGCCCAACATCTGGTCGGAAATGTCCTGCAATGTTGAAGCATAGCGCCCTGTTAACAAGAAGCTCCGCTTCCCCCTCACCTCGCCGCAGTAAATCGGTGGCGGCGTCTATGATGTCTAACACAGCGCGTGGTGTTTTCTTGTCCAGGTCGTCTACGGCGAGAATGACCCGTCGATAGCGCTCTTGGGCTACACTGAGCAGGTCTAGCAGGACCCTGTAGACATTCTGAAGTTGCCAGCTTTTCTCTTGCCTGTGTTCCCACGAACCTCCCAGGCTGACGAACTGCAGACTCACCTTGCCTTCGATATATGCCTGCACGCCCGGCTGGCTGGGCAATTTCTGCAAACCACTCAGCACCTCACACACTTGCCGGGCCTTCGGTTCGTTTTGTTTAGCAAGGTCCCTCGGGCTAGAGGGGAACAGAGGGTGGCGTGGAGTACCGAAACGCCTCTGCAGTTCTTCGCCGGGGAAGCGGCCAATGTACAAGATAAGCATCTCTTCCGCCAGGGAGGCGGACTCCTTTTGGAGACGGTAGAGGAGATAGCGGATGAAGGCCGTTTTGCCAACTCCCCAGATACCTCGCACCAACACATTGCGTCCTTCGTAGAGGGTTGGCAAGGCCATAGCAAGTTCCTTCTCGCGACCGTGGAAGATGCGTGCCAGCTTGTTTACATCCTCCGGCGGGGTGGAACGGAAGGGGATATCACTTAGCCCCCATTGTTCTAACGTTTTGTTGTAGCGGCTTAGAGTATTCATGCTTTTCCTCCTGATTTGCTTGCTTCTATTGGGCCCTGACCTCCCATATGTAAAAGATCGTCTACCACCCGGACGCGATCGTGCCAGCCCAAAGCTTCATAAATACTACGAGCTTCCCAAACACCCTTCAGATATGAGATAGCCTTTGGGGAAGCGGGCAGTTTGAAGTGCTAGGTTTCCCAGCGCTTCTAAAGCCATTGCTGCCCGTTCTTTATCCTGGAGGCGTCGAAACAACCGCAAGGCATCCTTGAGGCAGATGTCGGCCAGTTCGAAGTCGCGCATCTGACCGTAGAGCTGTCCCAGTTCCAACAGGGTGCGTGCCAATCCAGCCCAGTCTTTGCTGAGGGTAAAGGCTTTACAAGCCTGCTCCAATACTCCAATGGCCCGATCCCACGGGCCCGAGGCGATAGGCCCAGGGCAGGAGGACGAGCGGCCGCGTGGGGTGGTGGGAAGGGAGGGCCTTCAAGGCCCTCTCGTAGGCTGCAATGGCGGCGTCCAGGTCGGCCACCTGGCCCAGGGCCTCAAAGCGGGTGCTGAGGGCCAGGCCCAGGTTGGCCTGCATAAGCGCGGCTCAGTCGGGAGCCCTTGGGGGTGAGGGCGAGGGCCTTTTGGAAGGCTTTGATGGCGGCGTCCAGGCCGGCCACTCTGCCCAGGGGCCTCAAAGTGGGGTGCGGAGGGCCAGGCCGAGATTGTTCGCCATCGGGCCCAGTCGGGGAGCTCCTCTCGGGCGACGGCGAGGGCCTTTGAAGGCTTGGATGGCGGCGTCCAGGTCGGGCTACCTGCCCAGGGCCTCAAAGCGGGTGTGGAGGGCCAGGCCCAGGTTGGCCTGCATGCTGGCCCAGCCGGGGAGCCTCGTGGCGAGGGCGAGGGCCTGGAAGGCTTCTTGATGGCGGCGTCCAGGCCGGCCACCTGGGCCCAGGGCCTCAAAGTGGTGAGGGCCAGGCCCAGGTTGGCCTGCCTGGTGGCCCAGTGCCGGGGAGCTGCGGAGGGACGGCGAGGGCCTTTTGGAAGGCTCGATGGCGGCGTCCAGGTCGGCCACCTGCCCAGGGCTCAAAGCGGGTGCGGAGGGCCAGGCCGAGATTGTTCTGCCATCGGGCCCAGTCGGGGAGCCTCGCGGCGACGGCGAGGGCCTTTTGGAAGGCTGCTTGGATGGAGGAGTGTCCAGGTCGGCCACCTGGCCCAGGCCTCAAAGCGGCGAAGGAAGGCACCGCCCAGGCTGGGTCACCCGCATGGTGGCCCAGTCGGGGAGCCGCGGGCGACGGCGAGGGCCTTTGGAAGGCTTGATGGTGCGGCGTCCAGGTCGGCCACTCTGGCCCAGGGCCTCAAAGGGTGTGGAGGGCCAGGCCCAGGTTGGCCTGCCTGGTGGCCCAGTCGGGGGAGCCCTCGCGGGCGACGGCGAGGGCCTTTTGGAAGGCTTGGATGGCGGCGTCCAGGTCGGCCACCTGGCCCAGGGCCTCAAAGCGGGTGCGGAGGGCCACGCCCAAGTTGGCCTGCATGGTGGCCCAGCCGGGGAGCCTCGCGGGCGAGGGCGAGGGCCTTTTGGAAGGCTTGGGATGGCGGGCGTCCAGGTCGGCCACCTGGCCCAGGGCCTCAAAGCGGGCGCAGGAGGGCACCGGCCGAGGTTGGCTCGTGGCATCGGTGGCCCAAAGCCGGGGAGCCCTCGCGGGCGAGGGCTGAGGGCCTTTTTGGAAGGCCGTTGGATGGCGCGTGTCCAGGAGCCGGCCATGCACCGGGCCCAGGGCCTCAAAGTGCGGGTGCGGAGGGCCAGGCCGAGGCTGGCCTGCATGCTGGCCCAGGGGGAGCCCTCGCGTGGCGAGAGGCGAGGGCCTTTGGAGCGCTTGGATGGCGGGCGTCCAGGTCGGCCACCTGGCCCAGGGCCTCAAAAGCGGGTGCGGAGGGCCAGGCCGCGACAGCTGGCCTGCCATGGTGGCCCAGTCGGGAGTCTTCGGGGGCGAGGGGCGAGGGCCTGCCGCCGCTGCATCCAGGGGCGCGGTCGAGGGCCGGGAAGTTGAGCCAGCGGCCCAGTAGCGGCGCAAGCAAGGGCGGTAGCGAACCGCCGGCGTCGTTCAGCGCGGCCAGGCGGAAGCGTTCCTCGGCCTGGGGAAACGCGGGGTGGTTGAGGATGCGCTCCCCACGCGGCCACGGCTTCATCCAGGGCGGGCCACGTCGCCTGCCCGCAGGTAAAGCGTTGCCGGGCTTCCTGAGCGCGGCGGAAGGTCATCCTGGAATTCCGGGGAATCTGGAGGCGAGCACGCTGCGCCCCTACAATTTCGGCGAAGTTCCGGTCCACGCCCACGTCACGGCAGCGGCGGAGGAGGGCGCGGTGTTGTTCCAGGGTGCGGATGAGCGCTTTGGGGTGTTTCGTCGGGCGCGGTGCCTTGCGCCCCTACGTGTGGCGGGCGGCGTCGATGAGGTGCATACCCAGCAGGGCGCGGTGTCGCACGGACAACGCCTTGGTGCTGTTCCAGCACGCGGCGGGATGCGGTCCAGGTGTCGGCGGCGATGAAATCCCACAGGGTGCGGTCCAGTATCGCCGGCCTCGGCGTGAGGAGGCGGGCGATGTCGTTGGGGATGTGGTCATTTCGGCGAACGCCCGGTCCACGCCCACCAGTCACGCGCAGCGGCGGGAGGAGGGCGCGGTGTTGTTCCAGGGTGCGGATGAGGCGGCTGGGTGTGGCTTCGTCGGGCGCGGTGCCCCCGCGCCCCTACGTGGCGGGCGGCGTCGATGAGGCGGCCCAGCAGGGCGTCGGCGTCGCCGGACAACAGTTCGGGGTGTTGTTCTCCAGGATGCGGCGGGATGCGGTCCAGGTGTCGGCGGCGATGAAATCCTGCAGGGCGCAGTGGCCCAGGTCGCCGGCCTCGGCGAGGAGGCGGGCGATGTCGTGTAGGGGCGCAGCATGCTGCGCCCCTTCGGCCAACCGTTCGATGGCGGCCTGCGGGTCGTCGGCCAAAACCACGGCCAGCAGGGGCTGGGGCACCACGGCCATGTTCTCCAGCCATTCATCCTGCCACGCGTCGCCCAGCGCGTCGCGCAGGCGGGCCAGGAGCGCGGCCGCGTGTTCGCTATCTTCTTCCGTGCTGGTCTGCTGCGCGGGGGAGAAGAGGAGGGGCGGGCGGTTTGTCCCCATCTCGGGCGGGGTGAAGAGGAGGAGAGGGGCGTCCAGGCCCCAGGCGTGGCCGCACCGGGGGCAGGTAATGCGGTGCAGGGTGCCGTCGCGGATGCGCTCGATGAGGTCGGGGCGTTCCGCCGCATCCACAATGAGCCAGATGTCGGCGGTGAATTCGTGGCCGCACTGCGGGCAGGTGAGGGTGGCCTGTTCGGCGTGTGATACGGGCATGGCGGGCGCCTCCGGATCGGTTGAAACGTGATGGGCCTGCGCGTAAAAGCAGCATAGACGGCGGGGGCGAGGCAAGTGGAAAGGGGACACACGGCAGAACAAGGGTGACGGTGTGCAGGGGGAGTAGGGGCCGGCGCGGGAGGAGGGCCTTAATGCAGGAGAGGGCCCCGGCGTGGCAAGGAGGGACTTGTGGACCGCGTGGGAGCAGGGCGGGCCGAGGGACGTACCTGATGTGGAGGTGGTGGACGAGGAGGCGGCCGCGCGTTTGCATTTGGCCGAGCTCTTCAGCGCGCCGGCGATTCCAGCTCTGCCGCAGAGCCTATCCTGACTCGCTCTCCGCGTGGCGGAGGGCAAGCATCCACCCGGCTGCTGGTCGGGCGGTCGGCAGGATGCCTTTGCCTCACCCCATGGCCTGTGGTAGAATCCATTCTTGGATGGATGTGTCCAACCGCCGCCGAATTGAGCGAAGTGCAACGTCGGTAGGAAGGTGTGACAACCATGACCACAGGCCAAGCTGTGAAACGAAAGGTATACCAGGCCATTGACGAACTGCCCCCTGAGGGCCTTGAAGAGCTTGTCCATTTCCTCGACTTCCTCAAGTTCAAGTACCAGACTCGAGAGCCTCGCAAAGCCGTGCCCCGGGCGGGCTGTGGCAGCACCTGGATTTTGACGTGACGGATGCAGAGGTGAGAGCCCTGCGGCAGCAAGTGACGGCACAGCTTTTGCAGAAGGTGTAAGCAGTCATGGAATATCTGGCCGACACCGTCGCCATCATCCGACACCTGCGTGGGCATCCCGCCCCGGGCCTCAAGCAGCCCGAATTCTGCGCGAGACGGACGCCGGCAACCATCACGTCTATCTCTCCGCCATCACGCTGATGGAAATCCTGTACCTGTCGGAAGCGAAGAGAGTCGATGTGCACCTCGACGAGCTCATCAAGCACGTATCGGAAAGCCGCAACTACGAGATTGTCCCGGTCAACGCCGATGTTGTCCTGGCCGCCGCTGAAGTGGACGATGTTCCTGAACTGCACGACCGGATCATCGTTGGCACGGCCAAGTGGCCGGGTGTGCCGATTCTGACGGGCGACGAAGTTATCAGCAAGTCCAGCCACGTCCAGGCCATCTGGTAGTCGGACGGCGGCTGAGCCTTCCGCCCCTGGACCGGGCCACACCATATGGCGCCTCACTGTACACCTCCTCTGTACTCTATGCGGAGTTGCCAGTCTCCAAACACCGCCTCTTCCACCATCCCCCACACCCGATGTTGTCCTTCCTATTGCAAGAATTCGTAGACTATAATCTGCCCCTCCCGAATCCAACCGATTTCACCGGTCCCACCAATGTGCCCCATAGCCCGGAAGGTGTACGTTCCAGCGGGCAAATCAGGGAAAAGCCACGATCCAGAGCAATCATAGTCACTGACATGGGCGCGACTGCCATCCAAGTGGATGAATTGAACGGTCTGGTTGTTCTGGCGCACATCAATACCGC
>JAUZRY010000087.1 GCA_030949995.1 Ardenticatenia bacterium
GGGAACCCGGCGGCGTGCGGCGGTTTGAGGCTATTTTGGCAGACATCGCACCCGAGCCCACCAGCCACGGGAGATCAACTGGCTGCCGCCTCTCGGGGCGTGCACGTGCTCTGTGACAAGCCCATGGCGACCACGCTCGCCGAGGCGGACGCCATCGTGGAGGAGGCCCGCCGCGCCGGCATCAAGCTCATGGTGCCCTTCAACCCCCGTTTCCAACTGCCCGTCATGCGCTGCAAGCACGAGCTAGACACCGGACAAGCGGGCAAGCTGGTGGCTATTTACGCAGTGAAGTACGGGAAGCTGCCCACATGGGCGCCGGGCCCCCAACGCGCTGACTGGTTCCTGAACCCACGCCAGGCCGGGGGAGGGGGCTTCTTGGACATCGGCATTCACGCCGTGGACGCCCTGAGGTGGCTGGCCGGCGCCGAGGCCACGCGTGTCCACGCCCACATGGCCACCTGTGTCCACCCACTGGAGGCCGAAGACTTGGGCGTCATGACCGTGAATTTGCCAACGGCGTGGTGGGAGTGCTCAGTGCGGGGTGGGTCAACCCCAAGGAGGCTCCCTCTTGGCTGGACGTGCGCTTCGAGGTGTTAGCCACCAAGCGCACCTATCTGATCGACAGCCCATATCATGCCTTCACCCTTTATGGGCCCACAGGCACGGAGGTTCGCCCCTGGTGGCGGCGAGATGTGGACGGCCTAGTGAATGAATTCATCCACGCCATCTTGGAGGACCGCGAGCCGGCCATCACTGGCGAGGATGGTCGGGCGGCCTTGGCCATTGTGTTGGCCGCCTACGAATCAGCCCGTTTGGGCCGGCCTGTCGTCCCAACGTTATAGGGCCATGGCCCGAAGTGTTTCGACAATGATGGACTGCACCACTTGGAGCACGAGAATGGCCACGATGGGGCTGATGTCCACCATGCCGATGGGCGGAATGAGGCGCCGGAATGGTTCCAAAATGGGATCGGTCACGCGGTACAGAAATTGGACGATCGGATGATAGGGGGATCCACGTGGATGCCGAGCAATGGCAACCACGAGAGCAGGATGCGGGCGAAAATTGCTAGGTCAAGCAGGTAGAAGAAGAGGTTGACCAGGTCAATGAGAGCACCCATTGATTTCCCCCGTACTTCTGCTGTCTCAGCGCTTAGAGGCTCCGTGGCCCTAGAATAGCGGTGCCGATGCGCACCAGCGTGGCCCCTTCTTCAACAGCCACTTCAAAGTCGTTGGACATGCCCATGGAGAGTTCACGCCAGTTCGCCTCCGGGAACTCCCGAACGAGTTGGTCTCGCAGCCGGCGCAAGGCCACAAAGTGGGGACGCGCTTCTTCAGGGTCGGCCACCAGAGGCGCGAGAGTCATCAGGCCATGAACCCGAATGTGCGGCAGTTCCAGAATGGCCCGCACCTCGTCCAGAAATGGCCCCACGTGGTCCGGTGATATGACGGGAAAGCCGTACTTGGTCGCCTCTCCGCTGACATTGACCTCCAGCAACACGTCAACGTGGTCCACGCCGGCCATGTGGGCGCGCTTGTCCAGCTCACGCGCCAGCCGCACCGAGTCCACCGAGTGCACCAGGGCGAATCGACCCACCACGTGGCGTGCCTTGCGCCGCTGGACATGACCAACCATGTGCCAGCACACGTCGGCCACGTCGGCCAGGGCCTGCTGTTTGTCCAGGGCTTCGTGGACCCGGTTCTCCCCTATCTCCCGGACTCCACACGCATAGAGCGCCCGGATAGTCTCCGGCGGGTGAGTCTTGGTGATCACCACCAGCCTCACCTCGGCAGCCGACCGACCGGCGCGCTGGGCCGCCGAGGCTATTCGTTCCCTCACGCGATCCAGGTTGGCCTGCAGGGCACTGCACTCCATTGGGTCACACCACATGCGGACACATGAGGCTCATGTTGACGGGCTACATTGTACCCGGAAATACTCCTTTTGACGAAGTGACAGGTTCCCTTGACGGCGGGGCAAGTTTCGTCCGGACGGACTAGCGCGCCGGCACTTTGATCTCCTGGCCTATGCGCAAGCGCCTGGGATCGAGTCCTGGGTTGAGAGCCAGGATGTCGTCCACGGTGACGCCGTAGCGGCGCGCAATGGTGCCTAGAATTTCCCCTTGCTGGACCACGTGGATAATGACTGCTGAAGTTGCCGTGGGCTCCGGCGTGGGCGTGGGCGCCGCCTGTGGTGTTTCGGCTGGCAAGGGCGTGGTGGCTTCTGGTGTGGGCGTGGGCAGGGGGATGAGCAGCTCTTGGCCAACCCGCAGGAAGTCATTTGCCAAGCTGTTAGCCTCCCGGATGGCCTCCACGGTGACGCCGTACTGGTTGGCAATTTCCAGGAGCACCTCTCCCTCCTGGACAACGTGAATGAGGGTGGCCGGCGTCGGCGATGTGGTGGGCGTATTTGTGACCTCCGGCGTGGGAGAAGGGGACGGCGTGGGCGTGGGCGTGACGGTAGGCGATGCCGTTGGCGGGAAGGTCGGCAACGGGGAGCGGGCCGACGTGGCCGTAGTAGTCGGAGTTGGTGTGGCGATGGAGGGCAGTTGACTTGCTGCCACCACGCCCACGAAGAGGAGCGTGATGGCCAGGGCAATCAAGTCGGTGAAAAAGACGGCGCTGCGGGACCACCCTGCACGGCCCTGCTGGCGCCAGCGTTGCCACAGGAGGCCGGCAAAGCCCACAGCAATCATGGCCCCTACGAGGAGAACGGGCCATTTGACGCGCAAGCCATCCATGTCTGCCTTCCTCTGCCTCACGAGCCGGCGCCAGAGGGCGCCACTTTTTCGGTTCCAGAAGGCCGGCACCGGGCGTCGGCCCGGACTGATTATACGCCGTTCTGTCCTGTTGTCGAGCCACACGCTTCATGGGGCACGGATGGCCAACGCCCCCAGCTCCACACGCCGGTCACCAGCCACCAGGAGGAGCCGTGCCGTGCCCTCTGGCACATTCCCTGGCAGAAAGCCCACTTGGGGATCACGCACTATCTCGCCGGCCTCCCACATCTCTGGCGGATAGCGCCCGTCGGCCGGCACCCATGTCCACGCGGCCACCGTTCGCCCGCCGGGGATCACGACCACGAGGCTGAGAGAGGGGATGGCCGGAGCCGGCCGCTCGGCCTTCCAGAAGAGCACCACACTAAGGGGATCGCCCGGAGCCAAGGGCGTTTTAGGAGCGTGGTCGAACCCCAGTTTGTTGAAGCGCCAGCCCAAAAGGGATACGTCTCCCAAGGCTATGCGCTGGCGAACGGCGGCGTCCAAGGCGTCAGCGGTGGGCGGCACGGCCGGCCGTCGCACCCGCACGTCGGCCAGGGCAAGGGCATCGTTCCCCCCGTCCAGGGGAAGGCGCGTGCCCGTGGCCTGGTCGTACAACCCCACGATGAGCCGATACGTTCCCGGCGGCGTGCCTGGCAGTACAGGCACGCCAAGGCGGCCACGATAGGTGCGGCCGGGCTTCCAAGTTTCCGTTGGCGTTGCAGCCGGCGGCCCATCGTATTGGCCCACGATGTGGTTGCCGCCGTCGAGCAGTTGGGCGAACACGGTGAGGTTCGCCGCCGGTGGCCTCTCGGCCCGCCACACCAGTTCAACGCGCACTGTGTCTCCGGCAGCGACCTCGTCAGGGGCTACGGCCGCCTGGGTCAACACCACATTCTCGCCGAAACGTGCTTCTACGGGCCTCAGCCGGTCCTCAATGCTGCCGAACTCGTAGACGGCCAAGCGCACGTTCCCATACCACCGGTCACTGGCCTTGAAGGCATTGGTGTTCAGCCATCCCTCGATGATGCCCTTGGGATCACTCTCCTGTTGAGCCCAGAGCACAGCGTAGAGCCTGCGGTGACGGCGGGAGATGGCTTCCAGCTCCTGCACTGTGGCCTCCGGGTCAGGTGGGCGCTGGCGGGGGAGCGGGTAACGGGGTAATGGGCCTTTGTAGTAGTAGTTGAGGATCTCGATCTGGCCGGGCCCCAGGAGCATGATGGCGTCCTCCGGGCTGGCGGTGGCCTCGATGGTACGGGCGATGCCCCGATAATCGTCTCGCCAGTAGGTGGGATCAGTCCACTCATTGCGCAACGGCCCAACAGCAGCGCCGAACAAAAATCCCACGGCGACGAGGCTGACCAACGCCCGCCACGCCGGCCTGTTGCGTAAGCTGGCCATCCCCTGCGCGCCCAAGCCAAGAGCCAAGTGGTAGCCGGGCAAGGCCACGATGAGGAATTTGGCATCGTAGAAGGGACGGTCGATAGCCGAGAGCATCAACATAAGCGTGGGAGGCACCAGCCACCACGCGAAGATGTGGACTGCCGCCCAGCCAGTATGGCGGAGCGCCGCGGCCGTGGCCACGATCAGGGCCCAGAAGCCCCACAGCCAAGGGGACCACATGGCGGGCACGCTGGGACCCAAGCTGAAGGTGCGCATCACCTCTTGCATCAGGAAGTCGGGGCCAAAAGGCTGGCTGATGGCCGGCCAGTTCAGCAGCGTCTGCCGGCTGATGTAGAGCCAGGGCAAGTACGCGGCAGCCACCGCCACGTGGGCTCCCAACCACCACGCCCAGCGGCCCAGAGGCCACCGCCTCCGCCAAGCCCACAGCGCCCACACCACATTCTGGGCGACGATCACAGCTCCGCCGAAGTAGTGGGTGTAGGCCACTGCCACGCCCATGAACCACCAGGTCACCAGGCGCCGGGCCGTGGGAGTTCCCAGCAGGCGCACAAATGCCGCCCAGGAACACGCCCCCAGGAGGGCCATGAGGATGTACATGCGCGTCTCCTGGGAGTAGTGGATGGCGAACGGAGAGAGCGCCGCGGCGGTTCCGGCCACGATGCTTCCCGGCCATCCTAGCCAGCGCCGGCCCAAGGCGTAGGTCACGGCCACGAGCAGGGTGCCGTACACGGTGCTCAGCCCGCGCACGGCGAAGACGCTCGTGCCGGTCAGGGACACCCAAGCGTGCAGGGTGAAGTAGTACAGGGGCGGGTGGATGTCACGCGATGCATCTTGGGCAATGCGGACGAGGGGGCGGGGCGCCAAGGCCACGCTGGTGCCCTCATCGGCCCACAAACTCTGAATGTCCAGGCCGTAGGTGCGCAGGGCGAAGGCCAGGAGAACGAGTCCCAGGCCGACAAGCAAGTGTTCACCGGGCCGACGGTGTTCCCGTTGCCTCATTCGGCTCACTCCGGCCGAACGATCAGTCCGTCTACGCCGAGCTCTCCTTCCACCACGTCGACGCGCACGGTGTGGCGTCCTGGCCCAAGCTCCTCAGCCAACAGGAGAAACACGGGATCTGTGGTCTCATTGCCCGTCACGAGCAGTTCGCGAGGGGCGCGCTCCCCCACGCGGACCTTGAGACGGGCGGCAAAGCCGGGGCGCACGACGAGCACGGCCGCGCGCCCTTGGACGCCGAAAGTCAGCACAGCGCCCTCACGGCCCAGGGCATACCCCCCCAGCACGGCGCGCTCATCTTTCCGCTGTTCCCAAGGCCCCTCGTAGGAGAGAGCCCACTCCGTCTCCTGGTGGTACCCCTGGTACAATGTGGGTTGCAACGCGGTCAGAAAGGCGCGCAGGGCTTCGTAAGCCGGCGTGGGCGTGAAGTCAGGCTCCACCAGGCGGAAGTAGTATTGAGGGCGGTCGGCCTCACGGTCGTCGGCTTGTTTGAAGAACCAATAGGTGACGACGCCCATCCAAGGCCACTCCTGCCAAATGCGCTCGAGGGCCTCCACGGCATAGCGAGCACGTTGGGCCTCCGAGGTGCGGCCGAAGAGGGGCACAACTCCCTCAGGCGCCGAGTTCCACCCCACTTCACTGGCCCAGATGGCCTTCTCACCGTCGCCGTTGCGGAGCATGATGTCACGGATGTAGATGGGCCGGGAGAAATTGAGGACGCGCGGTCTCATGCGGCGGTCGTAGGGACCACTCCAGAGGCCGTAGTCCTGGACGGCCAGCACGTCGAACCACTGCGCGGCGCCCGCGTCGTAGAGACGCTGGAGGAAGAGGAAGTCGTTCAGGTCCCGCTGGGTGAGCTCGATGGTGGGCGCCAGGGGAGCCGTGAGGATCACGGCGTCGGGGTCCACGGCCTTGATACACGTGAACCCAACTTGGAGCAGGCGGGCGTATCCTTCCGGGCTGACAGCATATGTGCCCCACTCGGGGAAAATGTTGGGTTCATTCCAGATCTGATAGTAGCGGATGCGCCCCCGGTAGCGCCGGGCCACGGCTTGCACGTAGTCGCAGAAATCCTGGGAGGTTGTCCGGGGGAGCCTGAGGGCCCACCTCGTTTCCCCGCGCCCTGGCCCACGCCGGCGGGTTGGAAAGGCGGGCGATAATGGTGAGCTCGTGAGCTTCAGCGCGTTCCACAATGTAGTCGTACTTGATCCAGGCATTGCGGATCTCCCGGTTGCGCAGGTCCACAAACCAGCCCTTTCGGTGGATCTCCAGGTCCTCCCAGGGAAACTCTTGGCGGATCCAGCGGAAGCCGGCCGCCTCGATCAGGGCCAGTGTCCGCTCGACGCGGCGGGGATCAGTCTCGTTCTGGAGGAAGGTGTTGACGCCGAAGGGGAAGAGGTCAGCGTGGCGCACAGGCCGCAATGGTTCAGTAGCCGGCCGGGGACGCAGGTAGCCACTCACCAGGTGGCCAAGCGCCCGCACTTGGGCGGCGAGGAGCTCTTCGCCCGTCTGGGCGCGCAGCCAACGGCGCAGGACATCCTGTCGTGTCCACGTGCCGACGGCAACCAGGGCCAACAGCGCTCCCAGGAGCAGGCGCCCGAGGAGGCGCGTGTGCGAGCCCATCGTGCACCTCAACCGCGCAGTCGAATCAGCCGTTCGGCAGCCGCTTCCAGCGTCGCCCACCGTTTACAGAACGTGAAGCGTACCAGGTGGCGCCCCTCGTGCTTGTTGATGTAGAAGGCCGTCGGCGGAATGGCCGCAACGCCGACTTCGGTGACAAGATGGCGGCAGAAGGCCACGTCATCGGGGAAGTCGGTCTCCCCAATGTCCACGAGGACAAAGTAGGTACCCTCCGGCACGTAGGCTGGCAAGCCGATCTGGGCGAAGAGATCGAGCATGAAATCACGACGGGCCTGGTAGTCGCGGCGCAGCGCCTCAAAGTAGTCGTCGCCGGCACGGAGGGCCACGGCGATGGCCTCCTGGAGGGGCGTGGCACCAGCGAAGGTGATGAACTGGTGGGTGCGCCGCACGGCCGGCGCCAGGTGGGCAGGGGTGATGGCCCACCCCACCTTCCACCCTGTGAGGCTAAACGTCTTGCCCGCACTGCTGATCGTGATGGTGCGCTCCCACATGCCGGGCAACGAGGCCAAGCGCAGGTGCCGGTGGCCGTCGAAGACAATGTGTTCGTAGACCTCATCGGTGATGGCCACCACGTCGTGGGCGTGACAGAGCTCGGCGATCAGCGCCAACTCTTGCCGGGTGAAGACGTGGCCAGTGGGGTTGTGTGGGGTGTTCACAATGATAGCCCGGGTGCGGGGGCCAAAGGCAGCCCGCAACTCGTCGGCCGGCACGCGGAAGTCCGGCGGCCGCAGGGTGACAACACGCGCCTTTCCCCCGGCCATGCGCACGGCCGGCAGGTAGGAGTCATAGAAGGGCTCAAAGAGTATCACTTCGTCCCCCGGGTTGATGACCCCCAGGATAGCCGCGAAAACAGCCTCCGTGGCCCCACAGGTAACGGTGATGTGTGCATCTGGGTCGAGCTCCATGGCGTAGAAGCGCCGGCTGTGTTCGGCCAGGGCGTGGCGCAGGGTAGCTTGGCCGTGCATGAGGGCGTATTGGTTTAGGTCACGTGTAATGGCGTCGCAGGCAGCCTCTTTGGCCAAGTGAAAGCCTGGAAAGTCGGGAAACGCTTGGCCCAAGTTGACGGCTTGGTATTGGGTGGCCAGGCGGCTCATCTCCGTGAAAATTGTCGTGCTCGTACCTCGGATGCGCTCGGCCAGGTAGCGCTCTTGCATTGCTGTCCCCCCTCAGCGTTTGGAGAAAAGCAGTGCGCCGACTATGCCACACAAAGCCAATACGGAACATCCTGCCACGAGCACCATCACCATGGCCACGCGCGTGTAGCCGTGGTGGAACTGTTGTTGGTCCACGTAACGGGCCACGTCCAACGCGAGGGCGACGGCACCCAAGGTGGTTCCTAGTGTGTACATGGATTCAACTCCGCTGAGGTGTTGTCAGTGGGGCAAGTATAAACAACTTGGGCGAAAACGGAAATGGGCTCACTCGAACCCCAAAGCCGCGTTCCCGCAGGCTGACCCACCGGTTGTGGCCAATGATCAGGTGGTCAAGCACATTGATGTCGAGTAGTCTTCCGGCCGCAACGAGGTCACGGGTGAGGCGGATGTCCTCTCGGCTGGGCGTGGGGTCGCCGGAGGGATGGTTGTGGGCCACAATGAGGGCAGCGGCATTGGTGCGGATGGCCTCTCGGAAGAGCTCGCCCACGCGCACAACAGCGCCGTTGAGGCTTCCCTTGTACACTGTCGGCGCGCCCATCACGTGGTTGCGGGTGTCCAGGAGCACAACGCGGAGGATTTCCTGTTCGAGGTGCGCCATGTCGGGCATCAGAAGGGCGGCGGCCTCGTCGGGGCTGGTGATCTTTGGGCGCTCATCAGGGGTGGAGCGCACAAGGCGACGGCCTAGTTCCAGGGCGGCCAGGAGTTGGGCGGCTTTGGCCGGCCCCAAGCCTTTCACCTGCTGTTGGAGCTCCACCGGCGTGGTGCGGGCCAGCCCGCGCAGGCCGCCAAAAGAGCGCAGCAAGTGTTGGGCCAATGTGACGACGCTCATGCCCCGAACGCCGGTGCGCAGCACAATGGCGAGGAGTTCAGCTTCGGAAAGGGCTTGAGCACCTTGAGTCAAGAGGCGCTCGCGAGGACGCTCGCCGTCCGGCAGGTCACGGATCATGAGGGGGCGGTATTCAACGTGTGCGTCGGACACAGGAGTCACTCCGTCTCTAGGAGCGTCAATCATCCAGCAAGTGGGTTTCGAGCACTTGGGTGAGGCGAAATCCTGCTACCTGTAAGTACCATGCGGCCGCTTGCACCCACGCTTCGAGGGGCGCCACGCCCACCAGCTCGGTGTGGGTCACGGTGAGTCCGTAGCGGGCGGCCTCCCGGCGCACTAGTTCGAGGGCGCGGTGAAGAGGGGTGCGGCGGTAGTCGGTGATGTTCATGGAGACCTGCGCCTGCCCATCCACGAGCACACCCATGGCTTGCACGTGTTGAAGGCCGCCACTCGATGCACGTACGGCGCGGGCGATGTGACGGGCTTTTTCCACGTCATCGGTATTCAGGTAGACGTTGAAGGCGATGAGGAAAAAGCGTGCTCCCACAGCCGTAGCCCCGGCGGGGCCCACCTTGGTCGGCCCAAAGTCGGGCGTCCGCTCAGGGCGTGTCGCGATCTCCGCCTTGAGAGCTTCGAATCCTCCTCGGCGAATCGCGGACAGATAGCGACGGTCGGGGCAGGTGGCCGCCTCGCCGTAGAGGTAGACTGGTATGGAGAGTTCCTCCCCAATGCGCCTGCCAACTTGGCGGGCTAGGGCCACACAGTCGGCCATGCGAACGCCGCGCACAGGGATAAAGGGGATCACGTCGGTGGCCCCAATGCGCGGGTGGACGCCCTTGTGGGCGCGCAGGTCAATGAGCTGGGCTGCCCTGGCGGCTCCCCGGAAGGCAGCCTCGGCCACGGCGTCAGGCGGGCCAATACAGGTGACCACTGATCGGTTATGTGAGGCGTCGGTGTGAACATCCAACAGGTGCACGCCCGACACAGCCGTGATGGCCTCCACGATCTGGGCTACCACATCCGGGCGGCGGCCTTCGCTAAAGTTGGGCACACACTCGACAAGGGGTACGGTTCCCATCCATCAGGCCAGGGGCACTTCGCCCGAGCACAGGACACTCATTAAGGCCACCTGTACGTCCTTGTGTGCGACGCCCAGGTGGTCACCACAAGCCCACACGGCAAGGAGAGAGGCGAACGGTCAGCCGTTCCGGGCAAACGTCACTATCCTAACAGGCGAATCAAGCTTTCGGCCGCCCGGCGCATGTCGAGGAAGACGAGGCCTAACTTGGCCTCCTTGCGGGCCAACACGGTCAGCACCGCTTCCTCGCCAATGGCGGTTAAGATCACGTAGCCTGAATCACCCCGAATGTAGACTTGCTCCAGCGTGCCACGCTCCAACTCTGAGGCAATGCGCTCACCAAGAGAAAGCATGGCCGCCGACATGGCCGACACACGGTCTTCTTCCACGCCGGCCGGCAGATCAGAAGCAATGGGCAACCCATCGGCACTAACGACAGCCGACGCCTCAATATCAGGAGAATTCCGACGCAGGGTACGCAACTCTTCGATCATCTGCTCATTTCTTGAGCGCACCATGGTGTATTCCTTCCTCCTCAGCAGAGTGGGCAACGTGTTTTTCGGCCTCAAAGGTACCACAAAACAGCGGAAAGGTCAATGGGCCTACGGTTACACTCACCGGAGTCATCCGCCTATTTGGACGTTCTTCGCTTTCACCACGCCCTCTATCCTACCACAACCTGCGTATGTTGAAAATTCACCCTGCGTCGGCTCTCCAAGCCGAGGCGGGGTGTGCCTCACGTCGCCGTACACAGAAGAGAGCCTTCTTTCATGCCTTCAACCCCTTTGAGCTCTCCCGCAGGTGCCTGACCGAACCGTTCGGGTTTCAACCGCTTGGGCTTGCAAATATGTCTAAAGTCCTATTGCGTGTCGTTTCCTTTCATGTATAATTTGGAATGCCACCTCTAGCAGATCATTTGTGGCCCACCAACGGAACACCGGCGAGATGTTGTGGGTCACCCAAGGTGTTCCAAGGAGGCACACGTTGGACGACGTTGTGGAATTCCAGGAAATTGACCTGCGGGAATACCTGTTCATCTTAAAACGTTGGTTTTGGGCTATTGTGTTAAGCGCCATCTTGGCCGCAGCTACAGCCTTCTTCGTCAGTTCCCAACAACAACCCGTCTACCGTGCTTCGGGCAAGATGTACATTCTGCCTGCTCCCTCGGCCGGCAGCGGCGCCACAGCCGACTACGCGGCCATCGCTGCCAGCGAGCGGTTGGCGCAGACGTATGCTGAACTCGTGCGCACCTACCCTGTGATGGAACGTGTGATCCAAAATTTGGGGCTCGATCTCTCCCCTGCCCAGCTCGCCGCGAAGGTAGAAGTCTCCCCGCTTCGGAGCACTGCTCTCATCGAGGTGAGTGTGCGGGACACAGATCCCCAACGCGCGGCCAACATTGCCAACGAAGTCATGCAGGTCTTCATTCTCCAAAACCAGGCCCTTCAGGCCAGCCGGTACGCCGCGTCGAAGGAGAGCCTGCAGCGGCAACTGGCCGAAATCCAGGCCGAGATGGAGAGGACGCGAGCGCGGCTTGATGCGTTGGCCAACGCCTCCACGCAGGAGAGCGTGGCCGAACGCCAGCGGCTGGAAGCACTGTTGGCCCAGTACCGCAGCAGCTACGCCACGCTCCTGCGCAGCTACGAAGACGTGCGCCTTGCCGAGGCGCGCTCCACGGACAACCTCTACGTGGTGGAGGCCGCTGTGCCCAACCCGTCGCCGGTGGCCCCACGCACGAAGCTCAACGTAACGGTGGCTGCTGCCATAGGCATAATGGCTACCATGTTCCTCGCTTTTCTCAAGGAGGCGTTGGACGACTCGGTGAAGACAGGCGAGCAGGCCACGAAGGTGACAAAAGCGCCGGTGATCGGCACGATTGGCGTTATCGGGGGCCGGAGCGAGCCCGCCAAGCTGGTGACTGCTCTCAATCCTCGTTCGCCACAGGCCGAAGCGTTCCGTATTTTGCGCACCAATGTTGACTTCGCCAGCATCGACACACCGGTGCACACCCTGCTCGTGACCAGCAGTGGGCCAGAGGAAGGCAAGAGCACCTTGGCCACCAACTTGGCCATTGCCTTCGCTCAAGGTGGCCGGCGTGTGGTACTCCTCGACGCCGACTTGCGCCGCCCCTCTATACACCGCTTTTTCCAAAAGGCCAACACCCGCGGCGTGACGACGGCTCTTCTGCAGCCCCGGCGCTCAGTGACCGCTCACCTCATTGAAACTGATATCCGTGGCCTTCTCCTGATGCTCACCGGTCCCACTCCCCCCAATCCCGCCGAGTTGTTGGGCTCAAAGCGCATGAAAGAGATGCTCGAGGGACTTCGCACTCACGCGGACATCGTGGTGATCGACACGCCCCCACTGCTCGCCTTAGCCGACACCCACCTGCTCTCCCGCCTGTGCGACGCAGCCATCGTCGTCGTGGATGTGGGCTCCACGAAAATACAGGCCCTGGAAAATACCGTCGAACAACTACGGCAAAACGGCGTGCATCTCCTCGGCTTGGTGCTCAACCGCGTCACACGAGGTCGAAGCGTCTACACACTTCAATACGAGTACACCGGCTACTACGCCGAGAGCGGCAAACGACCACGCCGGTGGTGGCGCCTTTGGCAACCGGGGCGCAAGACCCAACAGACGGCCAAGGGATAGCGCGGAGTCCAAGTGCCCGAGCGAGAAGTCACAGCGGTCACCAATGTGGGACTTAGGTCCCACATTTGTCATGGGTGCCCATTGCCCCATACTTGTGGGGACATCTTCACCTGTGGACTGGACGTGAACCATGACCACAAAGGACGAACTCCTTCGCAAGATCGAACGCCGGCAGGCCACGGTGTGTGTGGTGGGACTCGGCTACGTGGGACTCCCCCTCGCCGTGGCCTTTGCCCGGGAAGGGTTTCCCACCATTGGCTTGGACGTAGACGTGGCCAGAGTGGAGGCCGTGAACCGGGGCGACTCCTACGTCGAGGACATCCCCTCCACTTTGCTGGCCGAAGTTGTCTCGTCGAGCGGCCACTTGCACGCCACCACCGACTACAGCGCGCTGGACAGGGCCGACGCCGTGCTCATCTGCGTGCCCACTCCCCTCAGCAAGACCAAGGACCCGGACGTCTCCTACATCCTCGCGGCCGGCCAGGCCATCGGACGGCGGCTTCACGCCGGCATGCTCGTAGTGCTCGAGAGCACCACCTACCCAGGCACCACTGAGGACCTTCTCCTGCCCCTGCTGCTCGAGGAACATGCCCGGCATCATCCCGATGGGGCTCCGTTAGTCGTGGGGCGTGACGTTTTTCTGGCGTTTTCCCCCGAACGCATTGACCCAGGCCGTACTGACTACACGCTGCGCAACACGCCCAAGGTGATTGGCGGCATGACTCCGGCCTGCTTGGAAGTGGCCCAAGCGCTGTACACCGCTGTGGTTGAGCACTGCGTGCCTGTCTCCTCACCCAGGACGGCTGAGATGGTCAAGTTGTTAGAAAATCTCTTCCGCACGGTGAACATCGCCCTCATCAACGAGGTGGCCATCATGTGCGACTGCCTAGGCATCGACGTGTGGGAGGTGATCGAAGCCGCCAAGACCAAACCCTTCGGATACATGCCCTTCTACCCAGGCCCCGGATTGGGCGGCCACTGTCTGCCGGTGGATCCCCAATACCTGGCTTGGAAGATGCGCACCCTCAATTACAATGCCCGCTTTGTGCAGCTAGCAGCAGAGATCAACTTTCAAATGCCCAGATATGTAGCCACTAAGGTGGCCGATGCCCTCAACGAAGAGGGTAAGCCTGTCAAGGGGTCACGCATTTTGTTGTTAGGCGTGGCCTACAAGCCCGACGTCGGCGACACGCGGGAATCGCCCGCCCTGGAGATCGCCCAGATCTTCGTCGAAAAGGGCGCCCGCCTGCACTACCACGATCCCTACGTGCCAACCATTGAGCTGAACGGGCAATCGTTTCACTCCGTTGAGCTCACGGAGACCACCCTCGCCGACGCTGACTGCACCGTCATCGTCACCGACCACACGTGGTATGACTGGACGTGGGTTGCCCGCCACGCCCGCCTCATCGTGGACACGCGAAACGCCTGCCGGCACGTGCGCGAGCCCAGGGGACGCATTGTGAAGCTCTGACAGGAGCGGGCGGAGTATGTGAAAGGTGTATTTCATTCTCACGAGGGTAAGCCGTGTCCAATGAGCGCCCACTCTGCCGGATCATCGAGCCTACAAGGGGGTGGTGGGCTCTCCGCTGGCGAGAGCTGTGGACCTACCGTGAGCTCCTTGTCTTCTTTGTCTGGCGTGATCTGAAAGTGCGGTATAAACAGACAGCACTCGGCGCGGCGTGGGCCCTCTTCCAGCCGCTGGCCTCATTGGTGCTCTTCTCCTTCGTGTTGGGGCGTCTGGTTGGCGTTCCCTCTGAGGGCCGACCATATGCGCTCTTCGCTTACGTGGCTCTCGTCCCGTGGACCTACTTCGCGGCCACGCTCACCTACGCCACCAACAGCGTGGTGCACCAGGCTCACCTATCCGGCGGGTAGCTTTCCCCCGTCTCCTCATCCCGGCGTCCAACACGCTCACCGGACTGGTGGACTTGGGACTCGCCCTTGTGCCCGTGCCGGTGCTCTGGTGGCTTTACGGCCATCTTCCCTCGTGGCGCGCCCTCACGTTGCCCATGTGGCTTGTGTTGGCCGTGGCCGCGACGTTGGGCACCGGTGCCTGGCTCTCGGCTCTCAACGTGCAGTATCGGGACGTGCGCCATCTCGTCCCCTTTCTGGTTCAGGTGTGGTTCTTCGCCACGCCGGTCGTCTATCCTGGAAGCCTTGTGCCCCTCCCTTGGCGATATTTGTACGCCTTGAACCCCATGGTAGGCGTTGTGGAGGGGTTCCGCTGGGCGCTGGTGAACGTACCGAGTGAGATTTCTGTCCTGGCCATCTCCACCGGCACGAACCTGTTCCTCTTGGTCAGCGGCGTGCTCTACTTCCGCCACGCGGAACGCACCTTTTGCCGACGTGGTGTAGGAAAACGGCCATGGTACCGGCCATTGAAGCCCACAATCTGAGCAAGTGTTACCATCTGCGAGCCGGTCTCCCGGCCGAATACCACACCCTTCGGGACGCCATTGCCAGCGCCTTCGGCCGGGTATTCGGCTATGGCCGCCCAACAACCCAAGTGCGGACTGTGCGGGCATTGGATGGAGTTTCATTTCGCATTCATCCCGGCGAAGTGGTGGGCCTTGTGGGGCGCAACGGCGCCGGAAAGAGCACGATGCTCAAAATCCTGGCCGGCATCACAGAGCCCACGGAGGGCCGGGCCGTCCTGCGTGGCCGCGTGGGCGCATTGCTCGACGTGGGTACCGGATTTCACCCGGAACTCACCGGCCGGGAGAACATCTACTTCAGCGGCGCACTCCTCGGCATGAAACGGGCCGAGATCGACCACAAGTTGGACGCCATTGTGGCCTTCGCCGAAGTGGAGGAGTTCCTGGAAACCCCGGTGAAATTCTATTCCAGTGGCATGTACGTCCGGCTGGCTTTCGCCGTGGCCGCCCACTTGGAAGCGGACATTTTGCTGGTGGACGAGGTGCTTGCCGTCGGCGACGTGGCCTTCCAGCGCAAATGCCTGGGAAAGATGGAGGCCATTTCCCAGGAGGGGCGCACGGTGCTCTTCGTAAGCCACAATCCTGCCCACGTCAAGCGCCTCTGTAACAGAGCCATTTGGCTACACCAGGGGCGCATCCGCTTTGACGGGGAGGTGCACGAGGCCGTGGCCCGATACCAGGCCAGCCTGTTGACCTTCCCCGATGCCCCTGGAGCTCCCGCAAATGGCTTTGTGGCATGGCGCCTGACCGGCGAAACTCAGCCGTTCACCCTTGAACACGAAGGCCCGGTGACCCTGGAAATCACGCTGACGTTGCACGAGGAAGTGCGCAACGGGCTGCACGTGCTGGTGCTCCAAACACCCGAGGGCCTGCGCGTGGCCGGTTGGGGATTTCAGGGTATTCGCCTGGGAATTGGCACTCACCGGTTCCGTTATCAGTTCCCGGCCTTGCCCCTGCGCCCCGGGGTCTACCGGTGGTTTGCGGCCCTGTGGGAAGGGGAAAACCCCGTGGACACGCTGCTCCTCCCCCAACCTCTCATGGTGACCACCCCTGCTCACAGTGTGTTGGGCGACGCTTGGGCCGGTATCCTGAACGTGCCCTGTGATTTTGAGATCGCCCGAGAGCACTGAAAGGAGATCAGCCTGTGGATCCCAGCAGCCGTGCCCACACACTCAGCGTTCTGGCCCGCCTGATCACATCACGAGAGGCCGAGGAAATCCGGCACCCTCTTCCAGCCTCGACATGGCACACGCTGTCTCAAGAAGCATACGCGGAGGGCGTTGCCCCTCTGGTGTACCAGGTAGTCCGCTCCGCCCCGGAGCGATTCGGCGTGCCGGCGGAGGTGCTCCGCGCCCTCCAAGCCACCGCCTATCGGACGGCCGGCGTGAATGCCCTGCTGAACCGTGAAATGGCTCGCATTGTCGAGGCCACCTGTCGGCTGACGCCCCCGTTGCACCTTGTTGCTCTGAAGGGCATCGTGCTCATTCCCCAACTCTACGGCAATGCTGCCCTCCGACCACTCCCAAGACCTGGACTTTCTCGTGCGCCCAGAGGAGGTGTCACGGATCAACAACGTGCTCCGAGAGCTAGGATACGTCCAAGCCCCCCTGTGGGATGAGCACTTCACAAACCGGGTAGGCCATCACCTGATCTTTTACCGCTCTCAGAGTGAAAACGTGCCACTTACCGTGGAAGTGCACTGGCAACTGTTGAGTGGCCACAGCAGAGCTCACACCACCTTTGGAACCTGGTTTTGGAGCCACACAGAGCCCTTTATGTCGGTTCCACATGCCTGCACTCACCTCCACGCGCCAACGCCTACGGCCCATCTCCTCTACCTTGTCTTCCACCAAATACTCCAACATGGCCTTTTTTCCACTCGTCTGATCTGGCTCTATGATGTACATCGGCTGGTAGAACACCTTGGCCCCCACGTGGACTGGACGGAGGTCATTCATCAAACGCGCCTCCTCGGATGGGAACAGGCATTCCACATTGTTGTTGTCCTCACTCGAACCCTCTTTGACACTCCTTGGCCCCCTCAGATTGAAGCCACTTGGCCGCCCAATGCCGACTACGCTGACCAGCTTCTGGTCCAAATGGGCACGGCGCCGGGACGAGCTGAGGCCCTGTGGCGCGAATGGGGCGAACTCACCTGGTGGGACCGATGTCACTACGTGTGGCGCAAGCTCTTCCCAACCGGCGAGTACATGCGCTGGCGGTACCACCCCCCGCTGGCATGGCTCTGGCCACTGTGGTATCCCTATCGGTGGTGGCGCGCTGCTCAGGAGTCCGCCCGCCTCGCCTTCACCGCGCTCAGGCACAGGCGGCCAAGACACTGACCGTTCGAGCTCACGCTCAACGGGCTCGGATATCCGCACCCGTTTGACTTTGCGCCCGCTTCTCTTATCATTCATGCTGGTGAAACTCACTGCTCTGGGGAGAGGGCACCCACTCTTGAACGAGCGACGTCTACGCGTGTACAGCACTGAAGCCATCGTGCTCGGCCGGCGGGACTGGGGCGAAGCCGACCGGCTCATGACGCTCTTCTCGCCCACCTACGGCAAACTCCGGGCCGTGGCGCCAGGCGCCAGGAAACCCCTCACCCGCAAGAGCGGCCACGTGGAGCTCTTCACGCGTGGTCACTTCGTGCTGGCCAAGGGGCGTACCTTCGACAAGATTACCCAGGCACACACGGAAGCGTACTACATTCGCCTGCGGGCTAACCTCAAGGCTGTCGCACAGGCTGCCCTGGTCTGCGAATTGGCGGATCGCTTTGTCCCCGAGGGAGACGCACATCCCCGCTCTATGACTTGCTGACACGCACGCTGGAGCGCCTCGACGCCGGCGATGCGCCCGAGATGGCCGTGCTCTTCTACCACGTGCGCCTGCTGGCACTCACCGGCTTCGGCCCGAATCTGGCCACGTGTGCGCTCTGCGGCCGCCCCCCCCTGAGCCGACGGACCACGCTTTTAGCCCGGCCGAGGGAGGCCTCATCTGCCCCCCCTGTGCGTCCGGCGCCGAGCTCCTGCCCCTTGCCCTCCCGACGCTCAAGGTGTGGCGCTTTCTCTTGGGCGAAACCTGGCCCACTGTTAGGCGGTTACGTCTGGACGCTCACACCCACCGGCAGCTTACCACTTGTCTCCACCTGTACACGACATACTTGCTGGAACGCGAGCTCCGTTCAGCCCAATTCCTCAGGGAAATTCTCACTCACAGCAGGTGAAACTCATGGATATCCGTGCCTATCAAGAGTGGTTCGAGGAATACGATCGCCTCCGAGGGTGGGACTGCGTGGAACCATGTCATGTGTTGGCCCACCTGATCGAAGAAATCGGCGAGATCGCCCGCCACGTGCTGAGGCTAGATGGCTACCGTGAGCTGGACGAAGTTCAGCGCCAAGCCGAGATCGAACACCTTGCCATGGAGATCAACGATGCGTTCGTCTTCTTGACGAAACTGGCCATTTGCTATAACCTCGACTTAGCCGACATCCTCAGGCGGGGCCAGGCGAAAGCAGAGGCCAGAACCAACGTCGAAGAAGGCCGACGCGAAATGGCCCGCTACCTGGAAGCCAGGCGCCGCCGCCTTCAAGAACTCGTCGGCATTGACTGCGGCCCAGACTCTGGCTCCTAGCCATCTGACTCCGGGCCGCCATCCCACCGTCCTCACGCCGTTCCGGCCAAGCGAGCGCCGGCCCTCCGCCACCAGGCCAAGTCTGAGCGAAAACCGGGAGAGAGCTCCACCATGACTGACATGTTGACTTTCCAAGACGCTATCCTGCGCCTCCACCACTACTGGGCGGGCCGAGGGTGTCTCATCTGGCAGCCCTACAACACAGAAGTGGGCGCCGGCACCATGAATCCGGCCACCTTCCTGCGCGTTCTGGGTCCTGAACCGTGGAACGTGGGCTACGTGGAACCCAGTGTGCGCCCGGATGACAGCCGCTACGGGGAAAATCCCAACCGCATGCAAATGCACACGCAATATCAGGTCATCCTCAAGCCCGACCCCGGCAACCCGCAGGAGCTTTACTTGGGAAGCCTAGAAGCCTTGGGCATTGACCGTACTGCCCATGATATTCGGTTCGTGGAGGACAATTGGGAATCACCAGCCTTAGGTGCCTGGGGCCTTGGTTGGGAAGTGTGGCTTGATGGCCTGGAGATCACCCAGTTTACCTACTTCCAACAGGCAGGCGGCTTCACCCTGGACCCGGTGGCCGTGGAGATCACCTACGGGCTTGAGCGCATCCTGATGGCCCTGCAGGGTGTCACCCATTTCAAGGACATTCTCTACGCGCCGGGGCTCACGTACGGCGAAGTGCTTGGCCAAAACGAGTACGAGATGAGCGTCTACAACTTGGACGCAGCCGACGTGGAGCGCGTGGCCCAACTCTTCGACCTCTACGAGGCCGAGGCGCGCATGTTGTTGTCCCAAGGGCTTCCCATTCCTGCCTATGCCTACGTGCTCAAGACCTCCCACACCTTCAACATTTTGGACGCCAGGGGCGCCATCGGCGTCACAGAACGGGCGCGCTACTTCGCGCGAATGCGCACTTTGGCTCGTGAGGTGGCTGCGCTCTGGCTCCAGAAGCGGGAGGAGGCCGGCTTTCCTCTGGGCACAGTGGCCGTACCCGAAGTCACTCCACCGCCTGCACCCGAATGGCCCACCGATGTCGAGCGCACCTTCGTGCTCGAGATCGGCACCGAGGAACTGCCAGCCGATGATGTGACCTTGGCCGTCACCCAACTCCGCGAGCGGGTGCCGGCTCTCTTCGAGGAGATGCGGCTCCCCCACGGCGACATCACCGTGGCGGGCACACCCCGTCGCCTGGCCGTCATTGTGGAAGCAGTGGCCCCGCGCCAGCAGGACGAGGAGCGCATCGTGCGCGGCCCGCCCGCTCACATCGCCTTTGACGAACACGGCAACCCCACCCAAGCGGCTCTAGGGTTCGCGCGTGCCCAAGGGGTGGACGTGACCCAGCTTCGTCGCCAGAACATGAACGGCGGCGAGTATGTGGTGGCCGTGGTGCGAGAAGAGGGCCGGCCGGCCGGAGAGGTGCTCGCCGGTGCCCTCCCTCACCTGGTGGAAGCCCTCGCGTTTCCCAAGTCCATGCGCTGGAACCGCACCAATGTGGCCTTCAGCCGGCCTATCCGGTGGCTAGTGGCCCTGCTCGGCGACCACGTGGTTCCCTTCACCTATGCCGGCTTGGTCAGCGGGCGCACGAGCCGTGGTCTGCGTCACGTTGCCCCGGAGCCCTTTGAGGTGGCCTCGGCTGAAGCCTACGCTGAAGAGATCGCCCAGCGGGGCATTGTGCTCCCCGTCGAGGAACGCCGGCAACGCATTTGGCAGGCTGCTCAAGGTTGGCCGCCGAAGTCAGCGGCCGGGTGCCCGAGGAGGCCCGCGGCGACCTGCTGGCCGAGGTGGCCAACTTGGTGGAAGCGCCCACCCCCCTCCGGGGTCGGTTCGAGGAGCGGTACTTGAGCCTGCCCCGTGAAGTTCTGGTGACAGTCATGCGCAAACACCAGCGCTACTTCCCGGTCGAAGGGCCGGATGGCGAGCTGCTCCCCCACTTCATCACTGTGGCCAACGGCCCTGTGGACGTGGACACCGTGCGCGCGGGAAACGAGGCCGTGATCCGCGCCCGCTACGCCGATGCTGAATTCTTCTGGAACCACGACACATCCCGCCCGCTGGAGTCGTTCCGGCCGGCCTTGGCCGGCCTGATTTTCCAGGAAAAACTCGGCTCCATGTTGGAGAAGAGCGAGCGCCTGCAGGCGTTAGCACTTCAACTGGCCGAGTGGTTGAATCTCTCGACCGCCGGCCAGACCACTGTCGAGCGGGCCGCTTACCTGGCCAAGGCGGACTTAGTGACCGACATGGTGGTGGAATTCACCGGGCTGGCAGGCATCATGGGGCGCTACTACGCGCTCCACAGCGGCGAGTCCCCCGAGGTGGCCCAAGCCATCTTTGAGCACGTGTTGCCACGCTACGCCGGGGATCGATTACCCCAGAGCCGTCCCGGCATCGTGCTCGCCCTGGCCGACCGCCTCGACAGCTTGGTAGGGCTCTTCGCCGTGGGGCTCCAACCCAAGGCCACGGCCGACCCCTTCGCCCTGCGGAGGGCTGCTCTGGGCCTCGTCAACATTCTGGCCACACGCCACGTGGACCTTGACTTGCGGCCGGCTGTGGAGAGGGCTGCTGAGCTCCAGCCGGTGCCTGTGTCCGAACAGGTGCGCCACGACGTGTTGGCCTTTATTGGCCGGCGCCTGGAACAGTGGCTCCTCGAGCAGGAACTTCCCCCCGACGTGATTCGGGCCGTGTTGGCAACGCGGGGCCACACGCCGGCCTTGGCCACGCGCACGGCTAAGGAGTTAGCCGAACTGGTGAAGTCAGAGGTGTTCCAACGTGTGCTCACGGCCTACGCCCGCGCAGGGCGTATCGTGAGAGGGCAGAACGTAGCACAACATGCCGCCGATCCCGAGCGCTTCCAGCAGGAGGAGGAACGTCGCCTGTGGCAGGCGTATCAGGAGGCTCAAGCCCGCATCTACCCCGGTATGGGTGTGGCCGAATTCATGGCTGCGTTTGAGCCATTGGTGGAGCCCATTGACGCCTTCTTCGACCACGTTTTCGTCATGGTCGAAGACGAGCACGTGCGCCAGAACCGGCTGGCCCTGTTGGCCCAGATTGTCCAGTTGGCCAACGGCATTGTGGACCTGAGCCAACTGGAAGGGTTCTGAGATCTACATGAGCTGGCGTACCACCAACACCACGCGCCCGTGGACCTCCACAGCATCGGCAGGTATCTCAATGGGCTCATAGGAGGGATTGGCCGGTACTAGCCGCACGACAGCTTGGGCCGAGGGACTGGCAACCATATCGTCGGGGTCTGGCTGGATGACATCATCGTGTAATGAGGAGCCATCTGGCAATTCTTGGGCCGGTGGAATCAGGTAGTAGTACTTCAGTGTGACCTCATTGCGCTCGGGGAGCCACGCAGCTACCATCTGGCCGTTGTGGACGCTGTCGGTCCGCAGGCAGATGACCAAATCCCCGTCGCCCACCAGGGCGTCGATCATGGAATCGCCCCTCACGCGCAGGGCGAAAAGATCGTCAAGGCGGTCCTCCGGCACCGGGGCGAGCAAGTCGCGCCAAATGTACACGTCCTCGTCGGCGTCGTGATCCTCGGCAGTGGGCATCGGGCTCCCGGCAGCAATGTGGCCGTAGAAGGGAACACGCACCGTCGTCCGGGCGTTGTCCCCGGCCAAAGCGGTGGCACGGAGGACAATGCCCCGCGCACTGCGCCGGATGCGTTCAATGTAGCCCTTCTCCTCCAGCCGTCGGAGGTGGTAATCCACGAGCGAAGTGGTGGAGAGATGGCAACCCGCCTGAATTTCCCGCACCGTTGGGGCCACGCCGTGTTGCCGGTGGTAGTCGGCAATGAACCGCAAAATGCGCGCCTGAATCCCGGATAATGTGCTTGAAGCCCGTTTGCCCATTGTCTCCTCTCACGCCTTCACCGCTGTGTCGGCACAAGCTCACAAGGGAAAAGTCAGAAAAGGAACACGGCCTCCTTGTAAGAAGGTAGCACATTTGTTCTGTATTGTATCAAGGGGCTCCCATTTCGTCAACTTCATCGAGTCGCTCTCCCCGCATCAGGCGCAGCGCAAGGGTGTAAGTCTGGTGTTGGGCGCGTGAGGTAGGCGTGTGGGCTGCCAAGTAGCGGGCGGCCGCGATGAGACAGTGGTCCCCTTCGGGGCGTGGTCCCCATTCGGCCGCTTGGCGGAAAGCGACTTCGACGGCTTGGATGGTGTGGAAGTCGCGGTCCTCGCACAACAGGAGACGGCCTAGCGTCGCCTGGAGGCATTTCCGGGAGCCGCCAGCTCTCAGGTACGCTGCTACCAGCGTGCTGGCCTCGTTCACGTGATCCCGCTGGTCAAAGACCTCTTGGAGATCGGCCAAGGCACGGCGCGGATCGGAGACGGGATCGGGAGTGGGAAGCGGTGCCGGCGGCACGTTGAGGAAACGGTCCAAGTAGACACTCATGGCCGCGTCGAAGACGGCCCGCACCAGGTCGGCCGAAGGGAAGCGCTTAAGCCCTTGATGAACAGCATTTGCAAATGTCCACGTGTGCAGTGCTGTGTCCCAGTCGGTGAACTGGTTGGCCGTGCCGAAGTGAATCAGTCGCCGGGCGGCCGCGTAAGCCACGACTTGGGCCAACTTTGCCGGCGGACAACCGTCGGCAAGTGCTTCCAAGAGGCCGTCCACAATGGCCTGCGGATTATCGCCCAGAAGCACCTCGGTGAGCGTGTGGACGTCGTCCCACTCGGGTTGTTTTGGCGTGGTCATCAGGGCCGGCAGGCGTTCAAAGGCCGCCTCGAGCATGGCGACCAAATCCACCGGCGCGCGCCAGGCGCTGTGCTCTTCCATGCGCACGCCCCTGGCGTAGCCGGGCACTAAGCTGGTGAGCACTGGTGTCACGTCCTCGGGGGCCATTGCGGCAAGAGCTTCCAAGGCTTTGTTGGTGAAATCCAGGGGATGTCCCACGCTGACATACCGGTGGTCGGTGATGGCGGCGAAGAGCATGTCAGCCAACACGTGCAGTGGTGCTCCGACAGCCACTGCGGAGGCCACACAGCGTTCAGCCCCCTCGGCGTCTCGCACCTCGACGAACTTCCGGAACCACGCCTTGAGTGTAGCTTGGTCCGGGGGCACGCCGGGCAGTGGCTCGACGGTGAAGCGGGGCGGTTGGCCCTCACAATCCTCGGCCACAGCCGCCAACCCGTGGTAGAGCGCCAGGGGGCGATCCCCCTCGTCCAACAAGGTGTGCATGTTGTGGAAACAGGTGAGCATGGTGAGTCCGGGCCCCCATCCGGCCGCACGGTAGCGGACTCCGAAGCGCACACCGTGGCGAAAGGCTTCCACGAGCGGAATGGAGAGGGCAGAGAGAGCTATTGTCCCCTTGGCCAGGAGCAGGTCCAAGTTGCGCTCAAGCCCCCGGCGAAGGCGATTATGCGCTTGCTGGCGGGCATCGTGGCGCGGCGTGGGATTGACCCACACCTCGTTGTCGCGCACCTCAACGGGGAAAGTGGGCACATCGTCAGCCCACAGGTCGAACGTGCCTCCGCTGCACACGTCGAACCGGGCGTGATGCCAGTGGCACGTGAGCAGTCCATCCTCGATCGTGCCGCGGTGGAGGGGAAAGCCCATGTGGGGACAACGGTTGTCGAGCGCGTAGACACCCATTTCGGTGAGCACGAGCAGCACCACCCGATGGCCCACGCGGCGCGAGAGCAGCGGCCGGGCTCGCAGTTCGTCCAAAGTCGCCACTTTCACAAAGGCATCTTCCATGGGTTTCCTCCTTCTGGCAGCGAGCGCCATAGTGTGTTGGCCGTGCTTCACCGGCCCGCTGGCGATGCGCCACTTGTGGATGCCTTCTCGGGAAAGGTCTTGAGGAACTTGGCCACTTTAGGAGCGATAATGAGGCGACAGTAGGGGTGATCAGGATGACGGCGGAAGTAGTCGTGGTGGTACGGTTCTGCCTCGTAGAAGGCCGTCAGGGGAACAATCTCGGTCACGAAAGGGGCCGGCCACAGGCCAGACGCCTCGGCTTCGGCCTTGGAGGCCTCGGCCTCACGGCGTTGTTCCTCGTCGTGGTACAGGATGATGGAGCGATATTGGGGCCCGACATCATTGCCCTGCCGGTTGGGTGTGGTGGGGTCGTGGATGTGCCAGAAGATGGTGAGCAGATCACGGTAAGTGATGAGCCGGGGATCGAAGGTGATTTGCACGACCTCGGCGTGACCGGTGGTTCCAGTACACACGTGTTCGTAGGTGGGGTTGGGCACATGGCCGCCAGCGTATCCCGGCACCACACTCACCACGCCCCGTACACGTTGGTACACAGCCTCCAGACACCAGAAACATCCTCCTCCCAATGTAGCTTGCTGATACATGTCCTTACCCATTGGCCCTCGCCCCGGCCACATGGCGTCACTTCCCTCCGCCCGTCTTCGCCTTCGTGCCCCTGTTAAAGTATACTTACTCCTGTCGTGGCGTGAAAAACGACGCGTTCCAGGAGGGTTGTCCGTGGGGTTTCTGGCACCAACTGCGCTGGCCCTGTTGACCCTAGCTCTGCCCATTCTTCTCATGTATCTCCTCAAACGTCGCCGCGAGGAGGTGACTGTCTCCAGCACGCTGTTGTGGCATCACTTGATCCGCGATGTGGAGGCCAACGCCCCGTGGCAACGTCTGCGCCCTCACATTTTGCTCTTCCTCCAACTGTTGGCTCTGCTGGCCTTGGTGTTGGCCGCGGCCCGCCCCTTCGTGGCCGTGCCAACCGTTCGCGGCCGCCATCTCATTGTGGTTGTAGACACTTCGATCAGCATGGGTGCCCACAATGAGGAGGGGACAAGCCGGCTGGACGTGGCCCGCCAGCGCGCTCTGGTCCTCTTCGACGCGCTGCCCGCCGGCGGCCGGATGACCCTCATCAGGGGTGGAGGCAATGCCGATGTGCGTCTTGCCCAGGCGGAGGAGCGTGCGGCCCTGGAACGCGCTCTCCGGACATTGACCCCCTCAGCGCCCGACAGTGACATGACCGCAGCCCTCCACTTGGCCGCGGCCTTGGCGGCCCGTGACGAGGACGCCCAAGTGATCCTCCTGAGCGACGGCGACATCCACGTGGAGCCAACAGCCCGCCAAGCAGTATCGGACATTGCCTTCACCTTCGAGTCGGTGGGCTCACCGGTCGAGAACAGCGCCATCAGCAGCCTAGCCGTGCGCCCCCAGGGGCAAGGATTTTCCCTCTTCGTCCAAGTAACGCATTATGGCCGGTCACCTGTGGACCGCCGGCTGGTTGTGGAGACAGACAACCAACTCTTCTCGGCCTTGGATGTCACCTTGGCCCCCGGCGCTTCCGCCGATTACCTGTTCGACCTGCCACCTCAAACCAGAACTGTGCACGTGCGCTTGGATCCGGCCGATGCCCTTCCGGCTGACGACGTTGCTTGGGCCACTGCTGTCCTTCCCGCGCCGCGCACTGTGCGCCTAGTTTCCGCCGGCAACCGCTTTCTGCAGGCCGCACTTAGCCTGTTGCCCAACGTCACCCTTGTGGTGGACCCGCTTCCGGCGCCTCCTCCAGACGAGCCGCCGACGTTGACTGTGCTCGACGCGGGCTGGTCGGGTGACGCGCTGCCGGAGGGCAACGTGTGGCTCATCGCGCCCGCCCAGAGCGTCGGCACCATCGAGGTCACCGGCGTGATCAGCGCGCCGGTGCCTGTGGCCACCACGGCCGACGATCCCATTCTCCGCTTCGTGGACGTAAGCGACGTGGCCATCCTGGACGCTGTGCGCTCTGAGCTCCCCGGGTGGGCCAGGCCCGTTCTTGTGGATAGGCTTACCGGCGCGCCTCTCCTCTGGGTTGGCGAGGAGAGTGGCCGGCGCGTGGCCTTTTTGGCCTTTGACCTCCACAGGAGCGACCTGCCCCTGCGAGTCGCCTTTCCCCTGCTCGTCGCCAACCTCGTGAACGAGTTGACCGGGCCAGAAGCGCCCCAGGACGTAACCGCGCGGGTCGGGGAGCCCGTGCGCCTCGTCCCGCCGGCATCTGCTCAGCGTGCTACGGTCATTACTTCGGAGGGACGCCCCATTGAGCTCACTCTCGGGAGCCGTGTGCCATCCTCCTTTGTGCCCACGAGCCCTGGCCTCTACACCATCCGGTGGGAGGGGGTTGAATCCCCGCCCATCCGGGTGGGTGTGAGTGTGCTCAACCCGCCGGAAAGCCGAGCCGGCGTGGGTGTTCCCAACCTAGTCGGCCGGGCAATCGCGCCCGAACGCGGGCCCAGCCGAGTGGGGCAACGGGAATTCTGGCGTTGGGCCGCCGGCCTGGCCCTCCTCGCGCTGGTGGTGGAGTGGTTGATCGCGTACCGTCCTCACTTGTACGCCACCACACCGAAGGCCCGTGGGCGTTGAACCACGCGCCGAAAACCCACCTCCCGCAGTCGGCGCACCACGCCGCGCGTTACCCGACGCCCCGAGGGGCTATGCGGATCACCCACGTAGTGGAAGAGACGGCCGCCGGGCCTGAGGAGTCGGTACAGGTGGCGGTAAAAGGCTGTCGAGTAAAGTTGGCCGGCCAGCCGAAAGGCCGGCGGATCATGAAGAATGCGCGTGAAGCTCGCCGCCTCCAGTTCGGTGACCCATTCGCTCACATCGCCCACGAGCTGCCGGATGTGGGAGGTCTCGAAGAGAGGGCGCGACCAGGGGTTCAATCGGGCCACGTCCAACACGGCTGGGTCGAGCTCCACGGTGATGACCTCCCGGGCCGTTGCGGCGGCCTGAATGGCCGTGTAGCCCAAGCCCGTGGCTGTGTCGAGCACTCGTCCCCGCAGGGGAGCTATTGCCTTCACCTTCATGCGCGTGTCCTCCCACGGGTCCACATCTTTGATGCGGTGCATGGGAATGCCGGCGAGGAGCAAGGTGGGCGCCTTTGGTGTGGGCATGAGGGCACAGAGGCGGTTTGTCACCTCGGAGAAGCGCTGTATTCGGTGGGGCACGCCCTCTGGGTCCACCCAAAAACACACAGTTTCGTGTGTTGCTACTTCCTCCACGTGCTCCCAGCGCATCAACGTGCCCGCAGGGAAGCGCACGCCGGCCGGCTCCAACATAACCTCGACCTCGCTGAGCCCCAAGTCAGGCGAGCAGCGTGTCCGTTGCACGCCGTGACGTCGCGCCGCCAGAAGGGGGCGTGCCTGGTAATGGGAGAGCACCGGTGGAGAGGAGCTCATTTCCATGAGACGGGCGACTCCAGGGGCACAATCTCCACCCAAATGGGACCGGGCTTGAAGGGCACAATCTCCCCTCGGCCGTCCACCGGCCGGATCATCACATTTTCCCCCTCCCGCCGCCACGTCACCTCGTAGGCCATTCCATCGCGCACGACAACCGCCGGCCCCTCACCGTAGATGGCGAAGTGCAACGATCGGCTTCCCAACCTGTCCTCCACAATTCGAGTGATGGTCATTTTGGCGAAGATCACGAAGACGGTGGATGCCCGCAGTGGTTCACCAGTGAGCCGGTCCATGTGGGGTATACTCCCCTGGTAGCGCACGTGAGTGCCACGCTCCGGGTCGTACCGGAAGCGGACTACCGAATTGGCGGCTTGGGAGAAAGGAATGACAAGCTCAGCGGCAGGCTGTCCACCTGCTGGAGGCACGTTGTTGAAATGCCAGCCTCGCAGCGTGCGCGACGGCCGTTGTTGGCCCATTGCTTCTACGGCCTCCCAGAGCAAGGCCGTGTTGGTGTACGTGCGCAGCCAACTCGCCGGTGCCTCAGACACCCGGTAGAAGCCGGGGGCTCCCAAGTATTCGTCCAAGTTGGCCTCTGCCCAAGGGGAGGAGAGAATCATGTCCATCACAGGCTGACTGGCGCCCACGTGGACGAGAACTGCGTCCAACATGGGCCACAGTTGCAAGTCAATCAAGCGCGCACTGCGCACAGGGCCAATGGCTTCCGCCTCCTGGCACAGGTAGGTGGCAGTGAACCGGGTGATGCCTCCCTCGGCCAAGGCTTCCCACACCACGTCAGCAAGGGCAAGGCCCGCTTGGGGCCTGGCCGGCTCCGAGTTGTCCACGCGCACGTTCAGAGGACGACGCTGCAACACGGTGGTGTCCTCAACGAGTTGGCCGGTTAGGGGACAGGTTCCCTCCGGCACGGCCGGGAGGCTCTCGACAAAAGCATCGGGGACCCGTGCGGGCGGAGGCGGCACACCGAACTGGGTGTGAATGAACTCGAAGGCGCCAGGAGGGTATGTCCGGTTCCCCGAAGTGCGGCCTGGGCTGGGTGGACGGGTCGGCGGTTTCGCGATAAAATCAGGAGTCGCCGTTGGTTGGGGTGTTGTGGTTGGCCGGGGCGTCGCCGTAGCCTTGGGCTCGGGCGTGGGGCTCACTGTTGCCGCCGGGGAGGGCGTAGCTGCCAGGGAGGTGCGCACGGCCGCCTGCCCCCCCTCGTCTCCACCAACACCTTGGTTATTCGCGCAGGCCACCAGCACCCAAGCCACCAGGGCCAAGAGTCCGATCGACCGCCGCTGCGAGCTCGTGTGGTTCATAGTTCGTTACCGTCCTACTTGTCGTTCCGCACAGGACATTGTAAAGCGTCCGGGAGTGGCTGACAAGTACCATGCATGTGTCGGTCTCGAGGAAGTAGAGGGAGGAATCGTTATGAAGTTGAGCGTCTGTCCCCACGACATCGTGAAACAAATGAAGACGTGGCTGGAGTTCGCCACCTACTTGCAGCGGGCGTTGAACCTTCCTGTCACTTTGGAGCCGGTGACCGACTTCGCCATTTTCTACCGAGAATCCCTTCCCCACGCGGAGTTGGCGTTCCTGAACCCCATGGACGCTTGGAAGATGACAAACGAGCGCAGCTTTCGTCCCCTGTTCCGCACGGAACTGTACGATGAGGTGGTCTTCATCACCAGCCCGGACAACGCTGAGGCTACATTGGAGGATTACGAGGGACAGGTTGTGGCCGCCGTGGACAGCCAATTCGCGACGTACCTGGGGTTGTACGTGCTCCAAGAGCGGGGCATCCGCGTGGCGGGCATGGCTTGGCAGCCTTCCTGGCTCCAAGTGATCCGGGCGATTATGAAGGGTGAGGTGCAATATGGGTTTCTCTACCAGGATTTCTACGCGAGCCTCAGTGCCCTTTCCAGGGATCAAGTGCACGTCATTCATGAAAGCCATACTCGATACACCACCCACATCATGCTCCTCCACCCCGAGAGGGAAGCATGGCTGGAACCCGTTCGTCACGTGCTCGCCTCCATGCACGAGGACCGCGATGGCGCAGCGATCTTGGAGACGTTGCGGTTGAAACGCTGGGTGCCCATTGAGGACTTGGGCCCCATAGAGCCCATTGTTACCCTGCCGGTGCCTTCGTCGTCGTGATCAACTTGGGGCCACGGCCGGCTTTAGCGAGAAGGTCTCCCGTCTCGCGTGGGATGCCCGCAGAGCACTCGCCCGGTTAGATGACATAACATTGTACGTACATCCCATGCGCTCGACGGCCCGCGTGATGCTTGGGCCGTCGAGCCGGCCGTGGCCCGATTCACCGTTTGGGGGCGCGCGCATGATGTCCATTAAACCAGACCGCTGGATTCGCCACATGGCGTTGGAACACGGCATGATTGAGCCCTTTGTGGACCGTCAGGTCCGTGAGGGGGTTATCAGCTATGGGCTGAGCTCCTTCGGCTATGACATCCGCATCGCGGACGAGTTTTTGATTTTCACGCCAAATCCCTACAATACCGTCGTGGATCCCAAGGCCATTGACAAACGTGCATTCACCCGCTTCCAGGGCGATGTCTGTATCATTCCGCCCAACTCCTATGCCTTGGGGCGCTCCGTGGAGTACTTCCGCATTCCGCGCAACGTGATCTGTGTTGTGCTGGGCAAGAGCACCTATGCGCGTTCGGGCATTATCGTCAACGTCACGCCCGGCGAGCCCGGCTGGGAAGGGCATTGGACTATCGAGATCAGCAACGCCACGCCGCTGCCAGCCAAAATTTACGCCAATGAGGGCATAGCACAGGTGCTCTTCTTCGAGGGCGAGCCTCCGGAGGTCTCCTACGCTGACAAGCGGGGAAAATACCAAGCGCAAAGGGGCATTACATTGCCCAAACTTTGAGGGGAGGTCGAAGTGACGTTCAACGGAGACAATGATGTTGGTCAGCCGGTCCACCGCGCTTTCTTTGGAGCCATGGTGGGGAGCATCTTGGCGCTGCTGGTGATCGTCACATTGGGGTGCCAGTTTGTTGCCCAAGACTCCCCGGCCACGTCCGTGCCAGCCGGAGGAGCCGGCGGAGGCGAGGAGCTCCCTACTGCCACGGCTCGGCCCGAGCTTTCTCCGACAGCCGAAGAAGCGCCAACAGCGACGGTGCGGCCGCCATCCTCGTCAACCGCTCCGTCGCCCTCACCCTCGTCCTCGCCAGGGTCGACAGAGCCTGTCCAAGAAACCTCGCCGTCACCAGTTCCCCCCTCCCCAACGCCACCATCCTTGCCCGCCGTGCGCTCGCCCGACGATGTATCACCCCAGGTCCTCCGTCCTTTCCCTTCACCATCACGCTCCGGCCATTTGTGGCCGTGCCGGAGCCGCCCACCTACGTGACGCACGCCGGTGACGGCAGCGGCCGGCTCTTCGTGGTCACGAAACCGGGGCGCATCTGGGTGGTGGAAGACGGGACGTTGAGGCTGCAACCCTTCTTGGACATCGCGGACTTAGTGAAATCGGACGCCTACGAACAAGGGCTTTTCAGCGTGGCCTTCGCACCCGATTACGCCCAAAGTGGAGAATTTTACGTCAACTACACCTCGCGCGCCGGCGACGGCGACACGGTGGTTGCCCGTTATCGGGTGAGCGCCGATCCCAACGTGGCCGATCCCGCGTCGGCCGAGACGGTCTTGGTCATTGACCAGCCGGCCGCCAACCACAACGGAGGACAACTTCAGTTTGGCCCCGACGGGTATCTCTACATCGGCACCGGCGACGGTGGGCGCGCCGGCGACCCGTGGGACAACGCGGAGAACTTGGGCGTCCTGTTGGGCAAGATGCTGCGGATCGACGTGAACGATGTGGACACGTACACGGTGCCGCCCGACAACCCCTTTGTGGGACAGGCGGGCGTGCGGCCGGAAATTTGGGCGTATGGCCTCCGCAACCCGTGGCGCTTTTCCTTCGACAGGCAGACAGGGGACATGTACATTGCGGATGTGGGGCAGGGAAAATGGGAGGAGGTTCACGTTCAACCGGCCAGCAGCCGAGGGGGAGAGCACTACGGCTGGGACACCATGGAAGGCGCCCACTGTTTCGAGCCTGAGACGAATTGTGATATGAGTGGCAAGGAATTGCCGGTGGTCGAGTACGATCATTCCTTGGGGTGCTCGATCACGGGAGGATATGTCTACCGTGGTGTCCAATACCCCCAATTGGTCGGCACCTATTTCTTCGCCGACTTCTGCTCGGGGCGCATCTGGGGGCTACGCGCCGAGAACGGCGCGTGGCGCGCCGCCGAGCTGTTGAGCACCTCCTACAACATTGCTTCCTTTGGCGAGGACGAAGCCGGTGAGCTCTACGTAGTGGACCTCAACGGGGCCATTCTGCGCATTACCTCAACGCCGGCAGCCGATCAGGTCTATCTCCCCATGGTGGTCCAGAATCCGGGCGGAGAGACCCGCGTGGCGGCCAAAGGTGGCCGCGTGGACGGTGGATGACACATAGCACGCCCGGCGAGTGCTGCTGTCAGCTTGCACGCGTGGCCGGCTTACAACACGAGGAGGGATCACGATGGCCAGCAACAATGTGGATGAGATTCGGCGCGAACACACCCGTTGGGCGGAAGAGATCCTGACGCCCTTTCTCCAGAAAGCCCCTGAGCGGCGCTCGACTTTCGAAACGTCGTCGCATATTCCCGTGGAGCGCCTGTACACGCCCGCTAACGTGGAGCCACTGGAGTACACAAGGGACGTGGGCTTTCCCGGCGAGTATCCGTTCACGCGGGGCATCTACCCCACCATGTACCGCGGCCGCTTCTGGACAATGCGCCAATACGCCGGATACGCCACAGCCGAAGCGTCAAACCGGCGGTACAAGTACCTGTTGTCCCAAGGGCAGATGGGCCTTTCTGTGGCCTTCGACTTGCCCACCCAACTGGGCTTGGACGCGGATGATCCCCTTGCCGAGGGCGAGGTGGGCAAGGTAGGGGTCTCAATTTCATCGTTGCGGGACATGGAAGTGCTCTTCGACGGCATTCCCCTCGAACGGGTGAGCACGTCCATGACCATCAACGCGCCAGCAGCCATCTTGTGGGCCATGTATATTGCCGTGGCCAAGAAACAGGGGGCTGACGTCCGCAAGCTTCGGGGTACCATCCAGAACGACATCCTGAAGGAATACATCGCCCGTGGGACGTACATCTTTCCCCCACACCCTTCCATGCGCCTCATCACGGATACCTTCCGTTTCGGGGCCCGGGAGGTACCCAAGTGGAACCCCATCAGCATTTCGGCTACCACATCCGGGAGGCCGGATCGACCGCCGTGCAGGAAGTGGCCTTCACCCTGGCCAACGCCATGACCTACGTGCAGGCCGCCCTGGACGCCGGATTGGACGTGGACGCCTTCGCCCCTCGGCTCACCTTCTTCTTCAACGCCCACAACAACCTGTTCGAGGAGGTAGCCAAGTTCCGGGCCGCGCGAGGCATCTGGGCTCCGCATCATGCGGGGAGCAGTTCGGGGCCAGGAATCCCCGTTCGTGGATGTTGCGCTTCCACACCCAGACCGCGGGTTCCACCCTCACGGCCCAGCAACCGGAGAACAACATCGTGCGGGTGACCCTGCAGGCCCTGGCCGCGGTGCTGGGAGGCACCCAGTCCCTGCACACCAACGCCATGGACGAGGCCCTTGCCCTTCCCACGGAGAAATCGGCCCGCATCGCCCTGCGCACACAGCAGATTATCGCGTATGAGAGCGGCGTGGCCGACACTGTGGATCCCCTGGCCGGCAGCTTTTACGTGGAACACCTGACGGACGAAATTGAACGCCGCGCGCAGGAGTACATCGAGCGCATTGACGCCTTGGGCGGAGCTTTGGCGGCTATCGAAGGTGGATACATGCAGGCCGAGATCCAGCAAGCAGCCTACGAGACACAGATGGCCGTGGAACAGGGTGATCAGATTATTGTGGGCGTCAACGCCTTCACCACCGACACGCCGCCGGAGATCGAGCTGCTGGCCGTAGACGAGCGCGTGCGCGAGATCCAGGTGCGCCGCCTCCGAGACGTGCGAGCCGCGCGGGACAACCGGGCTGTGCAGAGGACATTGGCCGCCATCCGTGCGGCCGCCCGACGGAATGATGTGAACTTGATGCCCCTTTTCATTGAAGCCGTGGAGGCATACACCACTGTTGGGGAAATCTGCCGCGTGTTGCGCGAAGTGTGGGGGGAATATCGGCCCGAAGTGATCGTGTGAACTTCCACAGGATGGGCCGCTGTGAATGTCCGGAGAAAATCAGACAACACCCTTTCCGTCCTCACCAGAAGCCCGGCAGCAACCCGACGACTTGGTTTCCTGGTGGGCCGTCTGGCACAGCCCGGCCACGTGGTGCTGCTCAGCGGGCCACTGGGCGTCGGCAAGACGCTCTTCGTGCAAGGGGTGGCGGCCGGACTTGGGATCCCAGACGTTGTCCGCAGCCCCTCGTTTACCCTGATCAATGAATATCACACCGGCCGGCTGCCCTTGTATCACGTGGACCTTTACCGTTTGACCGGCGCGGATGAGCTGACCACCATAGGACTGGAAGAGTACTTGGAACGCCACGATGGAGTCATCGCCGTCGAGTGGCCTGAGCGGGCAGCCGGTCAGCTTCCCACGGAGGCGCTCCACGTGCGCTTGGAATCCACCGAAGAGGGCGAGGAGGTTCGCCTAATCAGGGTTGAGGCTGTGGGTGTCGATTACCGTGCCCTGCTTGAGGCCATTTGGGGTGAACTCACCGCCGCCTCGGTGAAGGCGGTTGGGACACCATCGCGAGGAGAGGAAGGTGCTGTTGGCCATTGACACGGCAACACGCTACGCTGGCTTGGCCCTCCACGACGGAGATCGTGTGGTGGTGGAGATGGTGTGGCAAGCCGGATACCATCACTCCCGGCAGGTGCCTCCGGTCATTGAAGAAGCTCTGCGGTGCACCGGCACCGCGCCCGCCGACTTGGTGGCTGTGGGTGTGGCCTTGGGCCCTGGCTCGTTCACGGGGTTGCGCATCGGCCTCAGCTTGGGCAAAGGATTGGCTTGGGCGCTGAACATCCCGATCTTGGGAGTGCCCACATTGGACATCACGGCTGCTCCTCACGCCGGCCAAGAGTCTGTCTGTGCCATCATCCAGGCAGGACGGGGGCGGTTCGCCTTTGCCCTGTACGCGCCTGCGGACCAGGAGACTTGGAAGCGGCTAGGCGAGTATCAGTTGGGCACGTTGGACGATGTCATGGCCTCGGTGCATGTTCCCACGCGCTTCGTGGGTGAACTCTCCGCTCAGGAACGGGCCCGCCTGAGGGAGCACCTTGGGGAGCTGGCCCGCTTTGCCTCTTCGGCCCAGAACGTGCGGCGCCCGGCCGTTCTCGCCGAGTTGGCTTGGCAACGGTGGCACAGTGGAGACGTGGACGATCCAGCCACGCTCTCTCCCATCTACTTGCACGTGCCCGGGGCATAGCGGAGGAGGGGAAGATGTCCGTGTGCTACTTACCGGCCACGGCGGGCGCACGCCCCCGCCTGATTCTGGAGCCAATGCGCCTTTCTGACATTCCCGAAGTGATCGCCATTGAAAGGGCTTCGTTTCCCACACCGTGGTCCGAGGCCGGCTACCGACACGAGCTGCTCCGCAATGAACTCGCCCATTACCTGGTGCTCCGGTTGTTCTCCTCCGGTCGCACCGGCGCATGGCATTGGTTTTCCCGCTTCATCGGGCCACATGCCAGTCGGATTATCGGCTATACAGGCTATTGGCTCATTGTGGACGAAGCGCACATCACTACGATTGCCGTGGCCCCACAGTGGCGCTGTCATGGGTTAGGCGAGTGGTTGCTCGTTCACCTCCTCGCACACGCCACAGCCCACGGCGCAGACACCGCTACCCTTGAGGTGCGGGGTGAGCAATCACGTGGCCCAACGGTTGTACGCCAAGTATGGCTTTCACGTGGTGGGAGAACGAAGGCGGTACTACAGGGACGGCGAAGACGCCCTTCTCATGACATCGCCCCGGCTACAAGCTCCATCCTATCAGGATTTCTTGGCCGAGCGACGTGCCCTTCTGGCCACGAGGCTCCGAGCCCTGTTCTCCCTACAGGAGTCCGACCAGAAGAGCGAGGAGCACGGCGGCGAAGCTGCCCGCCACTGAGCTCACAGCGTTGACCACGTCGTTGTCGAGCCATGGCCACCCTCGCAGGGCATGAGTGGCCGTGCCGCACGTGTGGGGATCCTGTTCTGTCTCCTCCTGGCACAGAGGACACCACCTGACAGCTTGCAAGGTGGCGCCCAAGAGACTGTCCACTCCTGTGCCCACGAGGCCGCTGGCAACAGTCACGGCGGCTAATCGGCCAGGACTGAGATCAGCCGGGACGCTTCCCACAAGAACCAACAGGCCGGCCACAAACCCCATGAGCGAGGCACCGGTAGCTGCTCCTAAGAGGCCAAGGAGGGTAATCCCACCGTTCGTGCCCGGCGGCACGGTTCGCCCTGAGGTGATCAGCCGTGGAGGCGTTGGGCTCAGCAGTCCCAGTTCTGTGGACCACGTGTCAGCCGTCACAGCAGCCAGAGCGCCAATGGCGGCCAACGGCACCCACGGTGCCGGTTGGTAGGCCTGCCAGAGGGCTAACAGGGCCAGCCACCCTCCATTGGCCAGCACTTGAGCAGCATCTCGGGGACCGCCTTTAGTCACACGGCTCACGGCAATTTCTTTTCTGGCAGCGCCGTACTTGGAGAGGAGGGAAGAGGCTACGAAGAACAACACGAGAAGCACTGCCCATCCCCACCCGCCAAAGGTGAAGACAGTCGCGCCCACCAAGGTCGCTGCCACGCCTCCATCCCGCCGGAGCCACCTGCGCCAAACCCCTACACCGCCCACACAGCCTCCCAACACGAGGCCGAGCAGCAGGCGGAGTTCCAGCGTTTCAGGGTAGAACATCGGCCAGCCCATCACGCTTGTGACTCCCTGAGCAACACGAGCAGTTCGGCGGCCACCACAATGGAGAACAGGATCGCACCCGTGAGGAGCGAGAGCACCTTGAGCAGGGAAAGCCAAGCGTAGAGCACAAACAGAAGACCGAGCCACATGCCCTGGCGCACGAAACGTACCAGGGAGCCCGATGCACGGCGCAAGCGCACGTGAAGCGCCCAGCTTGCTATGGCACCAGTGGAAGTGCTCGCCAAGAAGAGGAGCACGAAGGCCATGATCACGTGAACAGTTGTGGGAGGAGTGCGGGTGATCAGACGGTAAAGCTGCCACCAGAAGAAGAGGCCAATGCTTCCCCAGCATGGTCAAGTAGAGAGTCGGTTGAGATGACTTGCGCCTGCGGGCCATGCGCTTCCTCTCAACAGCACCAGAGGCCGGCTACATTACGGAATAGGGGTTTGCGTGGCGACAACCCGCCGTACATTGACATACCATGCCGGGAGAGAACGAAAGCGTTCAGCCGGATGAAACAGCGGCCCCACTTGTACGTCTTGGACCTGTTGGTCGACAGCATAAGTGTAAACCGGATGGTAGAGGAGCAGAGAAGGCACTTCTTCGGAGAAGAGCTCTTGGAAGGCAGCGTAAATTTGGCGTCGCGTGTTGTGGTCGAGCACGCGCCGGCCCTCAACAAGCAACTCATCTGCCTCAGGATGCTTCCAACCGGCCCAATTTTGGCCTTCGTCCACGGTTTGGGTGGAGTGCCAGAGGGAGTACAGGTCAGGATCGGGACTTTGAAGCGAGACGTTTAACAACACGGCGTCGAATTGCCTGGGCCGTAGAAAGTCCTGGGTGAGGCCGGAAAACCCCACGGCCTGGGGCTCAGCTTGCACGCCAATACGCGCCCACTGACGGCTTATTTCGTTGATGAGGGCGATTTGGAGGGGATCTTCCAAATTGGTGAGCAGCACAAAGCTCAAGGGCACGCCATCCTTCTCTCGCACGCCATCATTGTTCTGGTCCTTCCAACCGGCCTCGTCGAGCAGTTGGCGAGCCCGTTCCGGGTCGTAGGGATATGTGCGCACGTTTGGCGCGTATGCCCAGTGAGAGGGAAGGAAGAACGTGTCGGCTACAATGCCTTGACCGTTCAGCACGTCGGAGATCAAGCCCCGCCGGTCAAGGCCGTAGAGCAGAGCTCGGCGCACGCTCTTTTCAGCAAACACGGGACGTTCCAAGTTGAGCACAACCATGGTGTAGGCCGCCATGGGCGCATTGTAGAGGTTGAGGGTATCCAGCTCGGCAATTTCCACCACATCCTCAGGTTCAACCGTAGAAATTCCCATGATTTCGCCCCGACGATAGGCGCTGTACACCGCTTCGTCTGAGGAGTAGACGAAGAAGGAGAGTTGGCCGAGCATGGGCTTGCGCCCCACGTAGCCCTCGAAGGGCACCAGGGTAATCTCGCCACCCTGGTTCTTGACCACGCGCCAGGGGCCTGTGCCCACAGGTCGTCGGCTCAACAGGGTATCGGGAACTTGTTCGACAGGCACATCTTGGAAAAGGTGGGCCGGCAAGATGCCCAACGTGGTAAAGCTGAGGAAAGGTGCAAAGGGTTGGGGCAGAGTGAAACGCACAGTGTAGGGGTCGAGCACGTCCACTCGTATACTGCGCCACAGCTCCGTCAACTCGGGCCTTCCGGTAAATGCCGGATCCTGAACGAGGCGAATCGTAAAGGCCACATCCTCAGCCGTGAACGGTTGGCCATCATGCCAGCGGACATCGTTTCGCAGCTCGAAGGTGTACGCCAAGTCGTCGGGACTAATGTCCCATGAACGAGCGAGGTCGGGGACCACGACACCACTTTCTGAGATTCGGGTCAGGCCCCTGAAAACGAGGGCGCCGATGTCGCGGTCGGTTTGATTTTGGTAGTAGAGGGGGTTGATCACACCCGGTGGGCCCACAATGCCTTCTACATAGGTACCGCCGGGCTCGGGCACAAAGGTGACTTCCAAGGTGCTGGAAACGGCGTAGAGGGTAAGAAAGAGGGAGAGAATACCTACTATTGTGACGGCTACTTGCCACCGGATGTGTTGAAAGACCATAGGCCAGAAACAGAGGGGGCTGTCAGAGCAGGGCTACCATCAACAGGCGGGCAGCCATTGTTCCTCGCCCAATCTCAGCCGGATACTAACACGACGATCAGGTCGAGCAGGAAGAAGAGCACGGCCAACACGATGGTGAGCTGAAAGATGGTCTTCTCCACTCCCCGTCGCGTTCTGGTCACGCCCCCTTCGCCGCCAAAGGCGCTTCCTAAGCCAGACCCTTTGGCCTGGAGCAGCACTACGGCAACTAGGCCAATGGAGAGCAGAATAAGCGCGGTGTAAAGCGCAGCGAGCACACGATCCTCCTCAACAGTCTATTCAACTCGCCGTTCGGGTTCCGAGAGCAAGACATGCGGGGAGATTATAGGCCAATTCCCTCAACGTGCAAGTCAGCTTTTGGGCCTTTCAGTGCAAGTGCACCAAAAAGAACGCGCTGTGTGGTTTCACTCCACACAGCGCGTCAGGGGACATGAAGCAAAGGGCTCGCCGGTATTACTTGCCCTTGACTTTGATCTTTTTGGCTTGGGCCTTTTGAGCCTTGGGGAAGCGCAACGTGAGGATGCCGTCCTCAAAAGCGGCTTCGGCCTTGTCTGCGTTGACATCAGCGGGCAGGGTGAGCTGGCGGTAGAAGCGTCCAACGCGATACTCCCGCAGATGGTAGGTGGCTTCCTTTTCCTCACGCTCCTCCTGGCGTTCGGCTTTGATCGTCAGGACGCCATTGTGGAATTCGAGGTCCACATCACCGGCCTTGAACCCTGGCAGAGGGGCCTTCACGACGACTTCCTTGTCCGTTTCGTACATTTCAACAGGCAGGCCAGCATACTCTCCACGAGAAAACCAAGGTCGCACGAAGGACTCCTCGAACAGACGGTCCATAGCCTCACGCAGGCTCATCACATCGCGGAACGGGTCCCAGCGGCTGAGGGTCATTGATCTCACCTCCTTAGTCTGCATTTCAGGTTCCACTCCCATCTTTCATTAGGGCCGGGAGGTGTTAGAAAGGCGCTAAAGGAGCACTAGAAGGCCATTAGAAGGAGAAGTCTTCCTCGTCAGGAAGGCTGAGCAGGCGGTACACACGGCGTTGTTTGGCTTGATAATAGGCCTCCAGCGAATCCATCTCGGCGCGCAGCACGTCGAGCTCCTGCTGCAAGGCGATGACTTGCCGGCGCAAACGGAGAGCGACCACCACGCCAGCACGATTGAGCCCTAAGGAGAAGAGGCGCCGCGCTCGGCGTAGTTCCCGGAGCTGCTCTGAGGAAATCTTGCCCTCATAGACTGGCCCGATAACCGCCTCTTCAACGAGGGCCATCACGAGGCGCACGGGTAGACTGGCCAAGTGCGCCGCTTCCTCGAGGGAATACCAACGGCTGCTCATGAAGATACTCCTGCGAACTAGGTTTCACTTTCTGCGTTGGGGAGCATCTGCATCCAGTGTGCAGGTGGGACATTAGAGGCGTGCTATACGCACATTAGAAGCGCGTTAGAAGGGCTAGGTGTCTTGTCCCATCCGGTTTAGTGACGGCGTTCGAGATATGCCTGCACAGCTCCCATCATGCCGAACCACAGCCCGGCCACTGAACTCCCGTAGGCGAGGAAACTCAGGAAGAAAGAAGCGGGCAAGAGCTTGATGACCATGAGGAATGGTAACACCGCTCCTATGAGGGCCAAGACGAATCCCAGTGCGATCAGGCGTTTCCAGCTTATGAATTCCATACCCCGTCGCGCCTCCTGTGTCTTTCGAGCCCCCTATGATTTCACCGGGTAGCGTTCACGTGGTGCGCGACATCATAAGCTTGTCGTCCTCATTGTCTCACATATCCGGTGGGTCAGGGGAGACATCAGGGTCATACAACCAGCATTGGACGAGATGGTTTGGGGTTACCTCCTTCTCGGGTGGCACCTTGACCTCGCACACACCCTGAATGATCTTAGCACATCGAGGGTGAAAACGACAACCGGGTGGAGGGGTGATCAAGCTCGGGGGCTCTCCCGGTGGCACCTCGCGGAACATGTGGGCATTTCTGGGATCGGGCTCGGGTGTTGCCGCCAGCAGAGCCCACGTGTAGGGGTGTTTAGGACGTTCTAAAATTTCATCCACCGGCCCCTTCTCAACAATTTTACCCGCGTACATCACGAAAATACGTTCCGAAAAGTAGCGCACAGTGGAAAGATCATGTGTAATGTAAATTACAGAAAGGCGATGATCCTGCTGGAGTTGGCGCAACAGGGTGAGAATTTCGACGCGCACGGAGGCGTCCAGCATGGAAACTGGCTCATCAGCCACGAGCAGGCGGGGTTCCAGCAAGATGGCCCGGGCAATAACGATGCGCTGCTGTTGGCCTCCGCTCAACTGGTGGGGGAATTTGCCCAAGAAGTCATCTACCGGTGTCATTTTGACTTCCTGCATGGCCTTACGGATGCGTTCGATGCGAGCTTGGCGATTCTTGACACCGGCCACGATGAGTGGTTCCTCCAAAATGGAGCGAACTGTCATGAACGGGGGCAAAGCACCGTACGGATCCTGTTGGACATATCCGACACGGGTACGATACCAGCGCAGCTCTTCTCGGGTGAACCGGGAGATGTCCCGTCCGTCGAAGATAATGCGCCCTTCGCGCGGACGGTTGAGGCCCAAGATTGTGCGCATCAAGCTCGACTTCCCACAACCGCTCTCACCTACGATGGCTATGGCCTCACCTTCATATAAGTCGAAACTGACGTCATCCACAGCGCGCACATACCCGGCTACGCCTAAGCCAAATCGGCGCAACTCAAACCACACTCGCAGATCTCGAACGGACAGCAGAGGTTCCCCGGGAGCGATATGTGTGGTCACGGGTGCAGGATCTGTCAGGGTCATGGGGAATGGTTCCTCCTCGTTGGCATCACTCGACTTCACCTCTGAGCAAGATAGCCCAGCCACGCAATGAGCAGGGCTAATACGGTAAACCCGAGACTGATCACGCGGAGCAGCACGTCCAATCGCCGGTCCACCGCCTCGAAGTGCTTGTCCACCTCCTGAAAGAGGGCCTCAAAGCGTTGATCCACCGCCTCGAAGCGCTTGTCCACCTCCCGAAAGAGGGCCTCAAAGCGTTGGTCCACCGCCTCGAAGCGCTTGTCCATCTCCCGAAAGAGGGTCTCAAAGCGTTGGTCCCGCCGCCTCGAAGCGCTTGTCCATCTCCCGAAAGAGGGCCTCAAAGCGTTGATCCGCCGCCTCGAAGCGCTTGTCCATCTCCCGAAAGAGGGCCTCAAGGCGTTGATCCGCCGCCTCGAAGCGCTTGTCCACCTCCCGAAAGAGGGCCTCAAAGCGTTGGTCCACCGCCTCGAAGCGCTTGTCCACCTCCCGAAAGAGGGCCTCAAAGCGTTGGTCCACCGCCTCGAAGCGCTTGTCCATCTCCCGAAAGAGGGCCTCAAAGCGTTGGTCCACCGCCTCGAAGCGCTTGTCCATCTCCCGAAAGAGGGCCTCAAAGCGTTGGTCCGCCGCCTCGAAGCGCTTGTCCACCACCTTGAAGTGATGTTCAACGATTTCGAGTCGTTCTTGGTTCCGCTTGTCATAATGTTCGAGCAAGCGGAACATGTCTTCGCGCAACGTCTTCAGTTCTTCTTCGACGTGGAGCAATCGGTCTACCAAGACCATCTGATGGGCCTGCTGCTCGTACTTGCGGGCAAACTCAACCAGCAACTGTTCAACAATGGCCCGTACTTGGTTTTCCTGTTCAGGGGTGAACGTTGTCTCCGAACTCATAAGTCACTCGCCTTCGGCCATTGGAGCTAGTTACTCCTCCGGTTGGATGGTCTCCGAAGCTGGCGTGGTCAGGGTGCCCTCATGTTCGTACAGCCAACATTTGACGATGCTGCCGTTGAGGTGGAATGTGGGCGGATCCTGATCACATTTGTCGAAGCGCAGGGGACAGCGGGAGGCGAACCGACAGCCGGAGGGCGGACTGAGCAAACTCGGCGGCCGGCCTGGAATGAACTCCAGAGTCTGCTTGCCGTGCAGGCGGGGCACGGAGGCCATGAGCTTCTGAGAATACGGATGTAAGGGCTGAGAGAAGAAATTGGCAGCGTTGTTCATCTCCACAATTTGGCCGGCATACATGACAGCCACATATTCGGCCAAGTCGCTGGACGTGGCGATGTCATGGGTGATGAGAATGTAGCTCGTGCCGGTTTCCTGTTTGATGCGCTTGAGGGTATTCATGATGTTGGCCTGTGTAAGCACATCAAGGGCTGACGTGGGCTCGTCCAAGATAATCAGGCTGGGAGAGGTCACAAGGGCCATGGCAATGGCCACACGTTGGCGCATGCCACCGCTCAGCTCGAAAGGGTAGCGGTTGAGGAATCCTTCGGGCACGCCCACGTAGCGGAACATGCGCCGGGCCATCTCCCACCCCTCCTCCTTGGTCACGCCCAGATGAACCATCGCCGGCTCGGCCACTTGGTCACCCACGCGGAGTACTGGGTTGAGGGCATTCATAGCAGCCTGGGGTACCATGGAGATGCGTACCCAGCGGATTTGGTCGCGGAAGGTGTCCTCGTCCAAGGCCATTACATTCTGGCCGTCCAACGCGATTTTGCCCGTGTACGTGTGAACGTTCCGGGGCAGAAGGCGCAGAATGGCACGGGCCAGTGAACTCTTCCCGCACCCGGATTCACCGAGAATTACTGTGGCAGAGTTGCGCGGCAGCGAGAAGCTGACTCCGTCAACGGCCTGCACGATCCCTTTCTTGGTGACGAAATAGAGATACAGGTCTTCGACGTGTAACACATGTTCGTTTTTCATCATACCTCTCGCAGACGTGGATTGAAAATGCGGTCGAGCGTGAAGCCCAGCATGGCAAAGCCCAATCCGGTCACCATGAGCAGGGCTGAGGGTTCGAGCACCCAGTAATAGAGCCCTTTGTAGAGGGCACCGTTGGCCAAGGAGTCCTGAATGAGTTTGCCCCACGTGGGCAAGATCGGATCACCCAATCCCAGCACGGCCAGCGAGGCCTCAAGGAACACGAAGGAGGGTATCAGCGTGACCAAGTTGGGAATCAGGACTGGAAGAATGCGCGGAATCAAGTAGCGGAAAATAATCCGCACATCACTGGCTCCGTATGCTTGGGCTGCTTCGATGTAGGGAGATTCGCGCACTTGGAGGAAAATGGCCCTGTAGGTTTTAATGCTGGCGCCGAAGATGCTCAGCACAATGGTGGCCCCCAAAATGACCCAGATGCTGCGCGAGTAGAAGGTTCCAATCATGATCAGAATGGGCAACAGGGGCAACATGAGATTGACTTCAGTCACTCGCTGAATGGTCTCATCCACAAGGCCGCCGAACCAAACACCGACCGCGGCAATGATCATCGTGGTTACCGTGGTGCCCACGGCTGCCAGCAGGCCAAAGGCCAAGGCCACTGGTGCGCCCCACATGAGGGCAACTTTGAGGTCTCGCCGCAGGTGATCGGTGCCGGCTATGCCGTAGACCTGACCGTACACAATGAGTTCGCTCTCCACATTGGCCTCAGGCTCAAATGTGGTGGCCACGACTTCCAAGCGATATATGCCCTTCAGGGGCGTGGGTTCACCCCCGTTTTCCACAGATGCCGGGTCCAGGAAGAGTGCCACGTTGGCCGGGTAGTCACCGATCTTCCGCTTAATGCGCCGGGCTAACTTCTCATCCTGGCCAAAGCGAAACGCTCCGCCTCGCTTGACAGCTACGTCCGTGATGCGCAACTCCCGCCCATCTGGCATGAACCAGGTGACGGAGACAAAGGGAGCCTTGTTCTCATACGTGGGATAAAAGTACAGGGAGAGATCATCGGGAAAGGCATCGTATTGAAAGTCAAACTCAAAGTTCATTGTGATTTGTTTGCCGTCCGACATGGCCTTTTCTGAGCGCTGCGCTTGGCCTTGACGGGAATCCAAGATGACACTTTCGGGCAGCTTCTTGGCCCGGAAGAAGTTCGTCCACGCCGGAGGTACTGTGCGGGGCAAACGGTACCAAATGTTTTCACCACCTCGCCAGAGGGTAATAGCTTCCTCGTAAGGTATGGCGATTACTGTGTATATGGAGAAAATGGTCAATAAGCTAATAATGATGAGGCCAGCAACGGCTGATGGGTAGTAACGCAACTCTCGTAGCGTATCACGCAATAATTCCATTTGTGTTCACCTCTCACAAGATCGCTTCATGTCTACCTGTGGAGACACGTCAGGAATACGAGCAAAGGGATGTGTCACCTTATTCACACAGCGAGGTATTCTGCCTCTCTTCCACCTGTGTCCAAGTTCACCGTCAACAAGCAGTTGCCATGTGGTTTCTGGGGTTCATTGTTTATGGCCACCACCGATGCGCACGCGGGGGTCCACTAGGGCGTAGAGGATGTCCAACAGAAAGACGGTGATGGCCAGAAGATAGGCGAAAATCACGGTAGAGCCCACAATGACCGGGATGTCGAAGAGACCTATCGCTTGGAAGAGGGTTCGTCCCAATCCCGGCCAGTTGAAGACAGTTTCAAAGATGGGAGCACCCGTCCAGAGGCTGATTACCATGAGAGCGAAACTCGTGATAATTGTGGGCAGCGTAGGACGAAGAATGTAGCGCCGTTCAATGGTGCGGCCGGATAATCCTTTAGCTCGTGCGAGTTCCACGTAGTCTTCGCTGGAATAGATAAGAAAGAAAGTGCGCCAGCTGTAGACGCTGATGAAAATGGCGCTTAAGATAATGGCCATAGTGGGCAAGATCATGTGCTTCAACACGCTGAGCGCATAGAGCACTCGGGATTCCGGGGGAGGAACATCCACTAAGTCGCCAAAGGGCAAAATGCGGAGCCAAGACGCAAAGATAAGGATCAGGAAGATCCCGTAGAACCACCCGGGGGCAGCCGAGGTGGGCGAAAGTGCCACGAACACGCGGTCCCAGAAACTGCCGTATTGGCGTGAGAGGACGAGGGCCACAAAGACGCTGAGGAAAAAGAGCAACAAATCGGCCGTGCCGAAAAGCAGCAGCGTGGTGGGTAATCGTTCCAGAATGATCAGGCGCACCTGACGGGAGCCCGCATCACTCACCATGCGTTCGGCAAATCCTAACCGCAGTGTTAAGGCATTGCGCAGAAAGAGAAAGCTGCGCACTACAAAGGGCCTGTCAAGGCCAAGTCGTTTCTCCTCCAGACGCACCCGTTCCTCGATAATTTGGCGTTTCTGTTCAACCGTGTAATTCTTCAGGCCAGATCATTCATCACCTGAATGGAGACCATCTCGCGGATCTCATTTCGCCGGATCTCGTCCACGTAACCGCCCATGTTGGCCACCAACACAGTCAAGTAGACGCCTACGATGACTGTAAAGAAGAGCACAACGCCCCGGACAATCGTGTACTTGGCCAGACGGATCAGCGTGCTCTCACCAGTAGGCGCTGAAATCCCCTGCTCGACAGGAAGCGCTTGTTCAGCCATTCTCCTTGCTCCTCGTGCTCATGAGCCGGTACTCACCGCCCTCACTTTTTCGTTGATTCCCTTTTCAGCCCACATAAGGGGAATTGACCTCACATTGCCCAATGTTCGTGTTCCTCTAGACCACATCGTTTCAGGGGGACCAAGGCAAAGAACTTGATATTTTGCTTACTGAACCGAAAAATGAACATTCCAAGTGAACCTCACACCCGCACTCTCCGGGTGTTGTCGGATCGGGGGGCGAGCAGTTGCTCGCCCCCCCGGGTGGGACGGCGTTACGGTGCCACAGCCACGAACTCGAAGCTGCCGAAGCTGGGCACGCTGACCATCTTGGAGGTCACGGCCACTTCCAGCTTGACAGCGCCGGCGGGGATGTTCTGGGTGTCGTCGCCGGTGAGGATCACCTCGTACATACCGTCCTCGACCAGCTCAGCCTCACCACTCACTAACAGGTTGCCGGCGTCGTCGAAGACCAGGTATTTGACTGTCTCGATTTCGTCGGCGGGGTAGGGCTCATCGCGGAAGGTGACGTAGATCTCGAAGGTGGCCTCCTCGCCGGTCGTCACCTGGCCGGGGCCGTCCACCTCAACGTCGGCGATCTTGGGCTCACCGAAGCCGGCCCACTTGGTCGCCAAGTCGGGGTACTCTTCATTGCGGTCAATGACGACCACTTGGGCTGTGGTGTCCACACGGCTCAGGTAGAAGGGACCGGTGCCGACCCAGAAGTGGCCCATCTCCTCGTACCAGTTGGCCAGGTTCTCGTAGCGAGCTTGGGCCTCGTCGGCCGTGATGTACTCGCTCAGCGTGGGCTCATAGGGGATGAACCCATCTTCCATAGCCTGGTCCAAGTACTTCTTGAGGATTTCCAGGCTGGGGCCGGAGACATAGTTCATCCACTCCACGCCGGCGGCTTCGGACTTGTCCGAGGTGAAGGCCAGCTCACCGTTCGCCTCGGCGAGATAGCCGATGGCCAACGCGTGCCACGGGGACTGGCCTTGGTCGTAGTAGGGCCACCAGGTAGAGACCGTGTTCTCCGCGTCCAAGCTGTAGCTGTCGGAGTAGGTCTCGATCACCAGCGGGTCGGTGGAGACAATACGCACGCCCTTGAAGACACTCAGGAAGGATTCAAGCGAGGGGACGACAGCCTCGTCGAAGATCTCGCTTTCCTGCTTACCACGGTCGAAGGTGAGGATCATGTTGATCACGAAGTCGCCCAAGCTGAGCGGGCTACCGTCGTGCCACTTGACCTTGTCGAAGAGGTCCTCGGGGTAGTAGACGACGGTCTTGACCTTGGCCGTCGCGCCGTCGGGGAACTTTTCGGCCACGGTCACGAAGCGCTGTTCGGCCGCATCCCAGTCCGCCCATGCGTCCTCGGGCACGGTGATTTCATCCTGGAACTCCAAGGTCACCCAGTCGAGGGTACGGCGGATAGGCAACCCCGTCTCGGCCACCACTTCGGCCCGCTCGATCCGGTTGGGCAGTTGGAGGCCGGTGTAGGGGTTAGGCACGGTGGCGAACTCACCGATGGCCCGCTGCACGTCGGTGTCGTAGATCCAGTTGCTGCCACCCAGCGGATTCCAGGGCTCGATGAGCACACCCTGCTGGCCCCAGCGGACTGTGCCGCCCACTTGGTCCTTCCAGCGCAGCGTGTAGGGCCAGAGCACAGCACCCTGGACACCACCGGCCAAGTCATACGCCACTTCTAGGTCGGCCGAGAAGGTTGTAAACGTCACACCGTCGGCCAGCCAGACGCGCACCGAATCCTGGAGGGCGTAGTCCATGGCCTGACGGAAGAGTTGATCGCGCTCCTCCATGGAGTTGAATTCGTTGTTGGCCAGCTTTTCGGCCACATCGTAGAAGTCGGGGTCGTTCTCGTAAGCCTGCCAGAGGGGGCCCGGAAGACCGAGGTTGGTGTAGAAGAAGGCGAAGTTACTGCCTTGGTCGCGGTCCACAGCGGTGGTGATCCAGCCACCCGTGTAGATGCTCCACTGGCCTTCGGCCGGGTCGGAGCCGTACCAGATGGGGCTCGCTTCGGTCCGGGTCTTGTACTGGCGGTCCACGGTGAAGCCCAGCTCTTCGAGCTGGTTGGACACGTAGTCACCGATCTGGGTGCGCTCGTCCTCAGTGCGGATGAGGAAGATAATGGTGACCGGTTCGCCGTTGTACGTCCACTTGCCGTCCACCATTTCAGCGCCCAGTGCCTGCATGCGCTCGGTGATCACCTGGCGTGCCCGTTCCAGGTCATAGGAGTACCGGGCTTCCAGCTCACGGACCTTGTCCACATAGCGAGCGTAGTCGGGGAAAGCTGACGTGATGGGCAAGTACTTCGTCCGGGCCAGACCGCCGTAAATCTCCTGCACGATGTAGTCGCGGTCCACCACCCAGTTCATGGCCTCGCGAATTTGCGGGTCGCCGAAGGGGTTGAGGCGTCCGTCGTTGAAGGTGAGCACGGGGTTGAATGTGAGCTCGGTGTAGGTGCCGAAGCTGAGCACGTAGGTCAGGTCGGGGTTCTCCTTGACCCGGGCAAAGGCTTCGGGGTCACTGAGGCCACCGCCGTAGAGGTCGATATCATCGGCTTCCAAGCGGGGGATCGCCTGATCATCGGACTCGAGAGCACTGAAGACCACCTGATCCACCCAAGCGCCCGTGCGATCCTCAGCCATCGGCTCGGGCGTAGCCGTGGGCTCAGGCGTGGCGGTGGGCTCCGGCGCCTCGGTAGGTTGTTCCATCGGGGCTTCGGTCGGCGTTGGCGGCGCAGCAGGTGCCTCAGTCGGCTCCTCGGGTGGCGCCGTTGTTGGCGTCGCCTGCTGTCCCGGACAGGCCGTTAGGGCCAAGGTCATGATGAGCAGCACGACAACACTCCAGAACAGACGTTTACGTGGCATGTGTTCTCCTCCTCACATGTTCACAAGTTGACATTCTAATTACACCACCCGCTTCGACAAAAAACCGTCCGGGGTTTTTCTCTCTCCTCTCACCCCCTTTCTGGTAACATGTGCGTCAAAGCGACGGTGATCCACAATTGGACCTCATTCACCGCGCAAGCGCGGATCGAACGCATCGCGCAGGCCATCGCCCAGGAAATTGAATGCTAGCGTGGTCAACGTCAGGGCCAGAGACGGCACAAAGACTTGGTGAGGATAAACAGTCAGAGCACGGAAGGCATCAGAGATCATCAGTCCCCAACTTGGTGTTGGAGGGTTCACGCCCAAGCCAATGAAACTCAAAAACGCCTCCAGGAAAATGTAGCCTGGTATGGCTAGCGTTTCAGCCACGATGCAAGGGCCTAAGATGTTAGGCAACACGTGGCGTATGAGGATACGTCTGTTACTGGCCCCGAGGGCGCGAGCGGCTTCGATGAACTCCTTTTCCTTCACGGCCAACGTCTGTCCGCGGGCGATTCGTGCCATACCGATCCAGTTAATCAGGCCGATGGCGATGAAGATAAACAACATGCCGCCCATCGATTTGTCCAAATCCACCAACATCTGAGCGATGCCACCCCCTCCTCGGCGGGAAAGGGCCTTAAAGTATACTTGCATCAAGATTACAAAGATAATAAAGGGAAACCCGTAGAGGAAATCCACAAATCGCATCATCCAATTGTCTACCTCGGGTCTCGAATATCCCGAAATAAGACCATATGCCAAGCCCACGACGAGACTGACCAAGATGCCATGATGGCCACAGAGAGAGATACTCGGGCCCCGTAGATGGTGCGGCTGAGCAGATCACGCCCGAGTGCGTCTGTGCCCAAGATGAAAAGTCGTCCATCATCAGCCCGTTCCATGATGCCCAAGTCATGGTACTTAAAGTTTGCCTCTGAGTAGTGGTATGGGGCGAGCAGTGGCTTCGTCTCACCACCGGTAAATAAGGTCAAGAGGGCTGTATCGGCGAACAGAGCGACAATGAGGAGGAAGAGGATGAAGACACCACTCACAACGGCCAGACGGTTGTTGAGAAGTTGACGAACAGCATCGGCCAAGGGGCTCCGGCCACGTCGCACTTGAGCTCCCCACGTGTCCATTGTTGGTGTCTGAACAGCCATGTTTTCTCTACTCTCTTCGGCTTGCCTGTTTTGCTCCTCAGCCGTCTTTATTCATAGCGGATACGCGGGTCAAGCCACGCGTACAGCACGTCCACGACTAAGTTCGCAATGATTAACAACACGGCGTAGAGGAGTGCCGTGCCCATGATGACCGGATAATCTCGGTTCGTTACACTTTGCACGAAATGTCGTCCCAAGCCGTTGATACCAAAAATTTGCTCCGTGATAAAGGAGCCGGTGACAACGGCCGCAAAGAGAGGCCCCAAGATAGTGACCACAGGGATCAGGGCGTTTTTCAGGGCATGGCCTAAAATGATGCTGCGTTCACGCAAGCCCTTGGCTCGCGCGGTGCGGATGTAATCTTCCCTGATGACCTGGAGCAGGCTGGCCCGTGTCAAGCGCGCTATGCTGGCTGAAAGGGCTGTGCCCAAGGTAATTGTGGGAAGCACGGCGTGTTGCCAGAATTTGGTGGTCATGGGGGGAATAAAGCCCAAGTAGAACTCGGTGTAATCGGCACCCCAGCGGGCGACGGGCAACCAGCCCAGCTTGACACCGAAGAGCCAAATGAGGAACGGTCCCAACACGATGTTCGGAATAGAAACGCCCAAAATAGCAATGAATGAACTCGTGTAGTCCAACCACGTGTTGTGGTTCAGCGCGGCAATAATCCCTGCCGGTAATCCAATGGCGAGCCCTAGCAGGAGTGACAACACGCCAAGCTGGAAGGAAACTGGAAACGTCTGCTTAATGATGTCATTGACAGTGAGGGAACGACTGCGGAAGGAGGGGCCTAAATCACCGCGCAGGAGATCCCACCAGTAGGCTAAAAACTGCTTCCAAAGCGGCCAATCCAGATTGTACTTGCGCTCCAAATTTCGCACCACGGACTCGGGCAAGCTGCGGTCTCCGGCGAAATCGAAGGGTCCCCCCGGGAGAGCACGGGCTAAGAAGAACGTGACTGTGCCCACGGCGAAGAGCACCGGAATAGCCCACAGCAGCCGTCGAATGATGTACTTAAGCATTCCTCACCATCCTTGGCGGCCTGGCGTGTCCCCGGGATTACCCTTGGGGACACGCCAGGACCCTCTGGTTCTACTGGCCCAAGGCCGCGTTCCTGGCCTCCACGTCAATGGACCATCGCCAGATGTGCAAGCGGCCCGGGTCACCCCACACCCGGTTCAACCAAGGCTTGGCCAAGCCATTCCGGGTGTAGTAGTAGATGGGCGCAATGGCCGCAATTTCGTCCACCAGCAACTGCTCGGCCCGCTTGTAGAGCTCGACCTGCTCTTCAGGGGAAGCCGTTTGTGCTTGCTTAGTCGTCTGGTCGAACTCGGCCACCAGATCACCTACTTGCGGGTCATCGGCCGAGAGCATGGGCTCGTTGGCACCTTCAGAGGGGCTGAAGACCTCGTGGACCCAATTGTTGGCGTGCGGGTAGTCGGCGCACCAGCCGAGCCGGTAGACGTTGGGCTTGTCTTCCAAGGGACTATCAATGTCAATGGTCTTGAGGTACACGCGCCACTCTTGGGTCTCAATGGTGACGTTCATCTCAGGGTAAGCCGACTTCCACATGGCTTGGATGGCTTCAGCGATGCGGGCGTGGCTTTCGCTCACATTGTGCATGAGCAGGATGTCCAGCCCAGCTCCGTTGGGATATCCGGCCTCCTCGAGGAGCTTGCGCCCTTCCTCGACGGCTCGCTCGTATCCCCAGCCGTTCATGTCCTCGGGCAACGCCCAAGGGGCCACCTCTGGATCGCCGGCCGGGGAGCCGAAGTTCAGCGGGTTGGTAAACGTGTTCGCCGGAATTTGACCACCCTTGAGCACCTCTTCCACCAGTGTCTTGCGGTCGATGGCCATGGAGAGGGCCCGGCGCACGCGCACGTCGTCCGTGGGTGGCTTCTGAGTGATGAAGCCATAGTAGTAGGTGCAGTTGATCGGCTGATTCACGTATTCCTTGCTGAGTACCGGGTCAGTTTGCACGCGCTCCATTTGCTCGAGCGGCACCCCGGCAGTGTCCAGCTCGTTGGCTTCGTAAAGGGCGAACTCTGTCGAAACCTCTTCGATCATGAGGCCGAAGATGCGCTCGATGTTTCCGGCTTGGTCGGCCAACTCCTCCCAACCGTACCAATAGGGATTTTTGACGAGCACGATGTTATCACCGTGCACCCATTCGCTCAGCGTGTAAGGACCGTTGGTTACAATAAAGCCCGCCTCGATCCATCGGTCTCCTTTCTGATCAATGATCCACTTGGGCTGAGGCCGCGCGATCCACATGCTGGCGATTTGCGGGAAGAAACCGGCCCCGTATTCCAGCGTGAACTCGACGGTGAATTCATCCACCGCCCGCACGCCGACAGCATCGTAAAGGGCTTGGAATTCCTCGCTCTCGGGGTCAGCTTCAGTGGTGTTGAGATCCTTGCACCCTTTCACAATGTAGAGCACATAGGAATAATCGGACCCGGTCGTGGGGTCACAGGTGCGCTTTACGCCGTAGACCACGTCTTCAGCCGTGACAATGCGGGGGTTTTCATTATCATCGAGCACCTGTTCGACTTCACCGGTTGCCGGATTGTACTTCACCCAGACGGCATCGTCGCGCATCTTGAACGTCCAGACAGTATTGTCCTCGTTGGAACTCCACTCGGTGGCCAGTTCAGGGATAGGTTCCATGGTCTCGTCGTCCAAGTCTGTGAGCCCTAAGAACATTTCCTCGATCAGGCCCACCGACGTGGTATCCGTGGCCAACGCCGGATCAAGCGTGGGTGGTTCCGTGCCCCAGTTGATGTTGAGCGTCACCGGCTCAGGCCCTTTGGGCTCTGGAGTCGCCGTCACCACAATCTGCTCAACCACCGGCGTCCCTTCGACGATGCGGGTGACTTCGACGATTTGAGTTTCCACCACTCGTTGCACTTCTGTCGCCTGTTGTTGTCCGGGGCAGGCAACGAGCAGAAGTGCTAAAACCATAAGAGCGATAGACAGCACAGGTTTCTTCATGGTTCTCCTCCTCCTTCTTTACAACCGATGCACATTACTGGAATGAGCATTTTTTAATAAGTTCCGGATTCCACCCCCTTTCTGCAACAACTTGCGAGGACTCCCTACACAATACACAATTTTCCCCCTCACGGTTCAACACTGAAACACGCGGTCACAGCGACCGTCCAAGGAGAGCAGGTTGGGGTGTTCAATGCACGAGGTGGCAAGCCACGTAGTGGCCTCCGCCGGCGTCCTTGAATTCCGGTTCTGGGTCCTCACGACAGACATCCATAGCCAGCGGACATCGTGTGTGGAAGCGGCATCCCCGTGGAGGGTTGGTTGGACTCGGGACGTCGCCTTCTAAGATGATACGTTGCCGTTGGGCTTCGATTTCAGGATCGGGGATGGGCACTGCTGAGAGGAGCGCTTGCGTGTAGGGGTGCAGTGGGTGCTCATAAAGCTCCACGCGATTGGCCAGCTCGACAATTTTGCCCAAATACATCACGGCGACCCGGTCGGAGATGTGGCGCACGACGCTCAGGTCGTGAGCGATGAACAGGTAGGTGAGCCCAAACTGTTCTTGGAGGTCCTCGAGCAAGTTGATGATCTGGGCTTGGATGGAAACGTCCAAGGCTGAGATGGGTTCGTCGCACACGATGAAATCCGGGTTGAGGGCCAAGGCCCGGGCGATACCGATCCGTTGGCGTTGGCCGCCCGAGAACTCATGGGGATATCGGTTGATGAAGTACGGGTTCAGGCCCACAACGCGCAGGAGCTCTTGGACGCGCTCCCGTTTCTCCTTGCCCTTGGCGATGCCGTGCACTTCCAGCGGTTCGCCCACAATGCCTCCCACGGTCATGCGAGGGTTCAGGGAGGCATAGGGATCCTGGAAAATCATTTGCATGCGGCGGCGCATACGTCGTAATGCCTCTCCCTTAAGGGTTGTGAGGTCCACATCGCCGAAGTAGACATGGCCGGAGGTGGGACGATAGAGTTGTAGGATGGCCCGCCCTGTTGTGCTCTTGCCGCAGCCCGATTCCCCCACGAGTCCGAGGGTTTCGCCGCGCTTGATTTCAAAGTCGAGGCCGTCAACAGCTTTGACATCGCCCACGTGGCGCTGGAAGATGATGCCTCTGGTGATGGGAAAATAGACGCGCAATCCTTCAACACGGATCAACGGCTGCTCCCGTCCATTTCCGTTGGCACGCTGAGCATTCATACCTCCTCCCTTCTTCCCGGCGTGCACATCACTGGGAACCGTCCGGCCCGAGGTACGCGAGGTGAACGCGCCTTCATTGAAGCGCAGCCGCCCGCCACGCTGCCAACACCTCTTCACCCACAGGCTTCACCCAACACGCGGTCTCATGTTCGGGGCCCACTTTTTCCAATGGGGGATCCTCCTCGAAACAGCGTTCGATGGCAAAGCGACAGCGCGGGGCGAAAGGACATCCTTGGGGATAGTCAATGAGATCGGGGGGCAACCCCCTCGATGGGTTCCAGTCGTTCTCGGCGCTTCTCGTCCAAGCGGGGAATGCTCTGCAACAGGCCAATAGTGTAGGGGTGGCGCGGGTTCCGGTAGATGTCGGCCGTCTGAGCACTTTCCACGACTTGGCCGGCGTACATGACGATGATGCGGTCGGCCAAGCCGGCCAGCAGGGATAAGTCGTGGGTGATCCAGATGATGGCCATGCCGATTTCGTCGCGCAGGCGTTTGACCAGCTCCACGATTTGAGCTTGGATGGTCACGTCGAGGGCTGTAGTGGGCTCGTCGGCGATCAGGAGGCGGGGGTTGCACGCCAATCCCATGGCGATCATCACCCGTTGGCGCATTCCGCCCGAGAATTGATGGGGGTAGTTGTCAATGCGTTGTTCGGCGGCGGGGATGCCCACCATCTTCAGCAGCTCGATGGCCCGACGGCGCGCCTGTTGGTGGTTCATGCCCAAGTGGAGTTCGAGTGCCTCGGTAATCTGTTGTTCAATGGTGAGCACGGGGTTGAGCGAAGTCATGGGGTCCTGAAAGATCATGGCCATGCGGTTGCCCCGCACTTCGCGCATTTCCTCCTCGTCGATTTTGAGGAGATCCCGGCCCTCGAAGATGATTTCTCCGCTGGTGATTTTGCCGGGCGGGGAGGGAATGAGGCGCATGATGGAGAGAACCGTTACGCTCTTGCCGGATCCCGATTCACCCACGATGCCCAATGTCTCCCCTTCGTCCACGTGGAAGGAGACCCCGTTGACCGCGTGAACGATGCCGTCTTGGGTGTAGAAGCGGGTTTCGAGGTCACGCACGTCGAGCAGTCGGGCCATACGTTCCTTTTCCTTTCAGTGTACAGGCCACCGCGCCAAGGTGTCGGCCACGTATGATACCACACCTTTGCATCACGTAAAACTGGTTCACACGGGAGCGGTAGACGAAGGCAGGAGTCGGCTTCCGAGTGCCATGCGAGTGTGGTCCACCGGGTTTTTCAGCGCTGGTCGCGCGGGTTCAGGGCTTCGTTGAGGCCATCGCCGATGAAGTTGAAGGCAAACACGAGGGCTGCGACGATGAGTCCAGGCGCCCACAACATCCACGGGGCCGATGGTTTGCGCCAGTACTGAAAGTTGTTGATGATCATGCCCCCCCAACTCGGTGTGGGCGGTTGAATGCCGATGCCGAGAAAGCTGAGGGATGCCTCTGCTAGAATAGCGCCTCCCATCCCCATGCTGATGGCCACGATGACCGGTGGTAAGGCGTTGGGCAACAGGTGGCGGAAGAGAATGCGATGAGCCGGAATGCCCAGTGCTTCGGCCGCTTCGATAAACGGCTCCTCGCGCAGGCTGAGAATCTGGCCACGCACCAGCCGGGCCAATCCGGGCCATCCGACAGCGCTCAGGGCCGTGATCACCACGAGGAACTCCACGTATCCGCTGCGCACCCATGGCTTGGTCACCTCGAACTGCAGCAGCCATTGTTCAAAGCGGGGTTGCAGTGTGGCCGCAATCAGGAGGGCAAAGAGCAGGCCAGGAAAGGCGAAGAGCACGTCGCTGAGGCGCATGATGATCCGGTCCACCCAGCCGCCAAAGTATCCGGCCATCAGGCCGAAGAGGAGGCCTAACGTGACTCCCACCACCGTGGCCGAGGGGGCCACAATGAGCGCAGTGCGTGCGGCCCACACCAGCCGGCTGAACTGGTCCCGTCCCAAATCGTCGGTGCCCAGCGGGTGAGCCCAAGAGGGTGGCAACTCCACTGCGTCCAAGTTCTGTTCGGTGTAGCTGTAGGGCGCGATCCAAGGGGATCCGATGCCTGTCACCACGAAGAGCAACGCGATCACCAGTCCCACCACGGCCAGTCGGTTGCGCCGGTAGCGGCGCCAGAATTCCGTCAAGGGGTGTCGGCGCGGCGGGAGGAGGTCCACACGCACGCCCGGTTTCATCTCTAACTGTGCCTGTGCCATGCGGTGCCTCGCCCTCTACTCGTACCGAATGCGCGGGTCCGCCAGCGCGTAGACCACGTCTACCAACAGGTTGGCCAGCGTGTAGCTCACGGCGATGAGCAAGGTCAGAGCCGTCAGGATGGGGTAGTCGCGTGCTGAGAAGGCTCGAAAGCCCAGCCGGCCAATGCCGGGAATGCCGAAGATCGTTTCCGTAATGAAGGAGCCTGTGACGAGCCCGCCTAACATCAATCCGAAGATGGTGATCAGGGGGATGAGGGCGTTGCGCAGGGCATGTCGTCCCAATACCAGGAGTTCTGGCAGCCCCTTGGCGCGCGCGGTGCGCACATAATCTTGGTCGAGGACTTCGATCAAGTTTGCCCGGGTTTGGCGGGCGAAGACGGCAATGGGGCCGGCGCCCAGCACAAGTGCCGGCAAGATCACGCTGCGGCTGAATACGCCGTCCCATCCTCCTGGGGGCAGCAGTCGCACTTGATAGGAGAGGAGCCACAATAAAATGGGCGCCGTCAGGAAAGTGGGAAAGGAAATGCCCATAACGACGCCTGCAGTGGTCAGGTAATCGAGCAATGTGTTGCGCCGTACGGCTGCCAGCACACCTAAGGGAATGCCCACCACGACTCCCAAGGCGATAACTACGGCGTTGAGTTGGATCGAAACCCATAGCCCCCGCGCGATGAGCTTGATGACTGGCTGGCCACGGGCCACAGTGATGGATTCGCCCAAGTCTCCCCGGAGCGCACGCCTCACGTAGTCAATGTATTGGATCACCAGGGGACGATCAAGCCCCAGCTCGCGTCGGATACGGGCCACGGTTTCGGGATCACTGCGCTGGCCCAGCAGTTGCTGAACCGGGTCACCCGGACCGTAGACCCCTAACGCAAAGGTGATGAAGCTGATGATGACCAGCAACACCGGCAACCAGAGCAAACGGTTGACGATGTACTTGAGCATACCGTACCGCTCGATTACCGCTCAACGCTCACGTATTTCAGCCGAGGTACAATGGCCGAGGGGAAGCGCATGTTTTTCACCCACGGCTTCACCAGCCAAAACTCCTTGCCATACCAGAGGGGCACGATGGGCGCATCCTGGAGGATGAGCGCTTCAGCCCGGCTGTAAAGTTCAAAACGCTTCTGTTGGTCCTGTTCCACGGCAGCCTCCTGGAGGAGTGCATCCACGTCGGGATTACAGTAGCCCAAGTGGTTGTCCTGGCTCTCACAACTGAAGAGAATCTCCAGGAAGTTCTGGGGATCGGGATAGTCGGCAATCCACCCGATGTCGTAAATTTGGTAGGGATTGGGCGTCTTGTTGATGTCGAAGAGGAATGTGGCCCACTCTGTCTGTTCGATGGCCACTTCCACGCCCAAGTTCTGCCGCCACATCTCCACAATGGCCTCGACCGTTTGGGGAGGTGCTCCACCCCGTCCTGGCACGTGGATGGTGATGTCCGGCAGTCCCTCAGGCCCGCCATAGGAGGAGTTGGCCAGGGCCTCCTGTGCGGCTTGGGGGTCGTACTCGTAGCCCTTCACATCGGGGTTGTAACCGGGCAGGCCCGGGGGAAGAATGCCGTGGGCCGGCTGCACGGTTTCGCGCAGGACCACACGGGCCAGGCGCTCCCGGTCCAAGGCCATAGTGAAGGCCTTGCGCACTTCGGGATCGTCAAAGGGGGGCTGGTCGTTGTTGAGCCCCAAGTAGCCCAAGGAGAGCGTTTCCACTTCCACCAAGTCTTGGTTCAGCGGGTCGCTGGGATCGAGCACCCGTTCGATGTCGGCCAAGCCAACAGGCACCACGTCCAGCTCGTCGGTCTCGTAGCGGGTCATGATGGAGCCACCGGCCAGCGAGTAGATCACCCGTTCGAGCGCCGGCTTGGGTTCACCGTAGTAGCGCTCGTTGGGGACGAGAATGAGCTCCTCGCCGAACGTGTAGCGCTCCAAGGTGAAGGGGCCGGTGCCGTTCGGGTTCTCCGCGGCCCAAGCGCGTCCGCCCTGCTCGACCGCCTCCCGGTCCACCACGAAGGCTGTGGGATAGGTCAACTTGGCCAGGAAGTAGACTTTGGGCGCCTCAATGGTGATCTCCAACGTGTAGTCGTCCACCACGCGCACGCCGTCCACCGAGTCCACCTGTCCTTCCAGCTTATCACGGCAGCCCACGATGTCCCCCAAATAGGTGTGGGCGACAGGGGATTGGGTCTTTGGGTCACAGGCCCGTTCAATGGTGTACCTGAAATCTTCGGCCGTGACGGGCTTGCCGTTGGCAAAGGTGACATCTTGGCGCAAGTAGAACGTGTAGACCGTGCCGTCGTCGGAGATCTCCCACCGTTCGGCGATGTCAGGTTGTACCGAAAGGTCATCGGGGGAAAGTGTGACTAAACCGCTGAAGAGCTCCACAATGTACTCGGCTGAGGTGGCATCGCTGGCCAAGGCGGGATCCAAGGTAGGAGGATCAGCACCGGGTATGCGCAACACACCGCCTGTGGCCCCGCGTGGTGGGGAGTCGTCCTGTGGCCCAGTCACTGCTGTTGGCTGTGCTCCACCGGGGGCGAACGAAGGGGCGGCGTCCTGTCTGAAGAAGACGACAGCAGCTCCGGCCACCACGACACAGAGAAAGAGCAACGCACATGCTGCTGCCACGCCGGCCGCCAGCCAGAACCAATTTCTGGAGGTGTTGTTCATGGGCGCCTTTCCTCCTGACCAAGTTGTCCACGTGGGTTGCGTCCTCGAACGCGCCAGGATACATGTACAGAAACGTTGAGGGTGGCGGTACTATAGCACACGGTCAAAGTTCATGTCAAGTGGTCGGAAGGTCCTCTGGCCTTGCGCTTGGGCGCCAATTGACACGGGCACATCACCGTGATAGAGTAAATGGTAGTTTACTGGGCGGAATACTTAACAATCACCACGAGGAGGTGAACCATGGCCCACACCCTTCCGGCTTTGCCCTACGCCTATGACGCTCTCGAACCCCACATTGATGCGCGCACCATGGAGATCCATCACACGAAGCACCACCAAGGGTACGTCAACAACTTGAACAAGGCCATTGAGAAGTACCCCGAGCTACAGGATCGCTCCGTTGAGTCCCTGTTGCGCAACATCAACAGCGTGCCCGAGGACATTCGCACGGCCGTGCGCAACAACGGTGGCGGCCACGCCAACCACTCCCTCTTCTGGACGATCATGTCTCCTAACGGCGGCGGCACGCCCACAGGCGAATTGGCCGACGCCATCAACACCGCATTTGGTTCCTTCGACGCCTTTAAGGAGACGTTTTCCAAGGCGGCCGCTACCCGCTTCGGCAGCGGGTGGGCTTGGCTGGCGCTCACCGGCTTCGGCAAGCTGGTTGTTTATTCCACGCCCAACCAGGACAACCCCTTCATGGATGGCTTCACGCCCATTCTGGGCCTCGACGTGTGGGAGCACGCCTATTACTTGAAGTACCAGAACCGTCGCGCCGACTACATCGCTGCCTGGTGGAACGTGGTGAACTGGGAACAGGTGGCCAAGAACTACGCTGAGGCGCTGGCTGCCTTGAAGTGAAGCTATTCTGGGGTTCATTGAGGAGAGGGCGGGGACAGGGTATTCCTGTTCTCGCCTTCTTGTTTGCTTCACAGCTCACACCTGTGGCCGCGCTCAGTGAGTGCCCCCGCCACCGTGATTGTGTGGACGGCCCCTGCGTTCCGTGGGGCTACATTCTGTTGTCAAGAGGAAGCCAGGAAGCGCTCCAGCATCTGGCGTGTGGGCATGGCAGGCTGCGCGCCATGTTTGGTGACGGCCAGCGCGCCGGCTGCCACCCCCCACACGAGCGCCTGGTGGAAGGAGCGGCCCTCGGCCAAGGCCACAGCCAAGGCGGCGTTGAAGGCATCGCCCGCTGCGACGGTGTCCACAGCTTGAACTGGGAAGGCCGGCATCATGCCCTCGCCGGCGTCAGAAGCCCAAAAGATACCCTGTGCTCCTCGTTTGATGATCACGGTGTTGGCTCCCCGCTGGCGGAACACCCGTACTGCCCGAGCAGCTTCCTCGGCTGTCGTGACCGGGAATCCTGCCAGGCAGCTCGCCTCGGCCTCGTTGGGTGTGAGCACGTCGGCCAAGCGGAACACCTCGTTGGGCAAGCCTTCTCGGGCCGGAGCTGGGTCCAGGATCACCGGCACCCCGGCCGCCCGAGCAGCCTTGGCGGCTTCCAGCACGGCCGGCAGGGGCACCTCAAGTTGAAGCAACAGAGCAGCGGCGCCCTCCAGCCGTGGCCGCAGCCGTGCCACATCGTCGTTTCCCACTCGGCCGTTGGCGCCGGCCGCAAGTACAATCTGATTTTGGCCCTCCTGGTCCACCACGATGACGGCCACACCGCTGCGGACTCCTTCATCCACCCACACCCCCTCGGCGTTCACCCCGGCCTCACGCAAGCCTGCCAGCAGAGCGCGGCCAAACCCATCATTTCCGACACGGCCTACCATGAATGTGGGCGCGCCGAGTCGGGCCGCCGCCACAGCCTGATTGGCCCCTTTGCCGCCCAGTACCGTGACGAATTCATGTCCCTCAACGGTCTCGCCGGGAACGGGCAGGCGGGGCGCTCGGATGACCATGTCCATATTGAGGCTTCCCAACACCACCAGATGTCGCCGGCTCATTGTCTTTCTCCCGTTTACAGGTGTTTTGACGGACGGACAACGTGGCGTATACTCCCCCATAATTGTAGCGCAAATGCACGTCTGGAAACAGTGGGGAGCAGGGGAGAGCTTATGGGTCTCATGTTCCGGCGGGAGCGGGTGACACACAGGATGTTGGACCCGCGCCAAGGCTTTCGCCCGCTCGAGCACACCCTCGAAGTGCGCTTTGACCCTCTGACCGGCCACTCGGCTCACATCGCCCACTTGGATGCCATCCGCCCTGTGCCCATCTCCCCGTCGGCCTTTGACGCGCCGTCCCGGCGGGCCACATGTCCCTTCTGCCCGGAGCGCCGTGAGGCCACCACGCCTCGCTTTCCGCCGTCACTTCTCCCCCAAGGACGCCTTCAGCGGGGCGAAGCACTCGTGGTGCCCAACATTGCCCCCTATGACCTTGTCAGCGCGGTTACCATTATGACGTACCGCCACCTCGTGCCCATCACCGATTTCACCGAAACCCACATTGCCGACGCGCTGGCCGTTACCCTCGACTTTCTCCGGCGCGCCCGCAACCATCTTGGACAGGACACTGTTGCTCTGATCTGCTGGAACTACATGCCTCCGTCCGGCGGCGGGCTCGTTCATCCCCACGTGCAGGCGCTTTTGACCCATTTTCCCGGCAATCGCCTGCGCGCCGAGCTGGAGGCTGCCCGTGCCTACGTTCGTGCCACTGGCCACGTCTATTGGGCAGCCCTGGTGGACGCTGAACGTGCCGCCGGGGAGCGATACATTGGTTGCACAGGAAGCGCTCATTGGATGGCGGCCTTTGCCCCAGTGGGCACACTGGGAGAAGTGTTGGGCATCTTTCCCGAGGTGGAAGATCCACATGTCCTTGGAACGCGCTTCTGTCGCGAGACAGCACGGGCATTTCTACGCCTCTTTCACTTCTTCCACGCATGGGGGGTGGGCAGCTTCAACGCGGCCTTAGCCCTGGCACCAGCGGGCTGGCCTGGGTGGCGCCCTTGTTGGCGCGTGGTGCCCCGGACTTATCTCAACGCCGAGGAGCGGCCGTCCGACACGAATGTCTTCCAAGTCGTGTTGCAGGAACCTGTCTCCAGCATCGTACCCGAGGTATTGGCCGAACGCGCTCGTCCTTTCTTCAAAGGAGAATGAGCCCGTAAACGCGCCAATCGCCTGATCCGAACTGTGCCCCATGAACTCAAGAGCGCTCGGACAAGGGAGGTGATGCCGTGGACTTTCGTCTCACAGAGGAACAAGAGGCCATACGCGAACGGGCACGGGCGTTTGCCCGGCAGGAAGTGGCTCCCATCGCCCGGGAGGCGGACGAAAAGGGGGAGTTTCCCCTTCATTTGGTTCGCCGGATGGGAGAACTGGGCTTTCTCTGTGGCCCTGTGGAGCCGGAATACGGAGGAGCAGGCATGGATTACCTCAGCTTCGCCCTCGTTTACGAGGAATTGGGCTGGGCTGACTCCTCCGTGCGCGGGTTCCTGGCCGTTCACGCCGGCCTTGTGGCCCTCTGCCTGCGCGACTGGGGCACAGAAACCCAGAAGTGCACCTACTTGCCCCGCCTCGCAACAGGGGAACTGATTGGTTGTTATTGTCTCACAGAGCCCAACGCCGGCTCGGATGCGGCCGCTTTGGAGACACACGTGCGTGAGGAAGAGGACGCCTACGTGCTCAACGGCGAAAAGATCTGGATCACCAACGGCAACATTGCCGACGTGGCCATTGTCTTCGCCACGCACGATCCTACACGGCGACACCGGGGCATCTCTGCCTTTTTGGTCGAGACCAACACGCCCGGCTTCCGGCGCGAGGCAATGCCGGGCAAGGAACTCGGCCATCGTGCCTCAGACCACGCCAGAATCGTGTTGGAGGAGTGCCGTGTGCCCAAGGACGCGCTGTTGGGCGCACCTGGGGAGGGATTCAAGGTGGCTATGTCGGCCCTCGACCACGGGCGGTTGGGGGTGGCTGCTGGTGCCGTGGGCGTGGCGCAAGCTTGTCTTGACGCCTGTGTGGCTTTCACCACCGGGCGACGACAGTTTGGCCGGCGCCTGGCCGACTTCCAAATGATCCAGGCCACGCTGGCCGATATGGCCACTCATGTGGAGGCCGCCCGTTGGCTTGTCTACAGGGCCGCTTGGCTCAAGGACCAAGGGCTTCCCAGCACCAAAGAGACCTCCATTGCCAAACTGTTTGCCACAGAAACCGCTGCCAAGATCGCTTCGGACGCCGTGTTACTTCACGGAGGAAGAGGCTACTCCAACGAGTACCCGGTCGAACGCCACTATCGGGACATCAAGGGACTTCAAATTTACGAGGGCACCAGTCACATCCAGCGCATCATTATTGCCCGCCACCTCGTGGGCAAAGACCGGTAACGTTTTTGGCTCTTTATGGCCGCTCAGCCAAGGTGACATCCACATCCATTTCCTTGCCGTCACGCACCACGCGCACAGTCACTCTGTCTCCCACACGGTAGCGGTTTTCGAGCAGAAGCCGCAGCTCCCGCTCAGTGCGTATTGGCGTGTCATCAAGGGCCACAATCACATCGCCCCCAACGGGCAAGATCAAGTTGCCCAGCCGCACGCGGCGGGTGCCTCCCCGCAGCCCGGCCTGGTGAGCCGGGCTGTTCCGGTACACGGCCACAATGAGCACGCCCTCGTCCGGCACCTGGAGGCCCAAGCGTTGGCGCAGGACGCGGGCCACGGCTGGCTTCAGGTCAAACGTTTGGCCCTCAATCCCCAACCACGGGTGACGGTAATAGCCCCGAGCAATGAGCTCGGGCACCACGCGGGCCACGGTGTGTGCCGGAATGGCAAACCCAATGCCCGCGTTGGCGCCGGAGGGCGAGAAGATGGCCGTGTTCACGCCGATGACGCGCCCCTCGATGTCCAACAACGGGCCTCCCGAGTTCCCCGGGTTGATCGCCGCATCCGTCTGGATCACTTCGCCGAGGAACCCTCCCGACTCGCTCTGAATCACACGCCCCAGCGCGCTGATGACGCCGGTTGTCATGGTGCGGTCAAAGCCGAAGGGATTGCCTATGGCCACGACCATCTGGCCCACCTTGAGTGAGAGAGAATCCCCGAGCTCCAATGGGCGTAAAGTCACTTCAGGAGGAAGATCGCGCAGGCGTAGGACGGCCAAGTCGTTGGGTGGATCAGCACCGACCACCTCGGCCTCCATCTTCGTGCCGTCGGCCAGCGTGACCTCCACCTCTTGCGTTCTTGATCACGTGGTAGTTGGTCACCACGTATCCCTGATCGTCCCACAGGAAGCCGGAGCCCGTGCCCTCCAAGGGCACCACCTCCAAGAAGAAGTTGTATCGGTACGCGCGCGTGGTAATGTGGACCACACTTTGGCTCACCTCAGCGTAGAGGGCGCTCAACCACTCTTCTTGAGCGCGAAGCAGGGCCAAGGCGTCGGCAGGGGGAGATGGAATCGCCGTGGCAAGGGGGGGTGGCCGTGACAGTGGGCGTGGCTGTGGCTGCGCCGTTACCCTCAGGGGCGGCCCTCATCGGCGCCAAGGTTGTGGCCGCCGTCCGGACTATCTCCTGGAACGAACCAGTGGCGTTGCAAGCAACAGTTACGGCCAAGCCGAGAATGACGAGCACGACCAGTGTGGTGAGCCGGCGCACTCTCCACCTCCTTCGTCATAAGGGTGGGACATTCTGGCACGGGGCCACGTCGAGACCAAATGCCGCCCGGAAGGCTATGTCCACGAGACGTCCACCCGCGCTGGCCGTTTCAGCCGGCGGTCCCAGTAGAGCAGATACCCGTGGTTACGGCCGAATTCGTACAGGCGACGGGTGATTTCCACGTCCTGCCGACAGTATTCCCGTAGCCGGTCGAGTTGGCCCGTGCGCCACCAGTGGAGTGCGAGGAGTCCATTGCCTCCTTTGGGCACGCCCAGTGTGTGGCGTGCTAGGGTGTCCAATTTCACCCGAAACCCCAGGGCCCGGTGAACGTGGTCCAAGATGTCCAGAGTGGGCAAGGTGTGGAGGGGAAAGTCTGTGTACGGCTGGAGCACGTGATAGTCAAAGTGAAGCACGTTAAACCCCACCACGAGCCTGCTGCGGCGCAAGGCAGCCACCAGATCGTCCACTTGATGTTCCCCGTAGTCGTAGTAGCGTCCGTCCTTGTACCTGTAGAGCACTCCTACGGAGATGCCCATTTTGGCGAGGCCATTTCGTCCTCCCACTTCGGAGAAGGCCCGTTGTGTTTCCAAGTCGAAGACGACGACGTCGGATGTGGTCACCGTGCCCCTCCTGGTTCACTCAAGAATTGCGCGCGGGCACATGAAATCCGCGCGCTTATCGTACCATGTAAGTGCGACACACTTCCGTTTGCCGCTGTTGTGGCGATGCTCACAGGTGCTAGGGCAATGGCCTTGCTCCCGCGTGTTTCACGCTATCTGGTCCCAAGGCGCTCGGGGTCCCACGGGTAGACGATCCAATCATCTGTCTCCATGGCGTAGAAGTCGGGCTGATCGCCGGGAAAGCGGTTGCGGGCCGGCTTGAAGTGCAACACGGCCACGGTAGGATATCCCCCGGCTTGGCGCACGCGCTCCCGCACGGCCACGGCCGTCTTGCCCGTGTCCCACACGTCGTCCACGATGAGCACCCGTTTGCCGATGAGGAGCGCATCGCTGGGAAATTGGAGAAAGCGAGGTTCGTCGAGCGTCTTGCCCACGTCGGTGTAGAACATGACAGCGGCGGTCAACACGTTGCGCAGGTCGAGTGCCTCACTCACCAGACAGGCCGGCACCATGCCCCCGCGTGTGATGGCCAACAGGACATCGTAGTCCTCCCGCCGCAGGTGTGAAACAAGCTTAGCGGCCAACTGCATAATCTGGTCCCACGTGTGATAGTCCTTGCGCATGGCCGTATGTGCCTCCCTGTGTTCATCCTGGCCGTTTGACATCTCGGGTGCGCACACAGGACATAGCCTGGCGGCGTGTTCAGGGGTGTTCCCCTATGTTTCCAAGCGCACAGCATTTCCCCGGTGTTCCACAGGTATTGAGGGGGGCGTGGTGAGCTCCACCCAGACGCGCACGTCGTAGAAGCGCGCGCCTCCGCCCATGTCCGCCTCTTCCTGGGAGGTCACCTGGTTGATGTTCCGTCCGTCTGGAGTCAGCTTGTTCCACCAAATGGAAGGCGCCCACACTACTCCCCGCACGATGGCCTCGGTGAGCACGGCTCGCAGCTCCACGTGGCCGTGGGCATTCCACACGTGCACGGTATCCCCCTCAGTAATGCCCCGGGCACGCGCGTCCTCGGGGTGCATGTGAAGCACTGGCTCCCCCTCACGCTGGCGCAGGCGGTCAACGTTGACAAATGTGGTGTTCAGGAACGAGTGGGCCGGCGCCGAGAGACACCAGAGAGCTTCCTCCGGCCCACCGGAGGATGCCGGTGGAGTCCACGTGGGCAGGGGATCGTACCCGTCTTGGGCCATGCTCTCACTGTAGAACTCACACTTGCCGCTGGGGGTGGGGAACCGGCCCTCTGCGAAGGGCAAGTAGGGAGTCGGCACGTTCAGGCGCACAAAACCTCGCTCCAAGAGGGCCTCCCACGTGATTGTGGCGAACACGGGATGCGTTTGGGCTTCAACAAACGCGCGCAGAATGGTGATATCCTCTTCCTGAAAACAGGGATCGTCGAATCCGAGGGCAGCGGCCAAGCGCCGGAAGATCTCGCTGTTGGGCTGCGCTTGGCCCACGGGAGCAATGGCCGGCCGGTTCAAGCTCAAGTAGTAGTGGCCGTAGGGCTTGACCAGGTCCCAGTGTTCCAGTTGTGTGGTGGCCGGGAGCACGAAGTCGGCGTAATCGGCCGTGTCGGTTTGGAAGTGGTCGAGCACCACGGTGAAGAGGTCGTCCCGGCTGAGCCCTGCCAACACAGCTTGTTGGTCGGGTGCTACGGCCGCCGGGTTGCTGTTGTAAACGATGAGCGCCTTGACCGGTGGGCCAGCCTTGTCGGAGGGCGGCGGGCTGTCCACCGGGCGGGGGCAATAGTGAGCACGGGCCAAGCGAGCCGGGTCGAGGCTCAGGGCATCGCCCAAGCGGATCATGTTGATTGTGCGTGGGAGACGCCCGTGGAGGAGGTCGGGGCGGTAGAGGGGACGAAAGTCGAAGGGAAAGGCGCCACTGGTGGAAAGCTGAAGTCCACCCCCCTCGTAGCGCCAAGCTCCCACTAGGGCCGGCAAACAGGTGATAGTGCGGACAGCCATTCCGCCGCCAGCGTGGCGTTGGAGGCCATAGTTGATGCGAATGGCGGCCGGTTGCGTGGTGGCGTACTCGCGGGCCAACCGGCGTATGCGCTCGGCAGGTATGCCGGTGATGGCTTCGGCCCGTTCTGGGGGCCATGCTTGCACCCGTTGGCGCAATTGGTCGAAGCCCAAGGTGAAACGGTCCACGTATTCGGCGTCGTGGAGTTCTTCATTGACAATCACGTGCATCATGGCGAGCGCCAGCGCGCCGTCGGTGCCAGGACGGATAGGGAGCCACTCATCACCCGCGCGAGCAGTGCGGGTACACACGGGATCAATCACGATCACCCGCGCACCCTGACCGCGTGCCTCTTGAATGAAGGGCCACAAGTGGAGGTTACTCGTCAAGGTGTTCGTTCCCCACAGGAGAATGAGACGCGCGCGGGCAAAGCTCTCCATCTCCATGCCCACAGCAGCGCCCAAGGTATACCGGTATCCCTGGAACCCGGCTGCTGAGCAGATGGTGCGGGCCAGCCGGCTGGCTCCCATGCGGTTGAAGAAGCGCTGAGCCATGCCCTCACCTTGGAGCAATCCCATCGTGCCGGCGTAGGAATAGGGAAGCACGGCTTCTGGCCCATATGTGCCGATTACGTCGGCCAAGCGGCCGGCGATTTCGGTGATTGCCTCCTCCCATGTGACGGGCACAAACTGCCCACTCCCCTTGGGGCCGACTCGTTTCAAGGGCCTCGTGAGGCGGTCTGGGTGGTACACTCGTTCCAAGTATCGGTCCACCTTGCCGCAGAGGCGCCCACGGGTGATGGGGTGCTGGGGATGGCCCCAGATGTCCACAGCTCGGCCTGTGCGGCGGTCCACAGCCACCTGCCAGGCACAGGTGTCGGGACAATCATGGGGACACGCGCCGGTGACAACGGCCACGTGCGACATGCCGGCATACTGTTCCAGGCGGCTCATGAGTCGTTCTCCTCACAGGATGAGGGGCTCACGGTACTCGCCCCACACTTCGCGGAGCACATCCATCATTTCCTGAAGCGTCGCGTATTCCTTGACTGCCTCGATGATCGGGTACATGAGGTTCACATCATCCCGCCTGGCCGCTTCGCGCAGGGCATTCAGACAGCGGCGCACAGCACGGTTATCGCGGGTGCGACGCACCTCTTGAAGCCTGCGCACTTGGCGTTCATATCCCTTCTCGTCCATCTTCAAGATGGGGATGTCCACCTCCTCGTCTGCCACGTACTCGTTGACGCCCACGATGATGCGCCGCTTGGTTTCCACCTCCCACTGGAACCGGGCCGACGCCTCGGCGATTTCGCGCTGGAAGAAGCCCTGTTCAATGGCCGGCAGCACGCCGCCTAGCTCTTCGATTTTCCTGAAGTAGTCGTAGGCTTGGCGCTCAAGCTCGCTGGTGAGCGACTCCACGAAGTACGACCCGCCCAATGGGTCCACGGTGTTGGTGACGCCACTTTCATGGGCGATGATCTGCTGGGTGCGCAGGGCCACGGTGACAGCCGTTTCGCTGGGCAGGGCCAAGGCCTCGTCCATGGAGTTGGTATGCAGGCTCTGAGTGCCCCCCAGGACCGCAGCCAACGCTTGGATGGCCACACGGGCAATGTTGTTCAGGGGCTGCTGGGCTGTCAGGCTGACGCCGGCCGTCTGGGTGTGGAAGCGCATGAACCAGGAGCGCGGGTTCTTCGCCCCGAAGGTTTCGCGCATTTCGCGCGCCCAAATGCGCCGTGCTGCACGGTATTTGGCGATTTCCTCGAAAAAGTCATTGTGGGCGTTGAAGAAGAAGGAAATGCGCGGGGCAAAAGCATCCACGTCCAGCCCCCGATCCAAGCACCAGCGCACGTACTCGAAGCCATCGTCCAACGTAAAGGCTAACTCCTGGGCGGCTGTGGAGCCGGCCTCGCGGATGTGATATCCTGATACAGAGATGGGGTTCCACTTGGGCATTTCTTGCACGCCAAACTCGATGGTGTCCGTGACGAGGCGCATGGAGGGTTCCGGCGGGAAGATGAATTCTTTTTGGGCAATGTATTCCTTGAGAATGTCGTTCTGAATGGTGCCCCCGAGTTTGTGGCGGGGAATGCCCCGCTTCTCTGCGGCCACGATGTACATGGCCCAGACGATGGCTGCCGGGCTGTTGATGGTCATGGATGTGGTGATCTTGTCCAGGGGGATGCCGTCCAGGAGAATTTCCATGTCGCGCAAGGAGGAGCAGGCCACGCCACAGATGCCGAATTCGCCCTCAGCGTGAGGATCGTCTGTGTCGTAGCCATAGAGGGTCGGCAAGTCGAAGGCAATGGAAAGCCCGGTCTGGCCTTGGGCCAGCAGGTACTTGAAGCGGGCATTGGTTTCCTCTGGGCTCCCGAAGCCGGCGAACATCCGCATGGTCCAGAGGCGGCCCCGGTACATGGTGGCGTGAATGCCTCGGGTAAAGGGATATTCGCCGGGAAATCCCAGATCGGCCTCATAGTCCTGATCGGCCAAGTCAAGGGGCGTGTAGAGGCGTTTGATGGGCACGCCCGACATGGTGCTGAAGTCAGGATACCGCTCGTCGAACCGGGCTAGCGAACGTTGGACGGTCGTCTCCTCCCACTCTTCTTCGTGCTTGGCCAACTTGTTGAGGGCTTTTTGGTTGAAGAGTTTCATGGCAGCCACCTCCTTGTGTGATAGTTGCTGTACTCACTTGAGGGTGTTACAGTCCCACGCCTGCCTCTGGCACCTGAGCAACGCTTTCTCTGCGTGCTCTCCCTCCTCCATTATCACCCGGCGGTGTACCCAACGGACGATGACACGGGCTGTTTGGGGCGTTAAGAGGGGAATGTCATGGCCTTTGCGGGGCACAATGTAAATCTCTTTGGGCGCGCGCGCTCTGGTGTAGAGACGGCGGGCGGCTTCGGGCTTGATAAGCGCGTCCCACTCCCCGTGGATGAAGAGCAGAGGGGCACGCACACGATCCACCACCTCGATAGGACGGGGCAACTCAGGCAGACGGCGCTCCAGTCGGGTACCCCGCGTGAGGGCGACCATCCAGTGGCCCAGAGGGTGACGGAAGAGCAAGTGCAACCCCACCAGTGCTGTGGGGGAGCGCAACGTGTCCGGCCCATCGAAGGCCCCAATGGTGGCCACGCCCGTCCACGGTATTATGCTCGGCCGCGTAGTGAATGGCCACAGCTCCGCCCATGCTGCTGCCGACGAGCACCACTCGGCGGTAGCCACACGTGTGCGCGTGATTGACGACAGCAGCCATATCCAACATTTCAAGGGCACCGAACGTACATTTGCCACCGCTCTCCCCGTGCCCACGAAAATCAAAGCTCATCACGTCAAACGCCGTGCTCAGCGCCTCCACAAAGCGGGGAACGGCCCGGTGGTTCTTGTTGCTGAGAAAGCCGTGAGCGTAAATGAGCACCGTCTCCGTGCCCGCTTGCTCAATGTGCACGCCCACGATAGGCACGTTATCCTCAGTCCGCACGCGGAAACGGCGGTGGGGCAAGCGATACGGTCGGTTGAGCCAAGCTCCTAACCATGGATGTGGTTGTGCCATGACGTTTCCCTGTGACATCGGACTGGTCACCCCCCAGGGCAATTACGGCTCGGTATTCGCCACAACGAGCGGCAAAAAGAGTGCTCGGCGGGCGGGTGGGACCCCCAACCAGACGGTATCCACGTCAATGGAACCCGCCTCGCCGTCGGCGCGCACCATCACGACGACATTCGTCCCGGCCCACGTGCTCATATCAAGAGCCACCTCCCGCCACCGTCCCAGAGTATCGTCATCTCTGAAAAGCAGCCGTTCTCCGCCTGTCGGCTTCAATAGCATCAGGCGCACCTCAACAGCCGCCCCTCCAGTTCGGTATCGGATCCACAGGGTGGCCGCACGTTCTGGGGGAAGGAGCACCCCTTGGGCCACCTGAGCACCAGCATCGAGGCGCGCGAAGGTTTCATCCCCACGGCGTATCAGTCGAAAGCCGTCCGGCGGGAAGTGCACCCATCCCCCATCCCACGAGAACTCGCTGTTGCGCAGCCAACCGGAGGGCAGGCGGGGACGCAAGGCCGACACCACTGTCTCCTCGCCCGCGCGGACGGAGACGGTTGTTTGAATGTCCCATCCTAGCACGGTCACCGAAAACTGGCCCGATGGCAGTCCATCCACGCGGAAAAAGCCCGCCTCGTCAGTCATCACACACCGGCCGGCCACACACACCCATTCTCCGGCCAGAGAAGTACCGAACAGGTCCACAACGCGGCCCACCACCGCCCCTCCGACGACCGTCTCGGCCATAGGCTGGTCGTCGGGCGGCCAGGGCGGACGCAGGCCGTTCACGTCCACGGCGCGCACACGAAAGGCGTAACGCCGGCCCATTTGGCCGGCCAGCGTGGCTGTGGGCTCCTCGACAGTACGCCACGGCTGCCAAGGGCCACCGTCCACGCTGACTTGGACCTCGTAGAAGGCCACAGGCGCGCCGGAAGGGCGTGTGACGTGCCACTTCAAGGTGAGTTCCTCCGCAGCGCTCAGCGCCGGCAAGGGTTCAACGGTCACGTGGGGCGGGGTTCGGTCCTGTTCGACGATGAAAACGGGCATTCCGCCGACAACCAACACACGGCGGCCATCGGGTTCTGTGTGTCGGCGGCCTGGAGGCAAGTCAAAGCGATATCTACCTCCCTCAGCCACCAGGCGGACGCTTGAGCCATCAGGCGTGATGAGCACAGCGTCCTTCGCCACGGCCGGGAGCGTGAACGTTGTCCACGCCTCGGTGGTGTTCCAAACCACGCTCACCCGCTCGGCCGTGGGCCGGCGAAAGACGGTGACCACGGCGTCGGAGAACACTTCCCGCGTGACGAAGCTGGCGTGGCTCAACCAGCGGGCAGTCGTCCGGTAGGCCAAGTACGCCGGCCTGGGCAAGCCATCGTTGCGCATGAGGCCAAAGGTTTGATCCATGGCCCCATCGTCCAGACGAAAGACGAACACCCGCTCGGCGCCGGCCGCAAAGGCGTTGACGAAGGCCTGGACGATGAAGGCTGCCTGCTCCTCGGGCGTGCCAAATCCGGGCGTAGGCGCTTGAGGTCCTGGCCCGTCGCCCCAGAGGGGCAAGTTGGTCTCGTTAATCCAGATGGGTTTGTCGCCCATGCCGTAGCGCGCGAGGAGCTCTTGGGCCCAGCGCACTCGGTCGTAGAGCTGATCCGCTTGGGAGTACCAGTGCCAGGCGGCCACGTCGAAAAAGTATCCCTCGTCGGCCGCCCCGGGGAGATCACGCAGGGCCTGGAGCACCTCCTCGACAAAGCGGGGGTTGGACCAGTAGGCCATGCCGGCCATGATGATGCGCGCTTCAGGATCAGCAGCTTTGATGGCGCGGTAGGCCACGGCCAATAGGCGTGCGTATTGAACTGGTGAGCCGTCCCAGTAAGCGCGCAGGTCGGGCTCGTTGAAGATTTCATAGTAGCGAACTGTGCCCCGATACCGCCGGGCCACATCATGCGCAAAGCGTCCCCACGCATTGTTGGGGTCGTCCCAGGGTAGATCCAAATTGGCCGGCACCCACCGGTAGCCGGGCTCCCGGGCCCACGCGGGGGGCGCGTGAAGCAACACGGTGACATCGAGCCCAGCAGCACGGAGGGCAGCAATCTCACGGTCCGGCAACGACCACTCGCGCTGTCCGGGCTGGGGTTCCACATCCCACCAGTTGAGCTGATATCGGTTGCTTCCCGCGCCGGCGGCCACTGCCCGTGCCGGCCAAGGGGCCGCCGGGGACACCAACACGAATCCGAAGCGCACGTCAGGAGCTGCTGGCCCTTGGGCAGCAAGAGGACCAACCACACTTAGCCACATCAGCAGCCCCAACCAAGCCCCGACTCGACGGCGCAATGTGCCCCCCTGTTGTGGGTTCTCGGAGGCCTTCCACGCTCAAACTCAGGAATGGCGCTCACACAGTTCGATCAACACCCCGTGGACGCTCTTAGGATGAATGAAGGCCAGCCGCTTCCCCTTGGCCCCGATACGAGGCACCTCGTCAACCAGCTCCAGCCCCTTGGCCTTGGCCTCGGCTAAAGCCGCTTCCAAGTCATCCACGACGAAGCAGAGGTGATGGATGCCGGGTCCCCGTTTGGTGAGAAATTTGCCCACCGGTGTCTCAGGCCCTAAGGGGACCAACAATTCGATGTCCATGTTGGCCCCTTCCAAAAAGATGACGCGCGTGCCCTGTTCGGCCACGTGCTCGTCGTGAACCACCCGAAGCCCTAAAATGTGGGTCCACACATACAGGGCGGCCTCCACATCGGCCACCGCCACTCCAACGTGATCGAGTTCCCCGAGCATATGTGTCCTCACCGCTGAATCTTCAGCTCCAGACCGGTTATTCACCTGTGCCAAGTGTAGCCCAGGCCGTAGCTCTTGGCAAACTTTTGGAATTCGACGTAGGTCGAGGGCTTCTAGGGCCTCATCCTCAGTACGGACCACACCACCAACGTGTTGGAAGCCATTTGCCACCCCGCCTCTTTCCAGTATAATGGAAGGGAGACTGAGCTCGCCGAGAGGCGGGCTCCTTTCATGTTGTCCTCAATGGACGCGAGGCCATAGTTTTCGCGTGTTTCAGTGCAAAGCTGAAGGGAAGAGGAAAGAGGAGAGAGTCCGATGGTACGCATTCGCTTGCGCCGCACCGGAGCTCGCAATCAGCCCAGCTATCGCATTGTCGTTGCCGACCGGCGATCACCGCGCGACGGTCGTTTTATCGAAATCATCGGCCACTACAACCCGCGCACCGAGCCGGAGACGGTGGTCTACAAGAAGGAGCGGGCCGTCTACTGGCTCAGCCAAGGTGCCCAGCCATCCGACGCCGTGCGCCGTTGGTTCGAGAAAGATGGCATCTACGAGGCGCTGAAGCGGTATCGAGCTGGTGAGCCCTTGGAGACCCTCTTTGAAGAAGAAGCGACTGAAAGCTCGTGAAGGAGCCTTTCATGGAAGACTTAGTGCGCTTTCTGGCCGAGAATTTAGTGGAACACCCCGAGGCCGTGGAGGTGCGCACCTTTACCCGTGGCCGACGGGTGCGTATCCGCCTGAGCGTGGCCTCCGAGGACATGGGCCGTATCATTGGCAAAGAAGGACGCATTGCCGACGCCCTGCGCGAAATCGTGCGGGTCGCCGCCCGCGTTCAGGGCAAACGGGCTACTCTCGAAATCCGGTGAGTCAGCCTGATGCCGGAGGGCTGTCGGTATGGCGGAGGAGTTTCTCATCATTGGCCGCATTGTCGCCCCACATGGCCTTCGCGGTGAGGTGAAAGTGCGCCTGACGAATGAGGATGACCGCGAGATGCTCCAGCGCTTGGAGAGAATGTATGTGGATGAGGCGAATCCACGCCCCCTTGAAGTCATGGGGGTGCGCTTTCACCAACGCCACGCGCTTGTGCAATTCAAAGGTGTGACCACCCGCTCCAAAGCCGAAGAGCTCCGCGGGCTCTACGTGCTCATTCCCAAGGCGTGGGCTCCTCCTCTCGGTGAGGACGAATATTACGTCCACCAACTTCTGGGATTGCGCGTGGTGACCGAGGAGGGAGAGGAATTGGGCCGGATCGTAGATGTGCTCTTCACGGGCGCCAATGATGTCTACGTCATTCATGGTGGCCCCCACGGTGAAATCCTCATCCCAGCTATCAAGGAGGTTATCCGTGCCGTGGACTTGGAGGCTGATGAAATGCGGGTGTCGTTGATGGAAGGGCTCATCTAAGCCCCAGGTGCTTATGGCTTCACCCGAGACGCGTGCCTTCTGGATCGCCTTCAATCACGTTCCGGGCATTGGGCCCGCACGCCTTTCACGTCTCCTCAACCACTTTGGCGATCTCGCAGCCGCATGGGAGGCTGACGCCGACGAGTTAACTCGCGCCGGGTTGGACCGGCGTACAGTTGAGCGCTTGGAAACAACTCGCCGTACCCTCGTGTTGGAACGCGTTGTGGCCCGCTTGGAACGATTAGGAGCTCACGTGCTCACGTGGGAGGATGAGGGGTATCCCCGCCTGTTGCGCGAAATTCCCGCTTCTCCGCCGGTCCTCTACGTGCGGGGCACCCTCACCGACGAGGACACATGGGCCATTGCGGTGGTGGGCACGCGTCGCATGACCCGCTACGGCGCCGAAGTGACCCGCCTGTTGGTGAGTGAACTGGCGAGGGCCAGCCTGACCGTAGTAAGTGGCCTCGCCTTGGGCGTGGACCGTCAAGCGCACCAAGTGACCTTGGAGCACGGAGGGCGCACTGTCGCCGTCCTCGGCAGTGGGATCGACCGCATTTACCCGGCCTCGAACCGGGGCGTGGCCCGCCGCATTGTAGAGCAGGGGGCCCTCATCACCGACTATCCTCCCGGCACACCGCCCGATGCCTCGAACTTCCCCCCTCGCAATCGAATTATCAGCGGTCTCTCGCTGGGCACTCTCGTCATCGAGGCTGGCGAACGCAGCGGAGCTCTCATCACTGCTCGTTTCGCCGCCGACCAAGGGCGGGATGTGTTCGCCGTGCCAGGCAGCATCCTCAGCCCTCACAGCCGGGGCACAAATCGCCTCATCCGGGACGGCGCCGTTCCTGTGCTGGAGGCCAATGACATTTTGGAGGCGCTCAACGTCATGCCAGCAGCCCCTCGCCAAGCCATGCAAGCCCTCATCCCCGACACCGAAGAGGAATCACGCATTTTGGCCGTGCTCTCCAGAGAACCCATGCACGTGGATGAGATCGGCCAGGCCGCCAACGTGGACGCCTCCACTGCGGCCGCCACCTTGGCGCTGATGGAGCTGAAAGGACTCGTCAGGTCCACTGGTGGCATGACGTATGTGCGGGCTTGGTAACCCCGCTCGCACGCCATTGGGCCCACGTGCGCTTCCCTGTACCATGCCCTTTTCATGCCGTTGCCATTTTCCAAACGGCGCCCTTGTATTATAATCTCGCAGGACTTTTATCGATAGCACCCCATACGAACTCGTGTGCGACGGGAGACCAATGGTAGCTACCACATCGCGTGTCTACGCCCTCATCTTGGCCGGCGGCGTGGGAACACGGCTCTGGCCCCTGAGCCGGCGCGCACAACCGAAACAACTGCTGGCCTTGATCGGCCACCGCTCTTTGCTCCAGATGACCGTGGACCGCATCCGGCCCATGGTTCCACCTGAACGTATCTTTATCATGACCAATGAGGACTACGCGGACGAAGTGCGACGTCAGGTGCCCAACGTGCCGGCAGACCAGGTGATCGGCGAGCCGGCCGTGCGCGGCACAGCGCCGCCCATTGGCTTGGGTGCTGCCCTCATACAACGCCGTGACGCCAATAGCATCATGGTCTCCCTCCACGCCGACCATTTCTTCAAAGACGAGGAACACTTCCGGCGTGCTCTCCGTGCTGCCACTCAGGTGGCCGAGGAACGGTGGCTGGTGAACCTCGGCGTGCGCCCCCACTACCCTGCCACAGGCTACGGTTATGTGGAACTGAGCGGTGAGCTGGGCACCTACGCCGGCTTCCAAGCTTATCGTGTACGCCGCTTCAAGGAAAAACCTGACCTGGAGACAGCACAAGCCTTTGTGGCCAGCGGCAACTACTTGTGGAACAGCGGCATCTTCTGCTGGCGCACCGATGTAATCCTAGACGCCTTTCGCCGCTTGTTGCCTGAACAGGCCCACGTCCTCGAGCACATTGCAGACGCGGCCGGCACACCGGCTTGGCCCCGCATTTTGAACCAGGAGTGGCACCACCTCCACGGCGAAACGACCATTGATCACGGCATCATGGAGCGGGCAGACCGCGTGGCCACCGTGCCCATGGAAGCCGGTTGGGATGACATCGGGAGCTGGGAGAGCTTGGCCGCGTTGCTCGATGCCGACGCTGACGACAATGTCACCACAGGCGACGTGATGGCTGTGGACGGACGGCGCCTGTTCGTGCGAGCCGACTCCCGCTTCGTGGCCCTGATCGGCGTGGAAGACCTCATCATCGTGGACACTCCGGACGCGCTTCTCATCTGCCGCCGGGACCGCGCCCAGGACGTCAAGCGCGTGGTGAAGTGGCTGGAAACCCAGGGCCACGATCATCTGCTGTAACACTGCCAATCAGGAGGGGGAGGAGCCAAGATGGACGATTGGGGAGAAGAGTGGTGCGTCGATGATCCGGCCGAAATCGTGCTCATGCTCCAGGCCATTTTAGCCGACGGCCGACGTTCGTACGCGGAAAAACTCGAAGCGCTTACCATGTTGGCCAACTTGGCCGACGATGATGCCGTGAACGTGCTGCGATGGTACGCCGGATCCCCTGATCCCGGCCTTGAAGTCGTTGCCCAACTGGCCCTCATTGAGGCCAACGGGCAGTTCCTCGAGATGCCACCCCCTTGGGATGAGACGACCGATGAAACCATCAATCTCATTGTACAGGCAACCGATGAGCTCTACGAGCTGTTGGGGCCCGATGCCTCCCACGATCTGTGGTGCCGTGAGTTGGCCGGACGACTCCGGGCCGCCGGGCTCACAGTTCACACCAAGGCCCGAGCTCTGCTCAAGTACGGCGGCCAGCTCGTGGAAATGGTCCCTATCGACTTGATCGTGAACGGCTCAGTTATGGTCGACATTTGGACTGAGCAAGATGAGTTGAACTTTCTCAGCGAATCTGACGAACACTACGATGCCCTTGACCTCTTCTTCGCCCGACTGCGGACGGCCAATTTGCCCGTGGGCATTCACTTGGACGTGGTTGGGCCTATACCCACGTGGGAAATCATCGAGAACTCTGAGCTCCACCTTCCCCTCGCACGTGTGGAGCACATTCTAGCCATCCCCACTCAACAGGACGACAACACCTCGAGTGAAGGACAGTGAACACACCGATGGACGAGCAGATCACGGCGTACTGCATGAAGTGTAAGGCCAAACGTCCCATGCTCAACCCTCAACCGGTCTTCACGGCTAACGGCCGGCCGGGCACCCGAGGAGTGTGCCCTGAATGTGGTACTACCCTCTTCCGAATGGGACGCACACCGGCCCACGATGGCTTGGAGCCCCCTCACCCCGCCCCCAAGCGCTCCAAAGCCCGCCAACGCGCACGCGGTCGTCGGCGCGCCGGTCGCTCCGCCAAGCTGGTCATCGTCGAGTCCCCGGCCAAGGCGCGCACGGTGAGCAAGTTCCTCGGCCGGGGGTACACCGTGAAGGCATCCGTGGGCCACGTGCGCGACTTGCTCAAATCGCGCTTGAGCGTGGACATCGAAAACAATTTCGCGCCCACGTACCGCGTGCTGCGGGAAAAGCGCCAAGTCGTAAAGGAAATTCAACATGCTGCCCGTCAGGCTGAGGAGATCTACATCGCCACGGACCCCGACCGCGAGGGTGAAGCGATTGCCTGGCACCTTGTCCACGCGGCCGATTTGCCCTCTGACCGGGTGAAGCGAGTGGTGTTCCACGAGATCACCAAGTCAGCCGTGGACGAAGCATTCGCCAGCCCACGCACCATTGACATGCAACTTGTCAACGCCCAACAGGCTCGCCGAATTTTAGACCGTCTGGTAGGCTACCAGATCAGCCCCCCTGCTGTGGCGCAACGTGCGCAGCCGGCTCAGCGCCGGCCGTGTGCAAAGTGTGGCCCTGCGCCTCGTGGTGGAACGGGAGCGGGAGATTCGTGCCTTCGTGCCGGAAGAATATTGGAGCATCGAGGCGCTACTCGCCGAAGCCGCCACACGCTACCTCGCCGAGCGGCCCACGTTCAAAGCACGCCTCTTGCGCATCAACGGCCGGGAACCTCACTTGCCCGACGAAGAACACACTCGAGCAGTTATGCGCGCGCTGGAGCGGGCCACCTTTGTCATCACAGCCATCAAAAAAGCGGCAACGCAGGCGCCGGCCCAGCCCGCCATTCACGACCAGCACCATGCAACAGGAGGCCAACCGCCGGCTGGGTTTCACAGCCCGCCGCACTATGCAAGTGGCCCAGCAACTCTACGAGGGCGTGGAGCTCGGCGAGGAGGGCTCCGTGGGCCTGATCACCTACATGCGCACGGACAGCGTGAACGTGAGCCGGGAGGCACAGGATGAAGCCCGCGCGTTCATCACTGAGACTTTCGGCAACGAATTTGTGCCTCCCACACCGCCCGTCTACAAAACACGTGCCCGAGCTGCCCAAGAGGCCCACGAGGCCATTCGACCTACGTCTGTGAACCGCATCCCCCAAGCGGTTAAGCCCTTCTTAACACGTGATCAATACCGCCTCTACGAGCTGATCTGGAAGCGCTTCGTGGCCAGCCAAATGGCACCTGCCGTGTTGGACACCACTTCTGTGGACATCGTGGCCGACACTCAAGGCCGAATCCCAGGTGACATCTTCTCCGTTGATCCTGCGCTTAGCGCTGAGTTGGTCGAGAAGTCCGCCTACCTGTTCCGCGCAACCGGGTCAGTTATCCGGTTTCCCGGCTTCTTGGCCCTCTACGAGGAAGCCAAGGACGACGAGACGCCCAAACAGGCCGATGCTCACCTGCCGGAGCTCCACGAGCACAGCGTGCTCGATCTCTTGGCCCTGGTGCCAGAACAGCATTTCACTCAGCCTCCTCCCCGTTACACCGAGGCTACGCTGGTGCGAGTGTTGGAGGAGAAGGGCATTGGTCGACCTTCGACGTACGCTCCCATTCTCAGCACACTTCAGGAACGGGGATACGTGCGCCGCGAGGGCAAACGCCTTATCCCCACGGAGTTGGGCGAAGTAGTCACCAACTTGCTCGTGGAGCACTTCCCCGAAGTAATGGACGTGGGCTTCACGGCCCGGCTGGAAGCTGAATTGGACCGCATTGCCGGGGGTGAACGGGACTGGGTGCAGGTGCTGCGCGACTTTTACGGCCCCTTCAGCCAGCGGCTGGAGGCCGCCAAGGAGAACATGCCCACAGTCGCCCTGACTGAAGAGGAAGTGGACGAGCCGTGCGAGAAATGTGGCAGCCCCATGGTGATCAAGTACGGCCGGTACGGCAAGTTCATCGCCTGTTCCAACTTCCCCCAATGTCGCAACACTCGCCCGTACTTGGAGAAGACAGGCGCCACATGCCCAGAGTGCGGCGGGGACATCGTCGTACGCCGTACCCGGCGAGGGCGCACGTTCTATGGATGTGCCAACTACCCACGCTGTGAGTGGAGCTCGTGGAAACGCCCCCTGACAGTTCCCTGTCCGGCGTGTGGTGGCTTGTTGGTAGAGGAACATCGCACCACCGTCCGCTGTCTGGCCTGTGATGAGCGTTGGCCTCGGGATGTGGTCGAGCAAGCTCTTGAAAAGACAGCCCAACCCTGACCGGTCACTGCCATGAAACTGCTCATCGTCTTGCCCCTCTCACTCGGTGCTCTCTTCCTGACCGTGGGGCTCTTGGCCGACAACCGGGGAGCCCTGGCTATTGCTCTTGTCTTTTTGGGATTGAGTCTGTTGGCCTTTTCCGTGAAATGAGAGCCGAACGTCAAAATCGCTTGACAGGTCCAAGGCTTCTCCTATAATACCTAAAGAGAGATCAGATGTTCGGGCCGGCGATGTGCCGGCCCCATTGCTGAGGTGTGAGAAATGCCTGGGTGCCGGGCGAGAGAGGCACGGATGAGCTATGTTCGAGTTCAACGTTGCGGGCTTGCTCAAAGAGCTCACCGGCGCCACGCGGTCGTACGTCATTGATGAGCCTCTGGGTGATGTGGACCCAGAGCTAGTGGCCGTGGAACCGGTGCAAGGTGTGGTCAAGTTCACACGAACACACGACGGCATTCTCGTCGAGGGCAAGCTGGCATCAGTCTTCGAGGTGGCTTGCATTCGCTGCTTAGAAACATTCCACCTGCCCCTCACCATCGAGATCGAGGAGGAATTCCATCCCTCCATAGATCTCCGCACCGGGGCAAGCTTACCTGTGCTGCCGGGAGAAGAAGAGACCACGATTTCACCTCAACATATTCTGGACTTGACTGAAGTCATCCGCCAGCTCTTTTTGCTGGCCTTTCCGGCCATGCCCACGTGCACACAGAAGTGTCAAGGGATTTGTCCTCTCTGTGGCCAAAATCGCAACGTGCGTCCTTGCACCTGTGCAAATCACATAGTGGATTCCCGGTGGGCTGCCTTGGCCGAGTTGTTGAACCGGTGATCACGAGCCACTGAAAGGAGAGAGCATTATGGGTGCTGTGCCGAAGAAAAAAGTCTCACGAGCGCGGCGCAACCGACGCAAAGCCATGTGGATGCGCATGCAGAAAGCCAAACTCGTTCCCTGCCCCCGGTGCCACGAGCTCACAATGCCTTATCACATCTGTCATCATTGTGGATATTACCGGGGCATTCAGTACATCGAGATCGAAGAGGAGGAGTAACCTCCACATAGCTCGTTTCCTCATGCCCCATCAGGATTGGTCTTTCCTGTCAGGCCTATGTCCTGGTGGGGCTACGTGTCCTCTTAGGGATCGCATTGGTTCTCAAGGTGTTCACTGGCCGGCATCTCATCCCACCACATTCTCCCCCGCCGGACTAGCTCAACGAGTGGTACCAAGTCTCGTCCGTCCTGGGCCCGCAGGCGCGTCGCCGGCTCGACCAAAGGACGCCCCACGCCAACCAACAGGCGAAGTGGAGAGGGCCCCTCAAGGGGAAGGGATTCCACCACATATGTTGTGCCCGGTACCCACCGCCACGTGGGCCACCACAGTAGCGTTACGGGCGGGTGAGTGTCCGGTGACATCACCACCTTTCCTTGCCTGTCCACTACCAGCAATGCCGGCTGCCATACTTCCTGCAAAGGTACCAGCGGACGCCAATACAGCCGAACCACCGGTCGGCCCCAGTAATCCCCGAGAAGATCGTAACCCTGCAGCTCGAGTTTCCCTCCAAAAGTGAGTTGCATTCGACACATGGGCGGTCGGTCGGAGCGCACGAAGGCAAAAAACTCAGCCGGCCACTCGGGCTGAGCACCACGGGCGAGAAGGACCACGCCGTGCCTGGCCGCCATTACCCCCCAACCGTCTGTCAGCAGCTCGCTCAAGCGTTGCCGCATGGCCAGAGGGTGAAGGGTACGATCAGCGTACACGTCCACGAGGATCATCTCAGCCCCCTTGATGCTCGGGAAGAGGCGCAGAAACGGGCGACCGCTAACATGGGGGGCCAAGGGTATGCTGGCACTCAACGGCACATCGTGCGGAAGCATGGCAGCCATTTCCCGGGCAATCTGGCTGTGCGGGGTCGGTTGCGGGGGACGAAAGCCCGGCACAAGGGGAGAACGTCCATCAACGAGGTGCAGCCAGAGCACCGCGGCCACTGCTGCTGTCAAGCCCACACGGCGGTGTACAACCGGCTGTCGTCCGAATCCCACCGCCGAGGCGCTGAGCAAAAAGGTGACCGGTTGGACATTGTAGTAACTCTCGAAGGAGATGGGTAACTCAAAGTTAGCCAGGAGGTTCAGCCCTACAGCGGGCAATGCCGGCAATGCGAGGCCTCCAGCCCAAATCCATCCCACTCCACTGGCGAGCGTGAGGCGGAGCAGGTAGCGGAGACGAGGCCACAGGAACTCGGGCTGCTGCCACACCTCTGGAGATTCTACCCAAAATCGGTAACGGGCCCAGAAGATAGACTCTTGGCCACTGGTAAAGGGAGGCACGATCAAGAATGTGGCAGCCAGAAACCAAGCCAAGCCCCCAAACGCGAGGCGTGGCCATAGAGGTCGTCCCAACCACGCGCGGGCGCCAACGGCCAACGCCGCTAGCCAGAGCCCAAAGTCTTCACGGCTCATCAAGGCCAAGATCGCGAAGATCAATCCAGCACGCTGATGGCCTTGCCAAAAGGCCCACATGGCCATGAGGGCCGGAAAGAGCCCCAGTGTGACTGGGTAGAAGTCAGCTAGGGCCGCGTTGTGTACGGCCGGTACCAGCACATAGAGGGCAGGGAACGTCAAGGCTTCAAGGGGGCCAAGGCGTGCTCGCCGAGCAAGCGCGTACAGGGGAAAGGCAACAAGAGCTAACGCCACAACTTGGACCAACATGAGCGTTTCAGCTTTGGGGGCTAAGGCGTAGAGGGGAACGAGGGCCAGCAAAATGGGTTCCACGTGAATGCCCAGGCGATTTGTGACCCCGGTTGGTGTGGTAGTCTTAAGGGGTATTCCTTGCAGCGTTGACCACATGGCTTGGTTGATGTGGGCCAAGTCCATGCCGGTGATCAGGGCCCAATGTTTGGCCAGCGCCATCTGTCCGTAATAGAGAGTCCACACTATCACCGCGCTGGCCACGAGGAACCAGAGTCCAGTTTCCCGCCTAAAGGGCACGTTCACAGCCCCCTCCGAGCAGTGAGCTGACGATGGCGCTCTACGGGATCACACGCCGTACCGGTCCCTCGACACAGAGGAGCACTCCATCGTGTTCACACATGCCACAGAGCCCCATAGCACATCCCATGTACGCCTCCCAAGAGAGTTGGGCCGGCACCCGATGGGTGTGTGCCAATCGGGCTAGAGCGCGTAACATGCCATGGGGCCCCACCCCGTAGAGGGCATCGCCCCGCCCCTCGGCGAGAAAACGGCTCACGGGGTGTGTCACCAGACCGGCTTCCCCCTTGCTCCCATCTTCCGTGGTGACGAAAACGGGCACACCGAGGGCTTCTAAGCGAGCCACGCCGATAATGTCTTCTGCCGTGCGGCCACCAATGAAGGCAACTGGTTGCTGGCCAACAGCCCGCAAGTGCTCAGCCAAAAAGGCCAAGGGAGCTACCCCGTATCCTCCTCCGACCAGCAGGGGATGCTGGCTTCCAGATTCTGGCGTAAACGGGTGGCCGTACGGTCCCCGGAGCCAAAGCACATCTCCTGGTCCCAAGCGGTGCATGGCCTTCGTAAGGGGTCCAACACCGGCCACTGTCAAGGCAATCGGACGGTGATAGGCGAGGCTAAAAGGTGCTTCCTTGTGGCCGGGAAGCCACACCATGACGAATTGTCCTGGCCTGGCTTCGGGCAAGTCGTCGTCCAGCACAAAGGTAAGAATACGATAGTTTTCACGGCACACTTCCCGAATGGGCAATGCGCGGGGAAGAAGGCCATAGGGACCTTCCGGCCTCAAACGGGGAGCACACGCCACAGGAACATGAAAGTCGGAGGCCTTCACAGCTTGTTCTCCTTCCAAGGAACTCCATGAGAGCGGTGCGCCAGGCCACGAAGCTGCTCCACCCGCTTGGCCCCATGATGGCGTACCACGGCCGCCAGCTCCTCGCACAAGGGCCGAAAGAGGTCCAGACCCCGGTAGTAGACCGCTGAGCCCACGCCCACGGCCGTGGCCCCGGCCATGATCATTTCAGCCGCGTCATTTCCTGTGGTGACCCCTCCTGTGCCAATGATGGGGACGTCAGGCACGGCTTGGGCGATTTCGTACACACAGCGCACGGCTATGGGTTTCAAGGCCGGCCCGCTCAGGCCACCGCTGCGATTGGTCAGCACTGGCCGGCCACTCTCCACGTCGATCACCATGCCGGGCATTGTGTTGATTGCCGTGATGCCATCGGCACCGGCTGCCACCACATCGGCCGCTATGCGGCCTACATTGGGCACATTCGGAGCCAACTTGACAAAGAGAGGAATGGGACACAGCGGTCGCACAGCTTCCACAACGCTCACGGCCCCGGCACAGCTTGCCGCAAAGGGTTCGCCGTATTCATCGTGGACGTTGGGACAGGAGATGTTCACCTCTAGGATGTCAGGCCGTGCTGCCAAGACGATGCGGGCCACTTCGGCGAACTCCTCAGGGGTACCGCCAAAGATACTGGCAATGAGGGGCACGCCCAAGGGAGCCAAACGTGCTTTCGCCTCGGCCAGCACCTCAGCCTCACGGTGCGCGCCGGGATTGGGCAATCCCACAGCGTTGATCAGGCCACCTCCCCAATCGACCACGATGGGGTTTTCGTGGCCCGCGCGCGGGTGCAAGCCGGCCGATTTAGCCGTCACTGCGCCCGCGCCCAGGCGGGCGGCTTTTTCCAACAGCGTCTCACTTGTGCCCAAGATGCCGCTGGCCAACACAAAAGGGTTGGGCAGTCGAACGCCGCACAGGGTGATGCTCAAGTCCACGTCTGCCGGTTGCTTCATTCCCTACCCGCTCTCAGATTTTGCACGTAAGCGTGCACACGGGCAAAGGTATCATCCGGAAGATCGCCCACATCGTGCAGGGTTCGCACGATGTCGCTCAGGCGAAAGGCAGCGTGCAGGCGCAGGCCGTGGGACGCCAAGGTGTCCGTGGCTCCTGCTTCCCGGTCCACCAATACTACCACATCCTCCACTACCAGACCAGCCTCTCGCAGCGTGCGGACGCCGTGGAGCACCGAGCCTCCTGTGGTCACAAGGTCCTCCAGCACCGCCACACGTTCTCCCGGCACAAAGTGTCCTTCAATGGCACGGCGGCGGCCGTAGGTTTTTGTCTCCTTGCGCGGTAGATGAGAGGGGTGCCGGTGAGGAGTGTGACAGCCGTGCCAATGGGCAAGCCGGCGTAGGGGATGGCTGCCAGACGGTCGAAGCGCAGAGGGCGCAACAGGTTGACATAGAGGCTGGCCACCCGAGAGAGCACAGCCGGATAGGAGGCCAACATCCGGAGATCGAGGTAGATGGGTGAACTGCTGTCCGCTTCGGCGTGCAAAGTCACCGACCGGAGGACGCCCACACGGTGGAGTGCGCGCGCACATGGCACCGCAGTGGGGGGACACTTGGTTTGCACGAGGCGCTTCGGCCACTGTGGCGCGCAGGCGACGTGGTGGGCTGCCTGACGGACTCAGGAGCGGTGGCAATCGCTCGTGAGACGGGCACAATCGCACGGGATCCGGCCACTTGGGCCACGCGGGCAGGGTCTCCGCCTTGAGCGCCAACACCTGGCAGGAGGAGCCAAGCATACGGCGCCACGTGTCGAACGCGCTCCACAGCTTCTGGGTAGGTGGCGCCGACGACCAAGCCAATTTGTGATCCCCACGACATGGCCCGCTCGGCGACGAGCTCATACAGTGGTCGGCCAGCCGCGACGAGGGTCTGAAATTCTTGTGCGCTGGGATTACTGGTATGACAGAGGAGGAAGACCCCTCGCCCATCTCGTAGAAAGGGCTCCACAGCGTCACGGCCCAAATAGGGATTGAGGGTGACTGCGTCTGCGCCCAACCATTCGTAACAGGCGCGGGCATACGCTTCAGCCGTGCTGCCGATGTCTCCGCGCTTTGCGTCCAAGATCACGGGAAGACCTCGCTCGTGGGCGTAGGCCACAGTCGCCCGCAATCCTTCCAAGCCTTGGAGGCCCCCGGCCTCGTAAAAGGCGACATTAGGTTTGACACAGCAGATCACGTCGGCTGTGGCGTCGAGCAGGCGTCGGCCCCACGCGAACCAGGGATTGTCCCCAGCACGACCATCATCTAGGAGCCACGCCGGACGGGGATCTAATCCCAGACACAGCCACGTCTGTAGGTCGCGCTGCCGCTGTGCCACCCACTGGAAGAAAGGCAGGCGTTCCATAGGGCGTTTCTCCCTCTGCCCTGAGTTTATCCCTTACAGAGTACCGCGGCGAGTAAAGCCATGCGGATGTAGAGGCCATTGCGCACCTGTCGGAAATAGGCAGCGCGTGGGTCCTTGTCCACTTCGTAGCTAATTTCTCCGACGCGCGGCAGGGGGTGCATCACAATCATGCGTTCCTTTGCCTGAGTGAGCAGTTCCGGGGTAATTTCGTAACAATCTTTGACTTGTTCGTATTGGGCGAGATCAGTGAACCGCTCCTTCTGGACCCGAGTCACGTAGAGCACATCCGCCTCTTGGGATGACATCGTGCACGTCGTAGGTTTCGCGCACGTTGTAGCCGGCATCACGCACTTTGTTCATCAAGTTCAAGGGGATGCGCAGGATCTCCGGGCTGACGAAGCGCAATTTCACGTCGTAGTTGAGCAACAGCTCGGTGAGACTGTGGACGGTGCGGCCGTAGCGGAGATCGCCTACCATGGCCACAGTCAAGCCGTCAATGGTGCCCAGTTCCTCCAAGATGGTGAAAAGATCGAGGAGAGCTTGGGTGGGGTGTTCGCCCGGGCCGTCTCCAGCGTTGATAACGGGTTTCTCGGCGTAGTGGGCGGCGATCGCCGCGCTGCCCTTCTCCGGGTGGCGGAGGACGATGACATCAGCATACTGTTCCAGCGTCCGGATCGTATCGGGCAAGGATTCACCCTTGCTCACGCTGGAGAACTGAACGCCCTGGGTGATGGGAATGACGCTACCCCCCTAAGCGTTCCATGGCCGCAATAAAGCTGGAAGACGTGCGCGTGCTGGGCTCGTAGAAGATAGCAGCCAACACGCGATGTCGCAACAGATCAACGCCGCCACAGGTTTCCACGACATCGCGCATACGCTCTGCCAGGGCGAAGAGATATTCTAGGTTTTGGCGATTGAATTGGGAGACGGCCAAAATGTCCTGGCCGTAAAACTGGTTGGGGCCTGGCAGACCATTGAAGAGCGCCTGCGGTTGCTCGACGAGCACCTGTACGTTCATACGTCTGTCACTCCTTTCTGCCTTGATCCAGTGAAGTGGGTTGTGGTACGCACGTCACGTCCCGAGCCAGGGGAAGCTATCACACGTCCCGACTCGTAAACGACATCGCCTCGCAACTGTGTGCGCACCACACGCCCACGAAGATGTAGTCCGGCAAAGGGAGACCAATCTACCCGGGTGTGCCACCCCTGTTCGGGCACCACCCACTCAGCCCCTAAGTCCACATCTACCCACGTGTCAGGTTGTGGGGGCAAATTGAAGATGGCCATGGGGCAAGTGTGCGTTAAGGCCACGAGTCGCTCCATAGTCAAGCGTCCTTCGTGCACCGCAGTGAGCAGGAGGGGCAGCATCGTCTCCAAGCCGGGCACACCCGGTGGCGGAGCAGGGCCGGCCTTCTCCTCCCGCGTGTGGGGGGCGTGATCGGTGGCCACACAGTCGATCACGTCCAAGTTGGCCCAGAGGGCATCACGGTCGGCCGGCGTGGCAAGTGGAGGGCGCATCTGCCCGAAGGAACCCAGACGGGGGACGTCCTGTTCGGTGAGCCACAGGTGGTGGGGCGTCACCTCACAGGTCACCGGCAGCCCCTGCTCCTTGGCGGCCCGGATAACGGCCAGCTCGGCCGCGCGACTGATGTGGCAGAAGTGGACTCGGGCACCTGTCATGGCAGCCAAGGCAACGATGGCCGGCACCATTAGCCCTTCAGCGTGGACGGCAACTGGGCCGGGGCCACGCCACTGGCGCATGTGGGCAATGAGAGCTGGCAGCGATGTCACGCGCAGTGGGCCAAACGTTTCGTTCACGTATATCTTGAGGCCTGCGGCACGCCGTTGGAGAGAAGGGGAAAGGGGAGCATTGGTGTGCGTGGCACCCAGAAAGAGGGCGTAGTCACAGCGAGCACCGGCTTGGGCACGGCGAGTTGCCTCCATAAAGGCCCTTTCGTCCACGATTGGCGGGCTGGTGTTCGGCATGGCCAACACGAGGGTAACACCACCGGCCAGTGCTGCGGCTGTGCCGGTTGCGAAGGTTTCCTTGTGCTCTCCGCCCGGCTCCCGCAGGTGAACGTGGACGTCTACGAGGCCTGGCAATCGCACAACAGGGCTCACTTCTTCTCTCCTCGGTCAACGAACAAAAAAGGCAACCCTCTGCCAGCCGGGTTGCCTGTGCTGAAACGGACAAAAGCCCCCCGGGTGGGGGACCTCCGCCGCGTGATCGGGGAACCGTACTCCGCGTGAACGATCATGGCTTGCACCCAAGGTTGTGGGCATACGATACCACATGCTCAGCGTCCCGGCAAATCTGGCCTCCACTTTGGACATCATGTTCCATCATGTTCACTGAAGGCGCCAGTGCAGGTGGCGACGCTCTGTGAAAAGATGTGAGAAGGGTAGAGGCTTGCGAGGAGTTCGGCGTCCTCGGGGAGCTTCTAGGGAGAGCAAAGTCCCAAAGAGCCTGCGGGCGTGACCGGCACACTCTTTCCGGTCACGCTCCGGGCTCTCTTAGTACTCAGAAGCCCCCTTGTTGGGCGATGAAGGCCACCACGTCGGCCACGCGATTCGAGTATCCCCACTCGTTGTCGTACCACGCCACGACTTTCACCAGGTTTCCGCCGATCACTTGGGTGCTGAGCAGGTCCACGGTGGCGCTCTGAGGATCACCGATGAAGTCGGAGGAGACCAGGGGTTCATCGGTAACGGCCAGAACGTGCCCCAACCACCCTTCATCTTGAGCAGCTCGGATGAAGGCGTTGTTGAGCTGTTCTACGCTTGTCTCCTGCTCCAGCTCAACCACGAAATCCACCACGGAGACTGTTGGGGTGGGCACGCGGAAAGCCATGCCATCAAAGCGTCCTTCCAGCTCGGAGAATAAC
>JAUZRY010000088.1 GCA_030949995.1 Ardenticatenia bacterium
TTGAGGGCATCGACGTGTTGATTGTCGAGAAAGCACAAGGTATTGAACGGCATGTCTTGAACCTCACCACGTTGCATCGACGCATCTTGCGCCTGCTAGGGCCACACGTCCAAAAATGCTATCTTGCCCCAGGGTAGTGCGGAAAGTGGGTACTATAATTCCACCACCAGAACCTCCGCCTCCTACACCTGTGCCAACCTCGTACCCCCTTCCACCGCCGCCACCTCCACCACCAAAGAATAGGGTAGTTAACAATTCATCCCCCACTATTAATCCAGCCCGACTCGCAGTACCAGGATTACCAGATGTTCCATAACTGCCACCTCCTCCAGATCGAGCAATCAATCCCGTATTAAGTGCTGCAGCAGTTCCAGCATTACCATTTACTGGTAATCCGGCACCACCCTGATCAGAATCTCCTTGGACAGGGGGCCCTGAATAGCCTTCGCCAGTAAACGGTCGGACATGGGACTCTCCTGCAGGGGGACGATGACCACTTCCGCCTCTAAAACCTCCCCCGACTCCTCCTGGTGCTATTGTAGTATTAGTAACTGAACCCGGCTTTCCTGCAGCATTTATACTCCCAGATATATTCATATGCCCTTTGCACATCACCGCGAATATCCCACCCCAGGTACCATTCCAGGCAGCTAAAGGAGTCACCGTGCCCGTGACATTGCACGTCGAGTATTGGGGCACACGCACAATCTGGGCGTGGTTGTTCCCATTGTCGCTGATATAGGTGTGCAACAACGGACGCTCCAGGGTAAACGTTCCACTTCCCGTGAAGTCCGACACGGCCCGGTTCAGTTCCCAGTTCCCCCGCGCCCGTGCCCTGTGTCTGATGAATGAGCACGATATCGCCGGGGTTGATGCGCCACACCGCGTGGCGGTCGATGACCGAAATCGTCCGTGACCCCGCAGTACCGTTGACAGTGCCCACGCCAAAGCCGTGATTATTGTCGAGATTTCCGCTCGATGGCATCACCCCATCCCGACCATCGCCGAAAATGCTACCGGAGAAGTTCACGTTTGACGTGGCCGTCGTTTGCTCATTTCGGACAAAACCCCGTATCCGCGGGCGCGGTCATCGGTTTTTGAGCACTAAGCCCGGACGTCAGTTGGCCGCTCATCCCCGCGACCTCGCGCCCAACACCTAATGTGTGCTGGTGTGTATCATCATACACCCGCAGCGGGCGGACGTCCGCAGCATCAACGGCGATGGTGTCGTCGAAGGTGACCACGTCCCGGGCCTGGTGATCCCCGGCCACGACGACGCGCTGGTCCCAGGGGCGGTAGGGGCCCACGGCCGTGGCCCGGGCGGGGTCCACGTAGGGCTCCACGGTGCCCACGACGCGGAAGGTCTGCGTCGGATGCGCAGGGTCGCTGGTGCGCACCAGGAGTGTGCGGTCGAAGGGGCCGGGAGGCAGGTAGTAGGTGTCCAGGGTCACGTCCAGGCCCATGGCGTCGGCCGGGGCCACGCTGAAGCTGGGGCGGTTCTGGAAGGCTGTGGGCACGCCTTGGATCTCGATGTGGGCCTGATAGGCGCCGCCGTTGTCACCGTAACAGCCATTGCAGTCGTTGGTGCCCAGGTACAGACGGCCGTCCCGGTCGGCCGTACCCACGTAGGCGCTGCCTACGAAGAAGGGCGCGCCGTCGCCGATTCGGGCGATCAGGCTGAGCTTGGAAACGCCGGGAGCCGTCCAATCACCCGGCGCGGCCTCGCCCGTGCCATCCGGGCCGTAGCACAAGGTCGTGCCGTTGCCGCCGTAACATACGGTGTCGCCGGCGCGGATGCCGATGGCGTCCCCGGCCGCCACGTCCAATCCGGTGTCGGTCCACACCACGTTGCCAGGCACTCTTTGGTCAGCACGTGCCCCAGTTCCCACGAGTGTGACTTGTAAGTCCACAGGTCCTGTGTTGGCCAAGGTAAAGGTATGGGTCAGGATTGTCCCCTGGGGCACGCTGCCGAAGTCCCAGGTGGTGGCCGTCTCGTCCAGGGCCAGGGCCGGCTTGGGATCCTCCTGGAAGCTGCTCAGCGGCCGCGCCGCCGTGTCCAGGATGTTCCCCTGCCAGTCGGTGAAGAAGGCCATCACGATGTAGTCCTGGTTCGGATCGTAGGCCGGGTTGAAGTCATTGGAGTTCCAGGGGATGGAGACCACATTCGGCCCCGGCTCCAGCGTCACCGTGGTCGCCTCCTCCCGCACCACCGTGCCGCTGCGGGTCGATGAACTCCAGGAAGAGATGGGCGTCCACCATGCGCGCCGGCGCCTGCACCAGGAGCTTCGTCTCCATGGGCTGGCCGGCGGTGAACGGCCCCCCGGTCACGATCTCCACCCCGGCCCCGCCGCGGATCATCTTGCCGCTGTGGAGCACCAGGTCCTCGGTGGGGCTGCTCAGCCGCACCGGGGTGATGAACTTGTGGTTCCCTTGGGGGTCGTTGTAGGAGACGATGATGATGGGCTCCGTGTACGGCTCCCGGTTGATGGTGTACTGGAAGGTGTCTCGCGGGGTGCGGGCCTCCACAGTGAAGGACTCGCCGTCGTAGACCTTGCCCGTGTACAGGGCCAGTTGCACGCCCAGCGTTCCCACGTCCAGGAACGTGGGCGAAGCATAGCCTGCACCGAAATTGAGGGTGCCATTGTTTCCCGCGCCGTCGTCCCAGGCCAGGGTCCAGGAGCCAGCACCCACGTCACAGCCGGTGGGATCGCCACACTGCACGGTGAAGGTGTAGGTACGGTCCCGCTGGCCGGTGTAGTAGCCAGCCGCCGCGGGCACCGCGTGCCCGGGCTGGGTCCACGGATCGGGCAGCGGGCTCTGCAGCTTGATGCGGGAGCCCACGATCACCTGTTTCTGCGCCCGCACCCGGCCCGAGCCGCCCACGGTGTTGTTGGTGATGCTCACCGAGTCGTCGGGGGCGATCATCACCGCCTCCACCCCGTAGGCGTCGTACAGCCCCGTGTTCAGCAGCGACAGGGTGGCGGTGACCCGATTGCCGCTGCGGATGCTGTGCACCCCGGCGATGAGTTCGGGCTTGGGATAGTCGGCGGGGTCGTTGGGATCGGTGCCCAGGCGGCGCTCGGAGCGGTCCGAGTAGCCGTCCAGATCGGTGTCCTTGTTGAAGCGGAAGAGGACCACGGAGCCGGGCGCGGCGGGGGTGTCCTGGAAGCCCTGGCTGCCGTCCCCAAGGCCGTCCGTGTAGATGTTCCACCAGTCCGCGGTGGAGAGGGCGTGCTTACACCACAGGGTCGTGCCCAGGCGGCGGGGCTCGACGCACCAGGCGGGCGTGTCGGAGCGGTTGTACTCCGGCGTCCAGATGGCGATCAGGTTGCCGTCGGCGTCCGTCTCGTGGGGGAAGTAGCGGGCCAGCACGTCCAGCACCGTCTCGCTGCCCCAGGTGGGGATGAGATACGTGTCGATGGCCTCGTCGCCGTCATCGGTGCCGTCCTCGATGGCGATGAGCACGCCGGCGTTGACCGCGTCCTGGTAGAAGAGCTCGTCGATGCCGTAGGTGAAGTCCTCCACCACGATGCGGATGGGCCCGCCCAGGTCGATGGCCTTCATCTGCTCCAGGGTGAGGGGGATGCGGGCCGAGGTGTAGGTGTGCTCCTCGTCGGGCATGAAGTTAGCGAACAAAACCGTATCCACAGGTTGACCACACGTGGCTGAGCCTACATAGTACGTGCAGACGGGATTGGGATCATCGCCGATGTAGATGTTGAAGGCCAGATTCCCGATCTCGCGGGCGTACTCGGCGCCGGTGTTGCGCACCTTGTAGGTGAACCACAGGTCCGCGGCGTGGGCGGAGTCCACGGCGGTGGCGGTGCCCCAGGACTCGCTGCTGGAGAAGGCTTCGCCGTTGGTGATGGTGTGTTCTTCGTATTGTTCAGTGGTGGTGGTTTGGGCACCGCCCCAGGAACGACCCTTCGTAGTTGTCGTCGTCCGCACAGGCGCAGCAAGGAAGTGACCTATCTCATACAAACGCTGGCTAATCAGTTCACCCGTTTGTAAGTATGCATAACGTGTGCCTTCAAGGGCACGAACTATACTGCTTGTATCGAAACTCTGGTTCAGCACAACGTTGACCTGGTTGTTTACATCAACCTGGTTCTCCAAGCGTACATCCACACTCTGATACTGATTAGGCGGCGCAACCTGTTGGGCATTATCTGGGGAAAATGCATCACCGATGTCACTGAACCCATCAACAATGCTGGCAATCCCTCCCGCAACACTCGCCCCACATACCGCAAGTCCTGGTATAGTGCCGACAATGGTCGCAGCTGCAGGAAGGCCAGCAGCACAGCCAACAAGGCCTGTACCTAACCCACCAACCACCTTCAGAGTGCCAAGGGTAAACTTGCCTGCTTTATTCCAGAAACCGGCCGTTATTGAAGTGGCCGCAGGAGAAAGCCCGTCAAAGGCTTGTGATTTGATGAGTCGTTGTTGAAGGGACTCCGCGACTTCCTCCCACTCGTTCCAGTTGATGGTATTCGCCACGCTCGTGCTCGTCCCCTCGGTCTTCGACGTGCTGTACGACCGCTCGGTGCCCTCGGTGATGGTGCGGTCGGTGGTGATCGTGGTCACGGCCTGCACGCGGAAGGACGACTCCACCACGTCGATCTCGGGCACGGGGAAGGCGGCCACCAGGGGGTGATTGCCGGGGGGCTTGACCCACGAGGGCATCTCGGCGAAGATCAAGCCCCAGTCCTCGTTGCGCGGCAGCGCGCCGTAGCCGCAGAAGCCGCCGCTGCCGGAGCAGTAGGTGCTGCCGAAGAGCTCCTGCCCGTCGTCGAACTTGTCCCGGTCTGTGCTCTCCCGGTTGGCGTTCAGGCCAAGTTCCAATCGTTCAACTATATCGGGTACTGAGTCGGAATCGTCGTCATAGCAGTTAGTTTTCTGATGGGGCCATCCTTGAAAAGGTTTGCCTGTGCTAGGTGCCTTGGACAGTTCATTGTTCATCCACGCCTTGAGCGCGGCCACTTCATCGCCATCGTTTGTGCCGTCGAAGTCCGTATCAGCTCGGTTAGGGTCGGTGCACCAGTACCCCTCTAAGGTGTTGTTGAGACCGTCATTATCGCTGTCAGCACTTTGGGCGGTGAGTAGGAAGGCTTGCTGTGCTGGCTTCAAGTTCCGGATGATTGCACGTAACTCCTCATAAATCTGCTCCTGATTGTCCTGGTACCGCAGGTTGTCTGCCTGTTGTGACAACAGATGAAGTTGGTCAAGTTCTTGGCGTATCTTGGACAATGCGGCAAATAGCTCCTCAAATTGCGAAGCAATATGAGGGACATTTCTCCAGTTCTCCGCTACGAGTGCCTCGACAGTGTCTGTTCCTTCCAACTTGTACCGCTTCTTTGCCAAATTTTCTAAGCTCACGTCATCTATAACGAGGAGAACAGAGTGCTCGTTGCGCTCCAAAACGAGGGCATCTACACGTTCTAACGCCCTCCATTGGGCTTGAGTACGAGGATAGACGCGGACCCGGTAGACAAGTCGCTAGCTGGCTGAGCCAAAAGAGCTTGGTTTGAAGCGAGAACCTGAGTGCCGTCTGGGGATGCGTTTGGAACGAACAACATAAGTCCAATAAGCGCCCATGTGATTGTGAAATGAAACCGGAATGCCATATGGTGCTCCTTTAGTGCCTTCTTATGAGGCTTCCTTACTTTCCTGCTTTTTCTTGGAATCGGCAACACTCCCGGTAACATTTCCCATGGTGGTCTCATGGAGTTTTATTTCTCAACTCTATCAGATTTCTCACCGCCATACAAGCGTAATTTTACGGGTTTTTTGTGCCACATTCCCGGAGTTGTCCCTATTCCGGTTCACGTCGCCCGGTTTGACAGCCTGATAGAAGCGCCTATAATAGCTGATCAATTGCTCATTTTTATAAATGAACATATATTCATGTGTTGGTGGCTATCCGGGCGAGCCGAAGAGAAGGAGGGACTTGTGGACCGCGTGGGAGCAGGACGGGCCGAGGACGTACCTGATGTGGAGGTGGTGGACGAGGAGACGGCCGCGCGTTTGGCCGAGCTCTTCAGCGCGCTGAGCGATTCCAGCCGGGTGCGCATTCTTTCCGTGCTGGCTCAAGGAGAGATGCACGTGGGCGCCTTGGCCCACGCGGTGGGCATTAGCGAGTCGGCCGTCTCCCATCACTTGCGGGGGCTGCGCCAGATGCGCCTGGTGCGTGCCCGCAAGGAAGGGCGATTTGTCTTCTACACCCTTGACGATGATCACATCGCCGACCTGTTCCGCTGCGGGCTCGACCACGTGCGCCACGGATAAAAGTGATGAAGGGGGTTTGGACCAGGGATTGCCCATGAGCCCATGTCAAGGGAGGGATAAATGAGTGAGACGACGTTGCGCGTTGAACTGCCGGTCCTCCTGCCAGAGGTGGACCACGAAGAAGACCAGTGTGTGGATCGCCTCCAGGAGGTGTTGCTGGAACACAAGGGCATTCAGCAGGTCCACCTGGTGCGACAGAACGGCGAGGCGCTCTTCTGCCTCCACTACGATCCCGACTTGGTGACCCTGTCGCAGGTCCAGCGCTTGGCCGCCCAAGCCGGCGCCCAAGTGGCCCGGCGATACCGCCACGAGACCCTGCACGTGACCGGCATGGACTGCGCCGACTGTGCCCTGAGCCTGGAACACATCTTCAGCCGGCTGCCGGGCGTGCTGGCCGTCTCGGTCAACTACGCCGCCGAGGCCATGCGCATCGAATACGACACCACGCGCCTCGACAGGGAGACCATCGTCCAACTGCTCCGGCGCATGGGCTACGACGTGGAGGAGCCCGAGGTGCCCAAGACATGGCTTCAGGAGAACTGGCGCCTGGTGCTCAGCCTTGCGGCCGGGGTCCTGTTGGGATTGGGCTACGTGGGCGAACGGTGGTTGGGGTGGCCGTGGAGCGCCCTGCTCCCCCTCTACATCGGAGCCTACCTGGCCGGCGGCTTTGATGCCACCCGTCACGGCATCCACGCCGTGCGCAACGGCCGGCTCGACATTGACAGCCTCATGGTGGTGGCGGCCGTGGGCGCGGCCACCTTGGGGGCGTGGGCCGAGGGCGCCCTGCTCCTCTTCCTCTTCAGCCTGGGCCACGCCCTGGAGCACTATGCCACCGACCGGGCGCGCTCGGCCATCCGCGCCCTGGAGAAGCTGGCGCCCAAGACGGCCCTGGTGCGGCGCAACGGCCGGGAAGTGGAGGTGCCTGTGGCCGAGGTGGTGCGGGGTGACGTGGTGATCGTCCGGCCCGGAGACCGCATCCCCGTGGACGGCCAGGTCGTGCGGGGGGAGTCCTCCGTGGACGAGTCGCCCCTCACGGGCGAGAGCCTGCCCGTGGACAAGGTGCCCGGGGACCAGGTTTTCGCCGGCACCGTCAACGGCGCCGGCACCCTCGAAGTGGAGGTGACCAAGCGCGCCAAGGACACCACGTTGGCCCGGGTGATCCAGCTCGTGGAAGAGGCCCAGACCCAGAAGTCGCCCACACAGCGCTTCACGGAGCGCTTCGAGCGCGTCTTCGTGCCGGCCGTCATGGGAGGCACAGTGCTGCTCATCACCGTGCCCCCGCTGCTGGGGTGGATGCCCCTGGCCGAGTCGTTCATGCGGGGCATGGCCGTGTTGGTGGCCGCCAGCCCCTGTGCCCTGGCCTTGGCCACCCCGTCGGCCGTGCTCTCAGGCATCGCGCGGGCCGCGCGGGCCGGCGTGCTCATCAAAGGTGGCGTTCACCTGGAGAACTTGGGCACAGTGCAAGCGCTCGCCTTTGACAAGACGGGCACCATTACGGAAGGCCGTCCGGCTGTGACTGACATCGTGCCCCTGTCGAACATCTCAGAGGAAGCGCTCTTGCGCGTCACCGCCGCGGTGGAGGCGCTCTCCTCCCACCCGCTGGCCGAGGCCGTGGTCCAAGAGGCACGCCGGCGGGGCCTGGAGTGGCCTCAGGCTGAGGGCGTTGAGGCGCTGACCGGACGCGGGTTGAAGGGCGTGGTGGACAACCAGCCCGTCTACGTGGGCAACACTACCCTCTTCAAGGCGCTGGGAGTGCCGGTGCCCGAGGAAGTTCGCCACCAGGTGGCCGCCCTGGAGGAGGAGGGAAAGACCACGATGATCGTCTACGGGCCCCACCCCGACACGGATGAGCTCGCCTTCTTGGGGTGCTTGGCCCTGGCCGACCGCGTGCGTCCGCCGGTGCCCGAGGTGATCGCCCGCCTCAAAGGAATGGGGATCCGGGAGATCGTGCTGCTGACGGGCGACAACGCGCGGGTGGCCGCCGCCGTGGCCAAGGCCGTGGGACTGACGGGATTCCAGGCGAGCCTGTTGCCCGACCAGAAAGTGGAGGCCATCGAGGAGCTGGAAGCCCGCTGGGGCCGCGTGGCCATGGTGGGCGACGGCATCAACGACGCACCGGCCCTCGCCCGCGCCACCGTGGGCATTGCTATGGGCGCGGCCGGCACTGACGTGGCCCTGGAGACGGCTGATGTGGCCCTCATGGCCGATGACCTCACCAAGTTGCCCTTCACCGTCGGCCTCAGCCGACACACGCGCGCCATCATTCGGCAGAACGTGGTCGTCTCCTTGGGGGTCATCGCCATCCTGATTCCCCTGGCGACTTTGGGCGTGGCCGGCATTGGGCCGGCCATCACGTTGCACGAGGGAAGCACGTTGCTGGTGGTCTTCAACGCCCTGCGCCTGCTGCGCTACGGCGAAGGGAGCGTGGGCTAACATTTCCCTCTCTTGACTGCACGCCGGCGGCGGAGGAGAGTGCCCCGCCGCCGGCCGCCGCCCCCAAATTGTCGCCACCCCAATTTGCGCTACAATCCTCCTAGCATCCCAGCGGCTGTTATCGGGCAAGTCGGATTTCTCCCCCTGGCCACAAGGAGTGTTCTCCATGGTTCACCGTGCCGTCCCGGAAGAGGCGACTCACGAGGAGCAAGGCGTACAGAACGGGCCTCATCTCACCAGTATTAACCCGGCCACTGAAGATGTGCTGGGGCATGTTCCCCTGACCGACCGAAGTGGTCTTGAGGCCGTTCTTCAAGGAGCCAGTGAGACAGCTCGCCTCTGGGGATCCCTGTCCCTCGCCAGCCGGCGCATCTACCTCCGCCGGTTGCGTCACGTTGTGATCGAGGAGGCCGAAGCCATTGCGCGCCTGGTGGCGATGGAACAGGGCAAACCGCTGCCTGAAGCCTATGCCACGGAGATTCTCCCTGTGTTGGCCCTGCTCAAGTGGCTCGAGCGCGAGGGGATAGACTATTTGGCCCCCCCGCCGCTTTGCGCCCACGACGCCCATATTGGGCCACAAGCGCATGTACGAGCGCTATGACTCCCTGGGAGTGGTGGCCCTGATGACCCCCTGGAACTACCCCTTCGCCATACCCCTCGTGCAACTGGCCACTGCCCTGGCTGCCGGCAACGTGGTCGTGCTCAAGCCCTCGCCCGTGACGCCCCTCGTGGGCCAGAAGATCGGCGAGCTCTGCCGGCGGGCTGACGTGCCGGCGAATGTCGTCCACGTGGTCCACCTGCGCGATGAGGACGCGCCTGCTCTCGTCGAACACTCCAGCGTGGCCAAAGTCTTCTTCACGGGCAGCGTGGAGACGGGCCGGCGCGTGATGGCCTCGGCGGCCAAGGGCCCCAAGCCCGTCGTGCTCGAGCTGGGGGGCAAGGACCCGGCCATCGTGGCCGCCGACGCCGACCTCGATCGGGCCGTGCCGGGCATTGTCTGGTACGCCATGGCCAACAGCGGCCAAACGTGTGCGGCCGTGGAGTGCGTGTACGTCCACCGGGCCATCGCCGAGCTCTTCACCCAACGTCTGGTGGCCGAGGTGCGCCGGCTGCGCGTGGGCGATCCGCTGGACCCGGCCACTGACGTGGGGCCCCTCGCGACGGAGGAACAGCGGCGCCGTGTGGAGGCCCACGTGGAAGAGGCCGTGGCCATGGGCGCGCGCGTGCTGGTGGGGGGGCATCGCCTGGAGCGACCTGGCTACTTCTACGCGCCCACGGCGCTCACCGACGTGCCTCCCTCGGCCCGCCTCCTGCACGAGGAGACGTTTGGGCCGGTCATTCCCGTCGTGGTAGTGGATACCTTGGAGGAGGCTGTGGACCTCATCAACCGATCTCCCCTGGGCTTGACGGCCAGCGTCTGGACCACAAACTCCGCGCTAGGGCGGGACCTGGCCGTGCGGCTCCGCGTGGGGGCCGTCCACGTGAACGATCACGCCTGTCACTGGGCTGAGCCCAGGGCGGCGTGGGGTGGCGTGCGCCAGAGCGGCTTTGGCAGGGTGCTGGGCCCCCACGGCCTGTTGGAAATGGTGGCGGTCAAAATTGTCTCCGAGGAATACCGGGGCGGCGCCCTGGATCCCTGGTGGTACCCGTATAGCCCTCACGTGATCTCCCTGTTGGCCAACACGGCACGGGCCCTCTACGCCCCCCTGTGCCGGCGCCCGTGGGCGCTCTTCAGCTTGCTCCTGAACCGCCGGGCACGCCGGCGCGTGAACTGGCTGGAGTATTTGCGCCACCCGCGCACGTGGTGGTGAAAACGGTCGTTGCCCTGTTGCCCTGGGCACATCTGCACTCTCCGGCTTTCCGCCTGTCTCCCCGATCTGGTCTCCTCGTCCACAGCGTGGGGCGGATGAGAGGTCATCAAACGTTCTCCTCTTGACAGGTGGATCTCTTCAGAGTACAATGGTTGTAATGGGAACGTTCCCATTACAGGGTGCGCTCCACGTCATCTCTGCCCCTTCGCGAGCTCGCGGCTCTGGCACGCCACAGTTGTTGGGGTGTGTGCTGTGTGCGGGCCGGACATCCAGTAGCCGGCCCTGATGTGCGTCGGTGTGTGGAACCAACCATCCTATCCCGTGACAAGGAGGCACATCGATGAGACGACTGCTCCCCCTGGCAGCCCTTGTTGTCCTCGTGAGCGTGGCCTGGGGTGCCGGTGCCCAAGTGCGTGCTGCTCCCCTGGCGGCCAGCGCGGACTGCGACATCTGGTGGAACGAAGTGCTCCACGACACCTTCAACCCCGTCTATCGCTCCCCTGTGGGCCCGGTCACCACGGGTACCACCGTGCGCCTGCGCCTGCGCGTGGCTCAAGGTGATATCACCGGTGCCCGGGTGCGCGTTTGGGATGACCGCACCAACACCGAGACCTACTACCCCATGGCGTGGGACGGAGCATACGACACCGATCCCACCACTTACGACTGGTGGTACGTGGACATCCCCGTCGGCAGCGATCCCACCATCCTCTACTACTTCTTCGAGATCAACGATGCCCCCGGCTGGTGCACCCCGGACCAGGACTTCTACGTGGACGACGACCCCAAGTTCTACGGCGGCGGATTTGGCCAGATGAGTGATGCCTACGACGACACCCGCTCCTTCCAGATCACCGTCTACGATCCCACCTTCACGGTTCCCCCGTGGATGCAGCGCGGCGTGGTCTACCACATCTTTCCCGACCGCTTTCGTGACGGCGATCCGACCAACAACCCTCAAGCCGGTCGCTTTTCCTACAACCGCAGCAACGGCGCCATCGTGCGCTCCAATTTCGGAGGAGCCAACCCCGGTGAGGTGTGGAACTTCACCGTGTGCGACCCGCGTGGCACCTACACCCCGTCATGCCAGGACGCCGACGGCGGCTACTACGGCGACAACTTCTACGGCGGTGACCTGCGGGGCATCATCCAGAAGATCGAGGACGGCTACTTCACCAACTTGGGCGTCACTGTCCTCTACATCAACCCCATCTTCCTCTCCCCCCTCCAACCACAAGTACGACACGGCCGATTACATGACCGTGGACCCCGACTTCGGCACCCTGGCCGACTTCCGGGAGCTGGTCCAGAAGGCCGAGGCACGGGGCATCAAGGTCATCCTGGACGGCGTGTTCAACCACACGTCCTCCGACAGCATCTACTTTGATCGGTACAGCCGCTACGACGGTGCCGGCACCCTCACGAGCCCCACCGGCCCCGGCGCGGACGACAACAGCGGTGCTTGTGAGAGCCCCAACTCCCCCTACCGAAGCTGGTATTACATTCCCGACATCGGCACGCCGGGCAATCAGCCTGAGGATCGCTGTGACCCGGACGATGCCGACGACCCCGGCGGCGCCTGGACGGAGACCTACGAGGCCTGGTACGGCTATGGTTCCCTCCCGAAGCTGCGGGCCAACTCGGTGGCCGTGCGTGATCTCATCTGGGCCAACGGCACCAGCAGCGTGGCCCCCTACTGGATCAGCGAAGGCGCCGACGGTTGGCGCCTGGACGTGGGGGGCGATGTGGACCCCGGCCTCACCAACGACCCGGCCAACGACTACTGGGAGGGCTTCCGCGCGGCCGTGAGGGCCGTTAAGGCCGATGCCCTCATCCTGGGCGAGGAGTGGGGCGATGCTTCCCCTTGGCTGCTGGGGAACGAGTGGGACAGCGTGATGAATTACCGTTTCCGCTCGGCCCTGCTGGGCTGGCTGATGACCGGGTGCAGTGGCAACGGCTGTTCCGGGGGCACCACCTTTTGAGGACAACGACAGCAACGCTTGGAGCAGCAGTGGTCCCATCACCCGCCTGACCCCTTCCCTGTTCAACGCCCGGCTGCTTTCCATGTGGGAGGACTACCCACCCATGGCCTTCAAGGCCATGATGAACTTGGAAGGCTCCCATGACACCAACCGAATCCGCTTCTTGTTGCGCAAGGTCAACAACGATGACGATGCTACGGCCGTCCAGCGCATGAAGGAGTGGTGGATCTTCAGTTTCACCTACCCCGGCGCCCCGACCCTCTACTACGGCGACGAGATCGGCCTGAACCACGACGGCGTCTGGTACAACAACACGTGGGAGGATGACCCCTACAACCGGGTACCCTTCCCCTGGCCCGACGCGAGTGGCTCCACCTACGGCTACGACAGCACGGCCCAAGCGGCCGGCCTGCTCGACCACGCCCGCACCATGGCCGGCATCCGCCACAGCTACCGTGCCCTGCAGGACGGTGACGTGCGCCACGCCGTGGTGCTCGACGACGCCAACTGGCTGTACGGCTTCGCCCGCCTCTATGATGATGGCACCACCACACAGGTGGCTCTCATCGTGCTCAACCGGGACAACGCCGGTCACAGCACCACCATCGGCGGGCTGAGCGGCGCCCCCTACAACCTGTCCGATGGCACCGTGTTGGTGGACGCCCTGAACGGCGGCACCTACACGGTGAGTGGGGGCAGTGTGACGGTCAACGTGCCCAGCAACTGGGGCGTGGTGCTCCTGGAGCAGGCTAAGCTGGATGCTCCGCAAGCCCCATCAGGGCGCACGGCTCAGGTGAGCGGCGGCGTCAACGTGACCTTCTCCTCGGTCTTCACCGACACGGCGGGTGGGTTCGAGGTGGTGGCCGCCTATCACGTCTACCGGGATGCCGATCCGGCCTTCACGCCCGACAGCAGCACCCTGATCGCCACCGTGGTGCCTGACACCTACGGCGGATACCGGTTGAGCTATCAGGCCAATCCAGCCATGACGCTCACCTTTGATCCGGCCACGGATACAATCACCCTCTACGATCCTGACGGCACTGGGGCCCATTACTACGCCTTGGCCAGCGAGAACCATGTGGGGGTGAGCACTGTGGCCGGACCAAGCCCACAGCCGTGCAACTGGACCGCCTGGAGGGCTATGTGGTGGGAGTCAGCCGGCTCTCCACGTTCCTCTGGGGGGCTGTAACCTTCCTCCCCCCGGCTGTGGCTGTGCTCGTCGCCCGACGCCGGTAGGGCGTGGGAGGGCACGCAGCGCGCGCGAAACACCCCCCCTGCCCGCCTTAGCGATGCCGGGCAGGGGGCGTTGAATTTGACGACAGGCACAGCCGTGCTAGAATTGAAAACGTTCCCGAAAACATGTGAGGGTCATGTGAACGATGCCAACTATCCACGACGTGGCTAAGCTCGCCGGCGTCTCCAGGTCCACAGTCTCCCGTGTTTTGAATGACCGCCCAGGCGTCCACCCCAAGACGCGCGAGCGCGTCCTGGCCGCCGTCCGGGAACTCAACTACGCGCCCAACTTTGCCGCTCGCGCCCTCAAGCGCCAGCGGGCCGACGCCGTGGGCCTCATCATTCCCTCGTCCTTCCGCGAACCCCGCTCCGAGGAGCCCAGAGGGTATGTGCTCACCGAGATCATTCGCGGCGCCTACAACTTCTTCACCGAGCAGCGCTTGGCCCTCACCCTCCTCGACGACCAGGGCACATTTCAGTTCTACCAAGCCCTCTTCGAGCGCCGCCAAGTGGATGGCCTCCTCTTCATCGACTTGGAACCCGATCCTCACATGGTCGAACGCCTCAAGGAGCTCGATGTCCCCTTTGTGGTCATTGGCAATGTGGACGTTGAGGATGTCGTCTGCGTGGACGTGGACAATTACGAGAGTTCCCGCCGTGTGGTCTACTACCTCTACCAGTTGGGCCACCGCCGCATTGCCTTCATTAACGGGCCCCAACGCCGCTTTGCCAGCCAAGATCGCCGTGCCGGCGTGCTGGCCGCTGTGGCCGAGCTGGGCCTTGACTTGCCCACTACGTACGACCAGCCGGGTGATTTCAGCGAACGCTCCGGCCAGAAGGCCATGCAGCGCCTCCTTGAGGCCGACCCACGCCCCACGGCCATCTACGCCATGAACGACCGCATGGCCATCGGCGCCATCCGAGCTGCCCGTGACGCCGGCCTGCGCGTGCCCGATGACATCAGCATCGTCGGCTTCGACGACATCCCGGTGGCCCCCTACATCCGTCCCCCCTTGACAACCGTTCGTCAACCCCTCTACGAGCTGGGTGCCGCCGCGGCTCGCTTGCTCGTGCAGCGCATCGCCGGCCAGGAGCTGTCAGCCCAGCGTGTGCTCCTCCCCGCCCTCCTCGTCGAGCGGGAGAGTGTCAGAGCGTGGCCAACTGAAGGGTGAAGGGAGGTGAGAGTGCCTGTCGACACAGCGAGCGTAACGCCGTCTCCGTTGGACCGGTGAACGTCACGAATCCTGAGGAGGAGATGCAAGGAGGAACGTGAAATGATACGCCGAACCATCCTGCTTCCCGTGGTCGTTCTGGTTGTCATGGTCGCCGTGGCTGCCTGTGGTGGCGGAGGCGCTCAACCCACGGCGGCCCCTCCCCCCACCGAGCCGCCCGCTGAGATGGCCCCTTCCCCCACGCCCGAGCCGATGGAGGAGCCCTCTCCTACGCCCGAGCCGACAGCGGCTGCTTCTCCCACGCCTGAGCCCGCGGCCGAGACCGGCGCCCAACTCGTCATCTGGGCGGACGAGAACCGCGCGCCGATCATGCAGGAGCTGGCCGAGGAGTTCAAGGCCCAGTACGGTGTCGAATTGGTGGTCCAGCAGGTGAGCTTCGGTGACCTGCGTGAACAGTTCAAGGTGGCCGCCCCGGCTGGCGAAGGGCCTGACATCATTATCGGCGCCCACGACTGGCTCGGAGAGCTTGTGGTCAACGGCCTGATCGCCCCCTTGGACTTGGGCGACCAACAGGATCAATTCCTCGATGTGGCCCTGCAGGCCTTCTCCTACGACGGCCAGCTCTACGGCATGCCCTACCTGACCGAGAACGTGGCCTTCTTCTACAACCCCGACTTGGTGCCCGAGCCGCCTACGACCTGGAGTGAGGTGCGCGAGATCGCCGCCCAGCTCCAGGAGGAAGGCCAAGTCACGCAGGGGTACGTGCTCCAGGTGGGCGACCCCTACCACTTCTACCCCATTATGACTGCCTTCGGCGGCTACGTCTTCGGCCGTGACGAGAAGGGCTCCTACAACCCCGATGACTTGGGCATCGACAGCGAGGGCTCCATTGCGGCGGCCACGTGGCTCGACCAGATGGTGAAGGACGGCCTGCTCAGCCCCGACGTGGACTGGGACACCATGCACGCCATGTTCGAGAACGGCGAGTCGGCCATGTTCATCACCGGGCCTTGGGCCCTCAGCCGCATTCGCGACTCCGGTGTCAACTACGCCATCGCCCCCATTCCCGACGAGACGGCCGATGGTAAGCCCTTCATGGGCGTCCACGGCTTCATGATCAGCGCCTTCAGCCAGGACCCGCTCCTGGCCCAAGCGTTCCTGACCGAGTTCGTGGCCACCGAGGAGGTCATGCAGAAGCTCTTCGAGGCCGACCCACGCCCCTCGGCTTTCCTCTCAGTACGCGAGGCCATTGACGATCCCGACATCGCAGCCTTTGGCGAGGCTGGACAGAATGCCGACCCCATGCCGGCCATTCCTGAAATGGCCTCTGTCTGGGAAGCGTGGGGCAACGCTGTGACGCTCATCTTCCAACAGCAGGAGGATCCTGAGGCGGCCTTCAAGGCAGCCGCCGAACAGATCCGCGCCGCCATCGCCGGGCAATAAGCCCGCCCGCCGTTTCCCGCCGTGGCGGTATCTCGACCGTGGACCTTGCCGCCACGGCGGGTGCCCCGAGCTGGGATGAGGAGTGTTATCCATGATCCGCGTGGGAACCGGCCTGAAGAGACAACAGGTTTCCGCCTCGCTTTCCCTTTCCGAGGTGGCCTTTCGCCTGATGGCTTTGGCCCTGGTGGACGCTGTGGCCATCTGGCTGGTCATCCGCATGGTGACGGACGGAGTTTGGCTGCTCGTCACGTTGGTGACGATCATCACCGTGGGGCTCAACGTCGTCTTCCTCCGGGAGGAGTTCTACCCGTTGCGCTGGATGTCGCCTGGCTTGGCCCTCATGATCTTGATGGTGGTCTACCCCCTGGTCTTCACGGTCTACACCGCGTTCACCAACTACAGTGATGGCCACCTGCTGACCAAACAGCAGACCATCAAACGCATCACCACGGGCCTGCAGAACATGTACGTGCCCGAGGGGGGCACTGCCTACCGCTGGGTGGCCTTTGAGGCCGAGGATGGTACCTTGGCCCTCTGGCTCACTGATGCTGAGGGCAACCACTACTTTGCGCGGCCAGGGGAACCCCTCCGACCTGCCCGTGCTGGCGAAGGGATCTTCGGGCCGCCGGACGAGCAGGGCGTGCCCACGGCCATCGAGGGCTACACGCGCCTTAACCGCATCCAGGCCGCGGCCAACCGGGAGCTGCCCTCCATCCAGTTCGGCCTCCCCCCAAACGCCGTGCAGGTCCGCACGCCAAGCGAGGCGGCTGTCCTGCGCCCCCGCTTCGTCTACGACCCGCAGCAGGATGCCATCGTGGACCAGAAGGAGGGCAAGATCTATGTGGCCGACGACGCGAACGGGTTCTTCGTCAGCGCCGACGGCGAGACGCTCACTCCCGGCTACATTGTCACCGTGGGATGGCGTAATTTCAGCCGGCTGTTCAACAGTCCGGCCATCCGGGGGCCGGTCATTCGCGTTTTCATCTGGACGGTAGTCTTCGCGGCGGCCAGCGTGGTGACCACCTTCGCCTTGGGGCTCTTCATCGCTCTGCTCTACAATGATCCCGCTGTCCGTGGCCGCAAGCTCATTCGTTCCCTGTTAATTGTGCCCTACGCGATTCCGGCCTTCATCAGCATTCTCGTCTGGCGGGGCATGATGAACCCCCAGTTCGGCGTGCTCAACCGGGCGCTGGACACGTGGTTGAACATTTCACCGCCGTGGTTCTCCGACCCCATGTGGGCCAGGCTGGGGGTAATTCTCGTCAACCTCTGGCTGGGGTTTCCTTACATGATGCTCGTCTGCAGTGGTGCTCTCCAGGCCATCCCCGACGACATTTACGAGGCGGCTGAGATCGACGGCGCCGGTGCCTGGAAGAAGTTCCGCCTCATCACGTTGCCCTTGCTTCTCGTCTCCGTGGGCCCACTGCTCATCTCGTCGTTCGCCTTTAACTTTAACAACTTCAACGTGATCTATCTTTTCAACCAGGGCAACCCACCCATGCGCGGAACGCTCACACCCGTGGGCCACACCGACATTCTGGTCACCTATGTCTACCGCTTGGCCTTTGCCAGCGGCGGGGGCAAGGACTACGGCTACGCGGCCGCCATCACCATAATTATCTTCCTGATCGTGGCGACGATCACGCTCTTCAACTTCCGATACACGCGCATGTGGGAGGAGGTCTCCGAACATGTTTGAGCACCTCAACGGCACCTTGTCGCGAACACAACGGCGCCGGCTCCTGGACTTGACCCGCTGGACCATCACCGTGCTGCTCGTCGTCTACGCCCTCTTTCCGGCTGCCTGGGTGTTTTCCGCTTCCTTGGACCCCCGCAATTCTCTGGCCCAGCAATCCTTGATTCCGCCTAACGCCTCGTTGGAGAATTACCGTCAGCTTGTGGCCAACCCGGTTCAGCCCTTCGGGCGCTGGATGCTTAACTCCATCAAGATATCGGTCATCACGTCTGTCCTGGCTGTGCTCATCAGCGCTTTGGCCGCCTATGCGTTCTCCCGATTCCGTTTTGCCGGCCGGCGCAGCCTCCTGCTCACCATTCTCCTGATCCAGGTCTTCCCCAATTTCCTGGCCATCGTGGCCATCTTCTTGCTGCTCCAGCAGGTCGGCATGTACATTCCGTCCTTGGGCTTGGGCACCCATGGCGGCCTTATCCTGGCCTATTTGGGCGGTGCCTTGGGCATTAACACGTGGTTGATGAAGGGGTTCTTTGATGCTGTGCCCCGTGACTTGGATGAGTCGGCCCGCATTGACGGCGCCAATGACCGCCAGATCTTCGTCCACATTATCTTTCCCCTGGTGCGTCCCATCTTGGCCGTGGTGGGCATCCTGACCTTCATCGGCACCTACTCCGATTACGTGCTCGCCAGCATCATCATCAAGGACCGTGATGCCATGACCCTTGCCGTGGGGCTCTACCAGTTGATCAGCGGCCAGTTTACCCAGAAGTGGGGCGTCTTCGCGGCTGGCGCAACCATTGGGGCCATTCCCATTGTGTTGGTCTACTTGGTGCTTCAGGATTACATTATCGGTGGCCTGACGAGAGGAGCGATCAAGGGATGAGCCGGCTCACGAAGAAGGACCACACCAGGATGTGGCCATGTCTCCTGGCGATTGCGCTGGTGTTGGCCACGTTGTTGGCCTGCCGCCGTGAGGATGGGCCCGCGTCAATGCCAACGCTCACGGCGACTGGCCTGCCCCCGACGCCAACGCCCATTGCCGTGCCCGTGAACAGCCCTGTGGCCGACGACAAGGCCGAGGCACCGCTCTACGTGGCCATCATCTGGCACCAACACCAGCCCCTCTACGTCAAGGACCCAGCGACCGGCGTCTACCAGAAGCCCTGGGTGCGCCTTCACGCGGCCAAGGACTACGTCGACATGGCCGCCATCCTGGAGCAGTACCCCTCCATTCGTGTCACCTTCAACCTGACCCCTTCCCTCCTGCGCCAACTGCGCGACTTGGAAGCGGGCGCTCCAAGACGTGTACGAGGTCTACACTCTCATTCCCGCCGACCGCTTGACCGACGAGGACAAAGCCTTCATCCAGGCCCGCTTCTTCGACATCAACCCCAAGATCGTGGCCCGCTTTCCCCGCTACCAGGAGATCGCCGATAGCCGCGATTCGTGGGCCTCGTGGGAGACTCAGACGTGGCGCGACCTCCAGGTGCTCTTCAACCTGGCGTGGACCGACCCTGATTGGTTGGCTCAGCCTCCTCTGGACGACCTTGTCGCACGGGGGCGAAATTTCTCCGAAGGGGACAAGGCTACCGTCTTGGCCGTCCACCGTCGGCTGGTGGAACAGGTGATTCCCCTCCACCGCCGGCTTCAGGATGAGGGGCGGATCGAGATTACCTTCACACCCTTCTACCACCCCATCCTCCCCCTCCTCTTGGACACTAACCTGGCGCGCGAGGCCACGCCCGATCTCCCCCTGCCTCCCCGCTTCACCTACGGCGTGGATGCCATTGCTCAGGTGGAGAAGGGCATCGCCTTCTACGAGGCCACCTTTGGCCGCCGGCCGGCCGGCATGTGGCCAGCCGAAGGCGCCGTGGCCCAGGAGATCGTGGGCATCGTGGCCGGCGCGGGCGTGCAGTGGATGGCCAGCGACGAGGAGGTGCTGGCCCGTAGCTTGGGGCAAGCTGGGTTCTCGCGCGATGCCCGTGAGATCGTGCGCACCCCTGCTGTCCTCTACCGCCCCTATCGCGTGACCAGCCGCAACGGCGAGGTCTACGTGATTTTCAGGGACAAGGCCTTAAGCGACAAGGTGGGCTTCACCTACAGCGGCATGTCAGGGACGGCCGCCGCGCAGGACTTCGTGCGCCGGCTGCGCCTCATCCGCGATGAGTTGCGCGCCCAAGGTGCCGAGGGCCCCTTCCTGGTGAGCGTGATCTTGGACGGGGAGAACGCCTGGGAGCACTACGACAACGACGGCAAGGCCTTCCTGCACACCATGTACCGCCTGCTTGAGGAGGCTCAGGCGGAGGGCGTGATCGTCACCACCACCCCCCTCCGAGTTCATCGCCCACTACTCCGACCACCCCCGGCTTGAGGAGCTCTGGGCCGGCTCCTGGATTCGCCCTGACTACACCACCTGGATTGGGGAGGACGAGGAGAACCGTGCGTGGAGCTACTTGGGCCGCGTGCGCGCCTTCGTGGCCCGCCGGCTCAATCGACTGGACGACACTACGGCGGCCGAGATCATGGAGGCCATCTACGCGGCCGAGGGCAGCGATTGGTTCTGGTGGTACGGCCGCGACCAGAACAGCGGCGACGACGCAGCTTTTGACGCCCAGTTCCGGCGCACGCTCGCGCGGGTGTACGAGTTGATGGACGCTCCGGTACCCGCCTTTCTCAAAGTCCCTATCATCCCGGCGGAGCCCGTTCTTCCCCACATGTCGGCCGAGGGCCTCATCACGCCGCAGATTGACGGTGTGGCCCAGGAGGACGAGTGGCAGGGGGGGCGGTCTGTTCCAGGAGGTCTCCGGAGCCAGCGGTGGAGGTGCTCCTCGCCTTCGGTACGGGTTTGACGCCCAGCGCCTCTACCTGCAGATCGACGCCGGCCGACCCTGGGCCCAAATGGCCGATGACGTGCGCGTGGGCATTTACTTGGGCCTGCCATCCGCTGGTGAGGAGGCCTTCTTTAGCCGTGTTGAGTTGGCCAGTGGTGATCCGCAGCACCCCTTGGGCTTCGGCGCCAACGCTCTGGCCGAGGTCGTGGTGGCCGGCGGTGGGGCGCAAGCCGCCTACTTCGTTCCTGACGGCCGGGGAGCCTACATGCCCCGACCAGACGTGGAGCTGCCGGCAGCGGTGGAGGGCACGGCGTTGGAGTTGGCTCTGCCCTACAGCCTCATTGGCACGCCCGACGCCGGTGCCCGCCTGGCCCTGCGGGTTGTGGTCAGCGCCGGCTTGGAACGCGAGCTCTGGCGTCTGCCCGGGGCTGGCCCGCTCCAGATCATCGTGCCCGACTTGGGAATGACAACCCCGGTGCTTACCGTCGTCGATCCTGAGGGGGACGACTACGGTCCTGGCAGCTACACCTATCCCCTTGATCCGGTCTTCACGCCGGGCGCTTACGACATCACCGAATTCACCGTGGCCGAGGATGAGAAGAACCTCATCTTCTACATTACCACCCGCGGTGGGCTGAACAACTCGTGGGGGGCGCCCAACGGCATGGGTATCCACACAGTGGACCTCTACATCGACGCCAAGGAGGGGGCGCACGCCTGCTTCTGCCCGGCCGCAACGCTGCCCTCCCCAAAGGAGAAGGGTGGGATGTGGCCATCTGGGCCGAAGGGTGGACGCCCGGCCTCTTCCGGCCCGGCGAAGGTGGCCCCGAGGCCGTGGGCCCGCCCGATGCCCTCGACATTGTGACCGACCCGGCGCGGAGGCGCATCACCATCCGCGTGGCCAAGGCCGTGTTGGCGGACGCCTTGGGCCTTTCCCCCGAGGAGCTCGCCCCGTCGGCGTGGGGATATCTGGCCGTGGTGCTCAGCCAGGAGGGCTTCCCCGCGCCGGGCGTCTGGCGCGTGCGCGATGTGGAGCCGGAACCGGCCCAGTGGCGCCTGGGCGGTGGCCCGAACGACCTCAATCACACCCGCATTCTTGACGTGGCCTACCCGCCGGATTTCACCCCTTCCCAAGAGGAAGCCCTGAGCGCCTACACGCCCATTGCCGACCGCCCTGCGGAGGCGTGGGGACCTGACGACGTGGCCCAGTTGCCCCTGGTGTGGGCTGGCCAGCAGCCGGCCCGCTGAACTGGGCGCGGCAACATGCTGAAAAGGGCGGGGCCCGGCCTTGGCGCCGGGCCCCTGGGGCCTTGGGGCGGGATGACGGTGGCATGTGCGGGAACGCCCGCGCTCAGGAGAGATAGGCGCGGAGCTTGCGGCTGCGGCTGGGATGGCGCAACTTGCGCAAGGCTTCCTTCTCAATTTGGCGGATGCGCTCGCGGGTGAGGCCGTACTTCTGGCCTACTTCCTCGAGCGTGTGCTCACGACCATCGGTCAAGCCGTAGCGCAACTTTAGGATCTTCACCTCGCGCGGGGGTGAGCGTGGCCAAGGCTTCGCTCAGCTCCTCCCGAAGGTCGTTCCCCATGAGGCTCTCGTAGGGCGCTTCGCTCTCCTCGTCGGGCAGGAAGTCGCCCACGGTGGCGTCATCCTCCTCGTCGCCGATGGGCGCCTCGAAGGAGATGGGGTGCTGGGCGAAGCGGAGCAACTGCTCCACCTTCTCGGGCGGCATGTCGAGCTCGGCGCCGATCTCGGCCATGGTGGGCTCGACGCCGCTCTCCTGGGCCAGCCGGAAGGCCGTCTCCTTCACCTTGCGGATCTTCTCGGCCATGTGGACCGGAAGCCGGATGGTGCGCCCCTGGTCCGCGATGGCACGGCCAACGGCGTGGCGAATCCACCAGGTGGCGTAGGTGCTGAACTTGTTGCCGCGTTCGGGGTCAAACTTGTCGATGGCGTGCATCAGCCCCATGTTGCCCTCCTGAATCAGGTCGGCCAGGGGCACACCGTAGCCCCGGTACCGCGCGGCCACACTGACCACGAGGCGCAGGTTGGCCCGGATGAGGCGCTGGCGGGCCAGCTCGCCCCGCTGGATGGTCTCCTCCAGCGCGGCCCGCTCCTGATCGTCGAGCATCTCGCCCTCGCGTGCCAGCCGATCGCGGGCCTCCCGCGCGGCGTGCCACATGCGGGCCAGCTCCAGCTCCTCCTCGCGGGAGAGCAGCTTGTGGCGCCCTCCCTCGCGCAGGTAGAGGGCCACCAGGTTGTCCGTATCCATTTCGTCAAGGCTGCCCGTGGGCTGCCACGTGCGCTCTAGAATATCCTGCTCGTGCACCGTCATCACGCATCACCTCTGCATCGGGAAGAGTGTGGAGTTCTTGCTGTTCTCCAGAGTGTACACTAATAAACGAGTAAACGCGCCAACTCAGTCGAAAATGGGCACCTCAGGACGGGCGCCCACTGTCAGCTCGACAGCCACCGGACGCCCATCGCGTACCACAGTGAGTGTGACCTGTTGTCCCACTTCCGTGTGGTAGACCAGATACTTAATCAGATCCCCCACGCTCCTGATGCGCTGCTCATCAACGTGGGTGATCAGGTCGCCGCCCGTGTAGAACAGGCGGTCGTCCACCCGCACCAGCGCCGAGCTGTCCCGCAGTCCGGCCACGTCGGCCGGGCTGCCCGGGAAGACGGAGAGCACCAACACGCCCGAGGTGACCGGCACGTTCAGCGCTTGGGCCAAGGCGGGCGTAATGGTTTGGCCGCTGATGCCCAACCACGGGTGCCGATAGGTGCCCTGGCGCACCAGGCCGTCCACAACGCGGCTCATCAGGCGGCCGGGCACGGCGTAGACCACAGTTGGGTGGTCGGACAGGGGCAACACCAGCCCCTCGAAGCGGCCGAGGGCATCCACCACCACGGCCCCCCGAAGGCCTCTGGCCACGGGTTCTGTGAGTTCGACCTTGAGCACGTCAGGAAGGGCCACGTAGCTTACACCAAAGTCAGTCTGTTGTGCGCCCACAGGGAGCAGGCGGCCGGTGTCGACCACGCGCCCCTTGTGTATGACGAGCCTGCCGTCCGGAAGGTTCCACACGACCGAAACGGCCTGGGCCTCTCGGCTTCCCCCTGAGCGGGCCGGCATCAGCGGGATCATTTGGTCCGGCGGCGTTGCCAGCCGCACCACGGCCACGTTGGTGGCGGCGTCTGCACCCACCACTGTGCCTGTGATGGTGGTGCCGTCGGGCAGGATCGCCTCCACCTCTGAGACTCGCCCAACGACTTGGGCCGGCACGACCACGTGTCCGAGCAGGTCCCAGATGAGCCCCGGACTGCTGGTGACCACGGTGCGGCCGTTGGCATCGCGTTGTTCAACGATCAGGTGGGCCAGAGCGCGGCGAAGGCGGCCTTCCAAATCGCCGTAACCTGTGGTGAGGAGTGGCCCGGCCACACCGGCTTCGACCGGGGCTCCACGAGGGCTGTCGGACAAGGGATATCCGCTGCTGGCCCCACAGGGAACTGTTGCCCATCGAGATGACCACGAGGGCCACCGCGAGCAGTGCCGGCGGTGCCCACCACCACAGCCGACGGGCCAAGCGTTGTTCGCTCACGGACACGCCCTGTTTTCCCATACTGTTCCTGTGGCTGTTCGGTTGCTGGGATGCCGGCCGCGGGGGCACAGGCGTCAAACATCTTCGTGTGCGGACCCCGTGCTTCCCTTACTCTACCGTTGAAACATGAGAGGAGGATGAAAAAAGGCTAAAATAAAGGTGAGACTTGCGGGCGTTGTGTGAGGCAGACGCCGGGCCGGCAGGGGGGGATGCCGGTCAGCCGGCCCGGCCTGTTGGGCTACATTTCGCCCAAGTAGGCTTGTCGCATCATCTCGTTGTGGAGCAGGTTTTGGGCTGTGTCCGCGAGCACGATGCGGCCGGTCTGGAGCACGTAGCCCCGGTGGGCGATGGAGAGGGCCATGTTGGCATTCTGCTCGACCACGAAGATGGTGGTGCCCTGCTGGTTGATCTGCTGTATGATCTCGAACGTCTGTTCCACCAACACGGGGGCGAGGCCCATGGAGGGCTCATCCATGAGGAGGACTTTGGGGCGGGCCATCAGGGCACGGCCAATGGCTACCATCTGTTGTTCGCCGCCGCTCAGGGTGCCGGCCTTCTGGTGCAGTCGTTCCTTGACGCGGGGGAAGAGCTCGAAGATGCGCTCCAAGTCCTCCTGGATGCCCTCGTGGTCGTGGCGCAGGAAGGCGCCCATCTCCAAGTTCTCGAGCACCGTCATGCGCTTGAAGAGGCGACGGTTCTCGGGCACCATGGAGATGCCCCGCTTGACGACCTCCGTGGTGGGCAGGCCGTCCACGCGCTCGCCGTCCAAGTAGATTTCGCCGGCGGAGGGGCGCACCATGCCGAGGATGGTGCGCAGGGTGGTCGTCTTGCCGCTGGCGTTGCCGCCCAGAAGACAGACGATCTCGCCGGGATAGATCTCGATGTTCACATTGCGCAGGATGTGAATGGGCCCGTAATGGGTGTTGATGTTTTTCAGGTGGAGCACCGGGTGGTGATTTGCTTGCTCATGCCGATCGCACCGCCTTTCTGCCCAGGTAAGCTTCCAGCACACGCTCGTTGTGGGCCACCTCCTCGTAGGTGCCCTCGGCGATTTTGCGCCCGTAGTCGAGCACCACCACGCGGTCGGATACTCCTTTGACCACGCGCATATCGTGCTCGATGAGGACGATCGTATACCCCTTTTCGTCGCGCAGCCGGCCGATGAGTTCTGTCAGCTCCAGAGTTTCACGTGGGTTCATGCCGGCGGTGGGCTCGTCCAGCAGGAGGAGTTTGGCGCCTGTCGCCATGGCCCGCGCGATCTCCAGGCGCCTGCGGTTAGCGTAGGAGAGCACGAAGGCTGGCTGGTTGAGCCGAAAGCCGATCAGCCGTGTGCCGAAGAAGGAGAGGGCGTCGATGGCCTGTTGGCGGATGAACTCTTCTTCCTCCCGCTGGCGGGGCAGGCTGAGGATTGTGTCCAAGATGCCCGCGTGGGTACGCCCGTGCAGGCCCACCATGACGTTCTCCAACACGGTCATGTTGAAGAAGAGGCGCACGGTCTGAAAGGTGCGGGCCAGGCCAAGGCGGGTGATTTCGTCTGGGCGCAGGCCCACCAAGTTGTGGCCGTCGAAGATGATCTCCCCCTCATCAGGCTGGAAGATGCCGGTGATCAAGTTGAAGAGCGTCGTTTTGCCGGCGCCGTTGGGGCCGATGACGCTGACGATCTCCCCTTCCTCGACGTGAAAGTCGAGGTGATCGATGGCCCGCAGGCCGCCGAAGTCCTTCGAGATGCTGCGCACTTCGAGCAGGGCCATGGCTCACGCCTCCTCCGGCTGTGCTGGTGGCAGGTCGCCCTGGGATGTTTGGGCCTGTGCTTGGGCCCGGCGACGATCCTCTTCCATTTTCAGCCACGCATCTTGCATCAATTCCTCCTCGTGAAGTTCACGCACCCACTGTTTGGTGGGCAGGAGCCCCTCGGGGCGGTAGAGCATCATCAGGATGAGGAGCACACCGTAGGCTAGGAGACGGTACTCCTGGAACTCGCGCAGGAGTTCAGGCAGCCCCACCAGGGCCAAGGTGCCCACGACAACGCCGGGAATGCTCCCCAAGCCCCCCACGATGACCAGCACCAACACGGTGATGGAGACCAACAGGGAGAAGCTGTGGGGGAAGACCGAACCGATCTTGACGGCGAAGAGGGCGCCGCCGAAGCTGGCGATGACCGCGCCCACGATGAACGCCTTGAGCTTGATCTCCACAATGTCCACGCCCATGGCCTCGGCTACCTGCTCGTCCTCGCGCATGGCCATCCATGCGCGACCGATGCGCGAGTTTTTGAGCTTCCAGGAGACGTAGGCAGCTAGGAGACAGAAGCCCACAATGGGGTAGAACATGTCCACAGGCGTGCGGAAGACGATGGGGCCAATGGACAGGTTGGGAATTTTGAGAATGCCTTGAGCGCCGCCGAAAACAGGGCGGAGCCAGTCAGAGAGGAGGAGAAGCCGGGCAATCTCGCCGAAGCCCAAGGTGACGATGGCCAGATAATCCCCCCGCATGCGCAGGACCGGCGTGCCCACGATAATGCCCGCCAAGGCCGCGGCCAGGATCACGAAGGGCAAGGCGGCCCAGAAGCTCATCTCCGGGGACCAGCGGGGCGAGGCCGGCGAGGTGAGGATGGCCGTGGTGTAGGCACCCACGGCGAAGAAGGCCACGTAGCCCAGGTCGAGCAGCCCGGCGAACCCCACGACAATGTTCAGTCCTAATCCCATGAGCAGAAAGATGCCCACCAGGTCGAGCACTTCGCTGACGAAGGGGCCCAACACTTGGGGAGTCACGGCCACTACAATCACGGCAGCGACTACCGCGCTCAGGCGCACGGAACGCTGCCGTTCGGCCGGCATTTGGGCGTAGGCGTGTTGCCACTGGTTCACCTTGGGGACTACAGCCCAGTAGTACAGGAAGGCGATCACGAAAACGATGGCGGCACCCACAGGAGTCAGCCCGCCGGTGCCGGCGTAAAAGAAGGGGGCCAGCACGTTGAGGCCCAAGCCGCGGAAGAGTTGGGCCACGATCACTTCCAGGAGCCCAATGAGCAGCGTCCACGCCACTGCCCCCCACAGGGCCCGCCGCCACTTGGCCTCCAGAAGTTGTGTCAAGCCGCCAGCAGCACCCATGAGCAACGAGCCAGCGGCGAGGAGGACGAGCCCCCCCGAGCCTTGCCCAAAGGTGAGCAAGTCCAGCAACTGGGGCGAAATGTTGATGAACACCCGTCGTAGGTTCACGGCCGAGGCAAGAAGGACGAAGAGCACCAGGAAGAGGCCGGTTATGGCGCCCACGATGAGGCCGGCCACCACGTTGCGGGGGCCCTTTTGGGGCGCCTCGAACCCTTCCAGGACGGGAGGTTCGCGTGCCGCCAGATAGGCGATGATCAGGGGCACCAGAAAGAGGAGGGCATACCCCATGCTCAGGATGCCGCTGATGATGTCCCGCTCGGCAAAGGCTTGGACCATGCCGTTGGCCGAGACGAAGACGGCTACGATGCCGGCTACACCGCCCAACTTGGCGGCCTGCTCAAGGCTTACTTCGGGGGCTTTGAGTCGAACATCTTCCAGAACAGCCTCCTCAGGCACAGGTGCAATTTTTGCCATTGTTGGCCCACCTCACAAGAGTTGCTCAATCCCGCTCTTCGGCCAGCCGCTCGCCCAACAGGCCCTTGGGCCGGAAGATCAGCACCAACACCAGCACGGTAAAGGCCACGACGTCTTTCAACTGATGGGGTGCCGGGATGCCCAAGCCGCTCAGAATCAGGATGGGGCCGACCGATTCCACAATGCCCAGCACGATGCCGCCCAGCATGGCGCCCACAATGTTGCCAATGCCACCCAACACGGCGGCGGTAAAGGCCTTAATGCCCGGAAGGAAGCCCGAAAAGAAGAACACTTGGCTGAAGACGAGGGCGTACAGGAGGCCGGCCGCCCCGGCCATCATGCCGCCGATGGCGAAGGTGGTGACGATAGCTCGGTCAATGTCCACGCCCATGAGGGCGGCGATCTCCTTGTCTTCGGCCACGGCGCGGATGGCCTTGCCCGTGCGCGTCCTCTCGACAAACCAGTAGAGGAGTGCCATCATAATGAAGACCGCCACGATGACGAGCACGTGCACCTTGAGAATGCGCACCCCCAACACGGTCACGGCCCCCTCAAGAGCCTCCATTCGGGGGTAGGACTTCACACCGGCCCCGAAGAGCCCTCGAAAGGCGTACTGGATGAAGAAAGACGCGCCGATGGACGTGATGAGGGGCACAATGCGAGGGGATTCCCGCAGGGGACGGTAGGCAATGCGCTCCACGAGGACGGCAACGCTCGTGGAGGTGAACATGGAAACCACCAGCACGATGAGGAAGGCCAAGACGGGGTTTCCGTTCCACATGCCCACCTCGTTCAGGTAGTCGGCCACGAAATACCCGATCATCATGCCGCTCATGAAGACTTCGCCGTGGGCGAAGTTGATGAAGCCCAAGATGCCGTACACCATTGTGTAGCCTAAGGCGATCAGGGCGTACACACCCCCCTGTGCGAGCCCGAAGATCACCAGATCACGCCATTGGGAGGGAGAATAGAATCCTGCGGCCAGCGTGCTCGTGGCCCCCCAGATCACGATGACCGCGACCAGGACGCGCAGGATCCAGATCACCCCTGCCGCGAAGTTGATCCGCTCCGAGAACTCCTGTGGAAGCGCACGTTGCATGGTCTCCTTGCTCCTTTATTCAATATAATATGGGGAAATTCTGGGTTCACCACAAACCAAATCACACTCAGCGAAATTCAAACAAATGAAAAAGTGCCCGCCCCCTTCTTTCAGTATCTGTTGTCCAGTGTACTCACTGAGTAAGCGGGCGCGGGAGCCTGCTCCCGCGCCCGCTGTGGTGAGATGCGGTGGGCTCCATTACGGCTCGTAGACGAAGACCACGTTCTTGCGCAGCCCCTCGATGCCGGCTGCCGGATCGTCCAAGCTGACGACAGTGATCTTCGGGTCGGCACAGTCGCCGAATTCGTTGCAGTTCAACGTGCCCGTCAGTCCTTGGAAGTCCTTGAGGTTGTAGAGGTAATCACGCAGCTTCTGGCGCAGGATGTAGACTGTGCCGTCGTCTTGCACAACGGCCGTCTCCTCGATGGCCTTGAAGAGCATGTTGGCTGCGTCATATGCGTGGGCGTGGAAGGCTTGGATGGGTTTCTCGCCGTATTTCTCCTCGTACTTGCGCACGAACTCGTCGTAGGCCGGGCCCTCGGGGGAGGCCGGACCGGAGAAGTACATCCCCTTGCCCTGCTCGCCCACGGATTCGACGAAGGTGTCGGAGAGAAGGCCATCTGCGCCCATCAGGTGGATGTTCTCGAAGCCCTCGATCTCCTTGGACTGGAGAACGATGAAGTCGCCTTCGGGCTGGAAGATGGGGAAGAAGACCAGCTCGGCGCCGGCAGCGGCCACGGAGGTGAGCACGGGCCGCATGTCCGTGTCTCCTTGTTGACGGCCGTGGCCAGCACAATCTCACCGCCTAGTTCCTCGAAGACTTGGTTGAAGACCATGGCCAGCCCTTGGGTGTACGGGTCGCCGTCGTGGATGCTAGCCGCCTTGCGCACGCCCAGCTCGTTGTAGGCGAAGTTGGCAGCGGCCGCGCCCTGCACCTCATCGTTGTGGGCCGTGCGGAAATAGCCGGGCTGCCAAGCGTTCCCCTTCTCGCCGCCCAAGGAGGTGAGGAAGGGAGAGGTGTTGGAGCCGGAGATCATGACCAGTCCGGCTTCGGACATGATCTGCGAGGCGGGCACAGCGGCGCCCGAGCAACTTGTGCCAATGATGCCAATGATCTTCGGGTCGGAGACGATCTTCTGGGCACCCGTGGTTCCACCTTCGGCGGAAGCAAAGATCATCTTCCACAGTGAGGTCGATGGGATGGCCGAGTAACTCGCCGCCCCGGTCGTCAATGGCGATTTCGACGCCGCGCACTTGGTCGGTGCCCAAGCTGGCCACAGCGCCGCTGATGGCCTGGAGGGCGGCGATCTTGATGGGTTCTCCGGGGGGCACTTCAACACAACCAATGGGATCGTCACACTCGAACGCCTGCCGGCGGCCCGCACGGCTTTGACGGGGATCGACCATGACTTGCGCCAGAATGGTGCCGTCCGCCTGATCGGCGCGACATTCTATAAGCTCTACCACTCTTCGCGTGTTTCAATCCAGTTGAT
>JAUZRY010000089.1 GCA_030949995.1 Ardenticatenia bacterium
TCGCCATCTTGGACGAGACCGATTCCGGCTTGGACATTGACGCGCTGCGCGTGGTGAGCGATGGCGTGAACATGTTGAAGGAAGAGTTGGGTATGGGCGTATTGGTCATCACTCACTACCAGCGCATTCTCAACTATGTACAACCTGATTACGTCCACATCATGGTAGATGGCCGCATTCTGGCCTCCGGTGGGCCAGAGCTGGCTGTGGAGTTGGAGGAAAAGGGCTACGAGTGGGTGCGGCAAGCTTTTGCCGGGGAGGTGAGGTAACATGAGTCTGTCCGAACGCGAGCAGATCGAACTGATTAACCGGGAGTACGCCGAGAAGTACGGGTTCCACGACCCCGAGAAGTACGTCTTCAAGGCGCGCAAAGGGCTCACCCATGAGATCGTGGAAGAGATCTCCTGGATGAAGGGGGAGCCTGACTGGATGCGTGAGTTCCGCCTCAAGGCCTTGGAGATCTTCTGGAAGAAGCCCATGCCCTCGTGGGGCGCTGATCTCTCCCAGATCGATTTTGACGACATCTACTATTACATCAAGCCCACGGAAAAGCACGCGCGCTCGTGGGACGACGTGCCCGAGGAAATCAAGCGCACCTTCGACCGGCTGGGCATTCCCGAAGCCGAGCAGAAGTTTCTGGCCGGCGTCGGGGCCCAATACGAGTCTGAAGTGGTGTACCACAACATCAAGAAGGAGCTGGAACGCCAAGGCGTTATTTTCTTGGACACCGACACAGCCCTGAAGGAGCACCCGGACCTCTTCCGGGAGTACTTCGCCACCGTGGTGCCTCCCTCGGACAACAAGTTCGCGGCCCTGAACAGTGCCGTCTGGTCAGGTGGCTCGTTCATCTACGTGCCGCCGGGCGTGCACGTGGAGATGCCCCTTCAGGCCTACTTCCGCATCAACGCTCAAAACATGGGTCAGTTCGAGCGCACGCTCATCATCGCTGACGAGGGCTCTTACGTCCACTACGTGGAGGGATGTACGGCCCCGATTTACACGACCGACTCGCTCCACAGCGCCGTGGTGGAAATCATCGTCAAGAAGGGCGCCCGCGTGCGCTACACCACCATCCAGAATTGGTCCACGAACGTGTACAACTTGGTGACAAAGCGGGCCGTGGCCTACGAAGACGCCACCATGGAGTGGGTGGACGGCAACATCGGCTCCAAGATCACCATGAAATACCCCAGCGTCTACTTGATGGGGCGTGGAGCACGGGCCGAAATCCTTTCCATTGCCTTCGCCGGCCGTGGGCAGCACCAGGACGCCGGTGGCAAGGCGGTCCACGCGGCCCCGTACACTTCCAGCAACATCACCAGCAAATCCATCTCCAAGGATGGCGGCCGGGCAGCCTACCGAGGCCTTATCCAAGTCTATGACGGCGCCCACCACGCCAAGAGCAACGTGGTCTGTGACGCCCTTATCCTCGACGAGGAGAGCCGCTCTGACACGTATCCCTACATTGACATCCGCGAGGATGACGTCAGCATTGGCCACGAGGCCACCGTTTCCAAAGTGGGCGAAGAGCAGCTCTTCTACCTGATGAGCCGCGGGCTCAGCGAATCCGATGCGCTCAGCATGATTGTTTCAGGCTTCATCGAGCCCATCGTCAAGGAGCTGCCCATGGAGTACGCCGTGGAGATGAACCGTCTCATTCAGCTCGAAATGGAAGGTTCAGTCGGATAATCGGGCGTGGGGGCACCGGCAGGGGTCCCCGCGCCGTGGGCAAAGTCAGGGCCGGGGGACGCGGGGTGTACTCCCGGCCTTCGCTTTCCCCATTGTGACGATAGGGAAGGCAGCCTTGGGAGCTGTCACCTGTCCGGGGAAATTCCGGCTGGCTAGCTCCGGCAACGTGAAACGAACGATCACCAAGAACGGAGGAGAACGCCGTGGCTGACAAGACAATAGAATTGCACGCGCTCAGCCGGGAGACGATCGAGGCCTTGAGCGTGCACTTCAACGAACCCGACTGGTTCCGCCAGCGCCGCCAGGAAGCGTGGCGCCTTTTCTTGGACACACCGTGGCCCGACAGCAGCCGCGATGAGGAGTGGCGCAAGACCGATGTGGCTCCTATCTTGGAGGTGCTGGCCGGCGCCACACCGGTGACTGCCTCGCCCGCCTCAGTCCAGACGACTGAGGCCCTGCCCGACAAGTTGCAGACCATCCTTCGCGGGGCCGAACAGCGCGCCGGCTTGCTCGTCCGACGGGAGGGAGGATTGGTCTTCTACGACGTCGACCCGGAAGTAACGGCACAAGGCGTTATCTTCGCCGACTTGGAAACAGCCCTGCGGGAACACAGTGATCTGCTCCAAGCGCATCTCTCTCGTCCGTGGTCCAGGCCGAGGAGAGCAGGTTTCAAGCGCTCCACGCGGCCATGATGAGCGGCGGCGTCGTCATCTACGTGCCCGACAACGTGACCGTCGAGCGCCCCTTCCAGATCGTCCACTGGCTCGACAGCGGCGGTGTGATGGGGTTTCCCCACGTGCTGGTTGTCACAGGCCGGAACGCGAGCGTAACCGTGCTGGACGAGTACCTCTCCCACGATCTGGAAACGCCTTCCTTCGTCGGCGGTGCCATTGAGCTGGTGGTGGGCGAGAACGCTTCCCTCACCTACTTGGACGTGCAAAATTGGGGTGATGGCGTCTATCACCTCTCGACTCAACGGGCTCGCCTCCACGCTAATGCTATGCTCAACTGGAGCACGGGCGAGTTCGGCAGCACGCTCACCCGCTTTGAGACGGGAGTGCTCCTCGAGGGGGACGGGGCCACTGCCTTCCTGCAGGGAATCTACTTCCCCCAAAAGGAGCAACACATCGCCAACCACACCTTGCAGCATCACCGCAGCACTCACACGTCCAGCGACTTGCTCTACAAGGGCGCTCTCATCGGCCAAGCCCATACCGTCTACCGGGGACTCATCCGGGTGGACCGCGGGGCCCAGCAAACCGACGCTTACCAGGCCAACCGCAACCTGATCTTGAGCCCCAAAGCGCACGCGGACAGCATCCCCATGTTGGAAATCGAGGCCAACGACGTGCGCTGCACCCACGGGGCCACTATCAGCCAGATCGACGAAGAGGAGCTCTTCTACCTCATGAGCCGCGGTATTCCCCGTGAGCAGGCCACCCGCGTCATCGTGGACGGCTTCTTCGCACCGGTTCTGGACCGCATTCCTCTGCGGCAGGTGCGCGACCGGCTGCGCACGGTCATCCACGAGCGACTCGGGTACTGACCGCCGACGTCGCGTCCTGGCGCCCCCCGGTTCACACGACGATGTTTGGCCTTTTGCCGGAATGTGCGATACACTAAGCACAATCATCCCATCTTGTCAGGGGCAGAACCATGCTCGACCGCCAAGCCCAGATCGAGTTCATCTTGGACCACTACGAGCACCCGCGCAACCGGGGGCGCTTGGAAGACGCCGACGTGATCATGAAGGGGGGTAACCCCGGATGTGGTGACGTGGTCACCTTCTACCTGAAGGTGCACTCCGAGACTCAACAGGTGACCGAGGTCAAGTGGGAAGGGGAGGGATGTACCATCAGCCAGGCTGCCGCCTCCTTGGCCTCGGAAATGGTGCAGGGCATGACCTTGGACGAAGTCAAAGCCCTCAAGGCAGATGACCTAATCGACGTGTTGGGCCGTGAAGTGGTGACTGCGCGCCTCCGCTGTGCGACCTTGGGCATCCACACGGCCAAGGCTGCCGTGCGCAAGTACGAGGTGGAGCGTCTGCTGGCCCAAATTGACGCGGACCGGGTGGAGTCTCCAGAGGGGCAGGACTTGGGACTGGAGTTCGAGCCCCTGGAGGAGTGACCGATGGCGTGCCTGGTTGCGCCTGAGAACGGATGTACAAACGGCAGGACAGTGCGGCGTTCCTCACCTGAACACACCATGTAAGGTTTGACCGCCATGTACGATGTGCAAGCCATACGGGCACAATTTCCGATCTTTCAGCGCTCCTTGGGCGAACGCCCACTCATTTACCTTGACAGTACGGCCACCTCACAGAAGCCGCTGGTCGTCATTGAGGCCATGGACGAGTTCTACCGCCGGTACAATGCCAACGTCCACCGGGGCATTCACACCCTGAGCGAGGAGGCCACGGCTGCCTACGAGGGCGCGCGGGAACGCATTGCACGCTTCATCAACGCCCGCACTCCCCGTGAGATCATCTACACCCGGAACGCCACCGAGGCCATCAACTTGGTGGCGTACACGTGGGGACGGGCCAACTTGGGGCCTGGAGACGCGATCCTCATCACCGAAATGGAGCACCACTCGAACATTGTGCCGTGGCAACTGCTGCGCGATCAAGTGGGCTCCGAGCTGCGCGTGGTGCCCGTGACCGACGACGGGTACCTCGACATGGACGCCTTGGACCGCCTGCTCGACGAGCGCGTCAAACTTGTGAGCGTCACCCACATGAGCAATGTGCTGGGCACGCTCAACCCCGTGGCGGACATCGCGCGCAAGGCCCATGCCGTGGGGGCGCTCGTGCTGGTGGATGGCGCCCAGAGCGTGCCTCACCTTCCGGTGGACGTGCAGGCCTTGGGCATCGACTTCCTGGCCTTCAGCGGCCACAAGATGTGTGGTCCCACCGGTATTGGCGTGCTCTGGGGGCGTGAAGAGCTCCTGGATGCCATGCCCCCATTCATGGGCGGCGGCGACATGATCCGCCGCGTCACCTTTGAACAGTCCACGTGGGCCGACTTGCCCCACAAATTCGAGGCCGGCACACCGGCCATCGCCGAAGCCATCGGGCTCGGCGCAGCCGTGGATTTCCTGAGCGCCCTCGGCATGGAAAACGTGCGCCAACACGAGATCGAGATCACCGCGTACGCGCTCGAGGCGCTCAGTGAAGTGCCCCACCTGCGTCTGTTTGGTCCCCCTGTTGCCCACCGCAGGGGGGGGGTGGCCGCCTTCACGCTGGGGCGAGTCCACGCCCACGATGTGGCTGCCCTGCTCGACCGCGAGGGCGTAGCCGTGCGGGCTGGCCACCACTGTGCACAACCCCTTATGCGCCGATACGGTGTCGTGGCCATGACGAGGGCCAGTTTCTACTTGTACACCACCAAGGAGGAAGTTGATCTCCTTGTGCAGGCCCTCCGCCGCGTCGAGGCCGTCTTCGCATGAGCTCATCACACCACTCTGGACAAGTGTGAGCACACGTATGGACGACTTGTACCGCGAATACATTCTCGACCACTACAAGAACCCCCGGAATTACGGCACGCTGGCCAACCCTGACATCTCCTACGAGGACGACAACCCGGTTTGTGGCGACCGGGTGCGCATTGACATCAAAATCGAAAACGGCCGCATAGCCGACATCCGATTCCAGGGCGAGGGATGTGCTATTAGCCAAGCCTCGGCCTCGATCCTCACTGAGATGGTAAAGGGCAAGCCATTGGACGAAGTGCGCCAGCTCTCCAAGGAAGAACTGTTGGAGCAGTTAGGCATCTCCTTGGGGCCGGTGCGCATCAAGTGTGCCCTGCTGGGCCTCAAGGTGCTCAAGGCCGGCGTGTATGGGCTGCGGGGGTGGCCCGAGGAGGAGCACGATGCGTGAACCCGACTTCGTTCCCGTCCTCGGGGCAGACGAATTGCCCTTGGGGCGGGTCAAGGTTGTCGAGGTGAATGGCCGGCGGGTGGCTCTCGCCCACTGCGAGGAGGGCATCTTTGCCGTGGACGACCTGTGTACACATGACGGCGGGCCCTTAGGCGAGGGGGAGTTGGACGGGTGTGCCATCGAGTGCCCCCGCCACGGCGCCCAGTTTGACGTGCGCACAGGGCAGGTGCGCCGGTTCCCTGCCGTGAAACCCATTCGCACGTATCCGGTCAAGGTAGAAGACGGCCACATTCACGTGGCCGTGGCCGAAGAATGAGTTGACAAAGGATGAGTTGACAGATTGAGGAGATCGAGGAGGTACGGTGATGAGCGAAGAAACTCGACAGCCCGAAACCCCCGAGGCACAGCCAGAGCTTACGAGCACAGACGCGGAGGCCTTGGACGCCCAAATCCGTGAAAACCTGCGCCAAGTCGTGGACCCGGAAATTGGCTTGGATGTCGTCGCGCTGGGACTCATCAAGGAAATCCTCTTCCAGAACGGGCAGGTGCAGATCAAAATGCTGCTCACCACGCCGTTCTGCCCCTATGCACCGTGGATGGTGCAGATGGTCAAGGAAAAGGCCCAAGAAGTGGTGCCCAACCGCACCGTGGACGTTGAGGTGCTGCCTGAGCCTTGGGATCCCAGCATGATGGAGGACCCCAGCATGTTGGGCTTTGGCCCCGGGATGTTCTGAACGCCTCTCCTGTCCCCCGCTGCCCGGAGCGCGCCGCGCGCCACTGCCCTGCCCTTGGCCCGAACAGCGTAAACCGGTGGTAGTGGCGCCGGCTCCTGTATTGTATCTGTCCTCACTGCTGATCCACTCCCCCTGGGGGGGATGTGGCTTCTGTCACCCCGCAAACAGGAAGTTCGTCCCTGGGTGTCCCCGCCACAATTTGGTAGGCTAAGAGTGGAGGAGGCGTTCGCGGCGCGTTCGCTGCCGCACACGTCAGACGAACAAGCACATGGGCCGTTGGCCCGAGCACCACAAGGAGGTGGTGCTATGACTGGGTTGAGCTCGCACAATCCGCTCGTCTTCATCCTCGGCCTCGTGGCGGCCGCAGGGGTGGCCGGGGCAACGTATCTCTTCTACGTGGCCCAGGACAGGGAAACGCCGGAGTTGCGGCGGCAGTTTGGCCTCATCTTCCTGGCCATTGGGCTCTTTTCCCTGGGGGGCTTCGTCCAGCTCCTCTGGTCCGATTGGGCCGGATTCCCGGCCGGCCACTACACCGAGCTCTTCGGCGTGACTACAGGGCTTTTCTCCTTCATGCTGATCATGGCTGGCATCTTGCTCCTCATGGGATTTGGCCTGCGGACCTTGGCCTGGCCGGCAGCCTTGTTCGGCCTCTTTCTCTTCCAAGGGGCCCGGGCCGTGTTGGATTTCCAGCTCACCCGTAATCCCACCATGACGTTCGTCCTCTGGATCGCAGCCGGCTTGGCCAGTGTGGGCATGTTGCCTTATGCCTATGCCAAGGGGCCAGGGAGGCGGAACTTGGCCTATCTGGGCATGGCCGTGCTCGTGGTGATGGCACTGGCGGCTTTCCTCACCGGCGTGAACGGCTTTTACGGCCACATCGCAGAAATCGCCCAGAAAAAGTAGCCCATGAAGGCTGCTTCGGCGAAGGAGGGGCGGGGGCGAGCGAAAGGCTGGCCCCCGCTTCTACGTGGAACGGGACAGCGATTGGGCAGTGCGCACAATGAGCCGTTCGAGCTCGTCCCATGCCGGCAGAGCAGCCGGAGGAGGAGCCGTATCAGGCCGTTGGGGCAACGGCTGGGTGATGTATATGGCCGTGGCCGCCGGCACTTCTTGCTCTCGGGCCAAGTAGATGAGGGGTAACGCCAGTGGTGCAGCCACGTCTCCCCCGAGCAGGCGCCACGCTCGCGCTTCGGCCGGCGTGGGAACCCGGGGACCAGTGTAACCCACGAGCACCCCCGCGTCAAAGTGACGGGGCCCCACTTCGTCTTGAAGACTGTTGAGCAGAGCGTGCCGGAGCTCCGGGGCAAATGGGGGAATTTGGGGCAAATATCCGCGTCCCTCTCCCTCGAAGAACGTCGTCGGCCCTCCGCGTGTCAGATCCACGTAGTCATCGGGCACCACCCAGTCGCCTGGGCGCAGCAGGCGGGAGAGAGCTATGCCCAAGGCCACGCAGATCAGGCCCCGTGCGTGCCACTCCTTGGCGGCCATGACAACAGCCCGGGGGTCAGTCTCGGGCTGTGGACAGAGCCACATGACCTCGTCCTGGGCCCACCAGAACCCGGCCAAGCCGTACGGCGTGGAGGCCGAACAGGCAAAGGGAGGATGCCTCAGCCCGTTGGGGACAAGGACGACCAAAGTGGTCTTCCCCGGCATGAATCCGTTTCCTCCAAAGGCTTGGGCTGACGTGGGTCACAACCATTGTACCACCTTCTCCTCCCGATGTACAGCGGGGCGAGAAAAACAGGAAAGGCGCGGCCAAGCTTGGCCGCGCCTTGCACCGTGTGAGGGTGGCATGGGGTGGTGGTACGGTGGTACTTGGTGTGTCCTAGTTAGCCCCGACCCCTGCTGTCATCATCGTCGTCGCCGTCGTTGTTGTCATCGCTGTGGTCGTTGCCGCTGTCGTCGTTGCTGTCGCTGTCGTCAACGTCGCCGGAGTCGTTGTCGTCGCCGCTGTCGTCGCCGGAGTCGGGTGGTGGTGTGGGCATGATCTCGCCTGAGCCGCCGCCGGTGTTGCCGCTGTCGTCGTTGCTGTCGCTGTCGTCAACGTCGCCAGAGTCGTTGTTGTCGTCGCCGCTGTCGTCGCCGGAGTCGGGCGGTGGTGTGGGCGTGATCTCGCCCGAGCCGCCGCCGGTGTTGCCGCTGTCGTCGTTGCTGTCGCTGTCGTCAACGTCGCCGGAGTCGTTGTCGTCGCCGCTGTCGTCGCCGGAGTCGGGCGGTGGTGTGGGCGTGATCTCGCCTGAGCCGCCGCCGGTGTTGCCGCTGTCGTCGTTGCTGTCGCTGTCGTCAACGTCGCCGGAGTCGTTGTCGTCGCCGCTGTCGTCGCCGGAGTCGGGTGGTGGTGTGGGCGGCATGATCTCGCCTGAGCCGCCGCCGGTGTTGCCGCTGTCGTCGTTGCTGTCGCTGTCGTCAACGTCGCCGGAGTCGTTGTCGTCGCCGCTGTCGTCGCCGGAGTCGGGCGGTGGTGTGGGCGTGATTTCGCCCGAGCCGCCGCCGGTGTTGCCGCTGTCGTCATTCTGGTGATCGCGGTCGTCATCGTCGTCCTGGCCGCGGTCGCGGTCGTCCTGCTTGTCGCCGGCGTCGTCTTGGTGATCCTGAGCGTCGTCCTGGCCCTGATCGCGGTTGTCATCGTCGTCCTGGCCGCGGTCGCGGTCGTCCTGCTTGTCGCCGGCGTCGTCTTGGTGATCCTGAGCGTCGTCCTGGCCCTGATCGCGGTCGTCATCGTCGTCCTGGCCGCGATCGCGGTCGTCCTGCTTGTCATCCTGGGCGTCGTCCTGATGATCCTGAGCATCATCTTGGTTCTGGTCGCGGTCATCGTCCTGAGCGTCGTCGAGATGACCGTCGGCGTCGTCGAGGGCCTCATCGCGCCTTTCTTGAGCGTCATCTATACGGTCGTCCGCCTGGTCAGCGTTCTCCTCCGCGATATCAGCACGGTTCTCCAAGGCGTCGTCCAAGCGCTCGTCGGCGTCGTCGAGGGCCTCATCGCGTTTCTCCTGGGCGTCATCCATGCGGTCGTCCGCCTGGTCATCGCCCATCTGATCCATGTCGTCATCCATTGACTTGTCGTCGTCCATGTTGCCCATGTTGTCCGCGTCGGCGTCCATGGTGGCGTCGTCCTGCTTCTCCATGTCCATGTCGTCAGCCGCGTCCGCAGGCGTGCCGACATCCTGGTTGCCGACCGCATCCGCAGGGGTTTGCTGAAGCTCCTCTTGAGTGGGCAACTCGGCCCCATTCTGATCGGGTACACCGGAGGGTGTGGCACAGGCCGCCAACACCGTCACGGCAACGAGAAATACTGTGATGGATGCAAGTCGTCGTTGGAACCGTCTCATCGTAATCCTCCTTCTTCTTGTTGAGTTTGTCGTTGGCGTGTTGTTGTTCACCGTCACCCCCACATACGCCCTCACGCCCGAAAGGTAACGCCCAATTTCAAAACTCGGGCAAATTTCTCCCATGAGGTGCCCGGAACACCGCTGTCCGCCTCCCCCCAGTCCCGGTGGCGCCGGGCGGAAGCCAGGAGCGTGGTCACAGGAAAAGCAGCCACGCCGGCCCTTTGGGGCCTCCAACCACGGGGGGATTTAATTGTACAAAATGTGCAGAATTCACCGTATCTGTGGCCTAAACTAGCCGTATCCTCTGATGGCAGGACGTGCTCGTCTCCGACGAGTCCACGTTCCGGGTGCTCTTAACCCAGAGTAAACAGAATGTTAAGAGACCGTTAACCAAGGCTCCCTTCTACCTAGGGTACACTTGTCCAAGAGGAGTGCTCTTTCCGGGACAGTGTTCACCCAAGAGGAGAGATGTTTGAACAAGGTTAAACAAGGAGGAAACGATGCGACGCGGAACGTACATGACCGTAGTTGGCCTTATGCTCTTCTTGCTGTTGCCGCTCGTTGCCTTGGCCGGTGTGGCTGACGGCGGCGAATTGGAGCACAAGGGGATTATCGAGAGCATGCCCGCCGGCGGGCGCGTTGGCGAATGGCGCATTGGTGGGCAGGTGTTCCAGGTCACATCTTCAACACGATTTGAGGTCGAGCACGGCTTGCCTGCTGTGGGCACCTGTGCTGAGGTGAAGTATTACGTGGACAACGGAACCAATGTGGCCGTGAAGGTGGAGACCAAAGGTGCCGACGAGTGTGGCGACGTTGATGGCTTCGACTTCAAAGGAATCGTTGAGGACATGCCGGCAGCCAGTGGTGCCGGCACGTGGACGATCAGCGGTGTTGCCTTCCAGGTCACCGCCATGACCCGGTTCGAGACGGAGCACGGCCCCCTGACCGTAGGCGCCTGTGTAGAAGTCGAGTACGTGGTCCAGGGGAACGATAACGTCGCCATTGAGATCAACACTCAGGAGCCCTACGAGTGCCAGGGCACGGGGATCGGCACCCAAGAGGCCCGGGGCATCGTTGAGGCCATGCCCGCGGACGGCCTTGTGGGCCCGTGGACCATTAGTGGCCAAAGCTACCAAGCCACCAACACGACCGTCTTCGAGCAGCGGGAAGGGCCCTTCACCTTGGGCGCGTGTGTCGAAGTGGAGTACGTGGTCCAGAACGGCGTGCGCGTGGCCCTCAAGATCAAGACCGATGACACATGTGACGGCAATCGCACCAAGGCCCGCGGACTCATCGAGGCCTTCCCGGCCACCTTGGTGGGCACGTGGACCATCGGCGGCGTGCAGTACGAGGCCACGGCGACCACGGAATTCGACACCCGTTACGGCGACTTCGCGGTGGGCGTCTGCGCCGAGGTGGAATACGTGATGAGTGGCACCACCCGCCAAGCCTTGGCCATCAAGACCGAGTCGGCCGACGAGTGTGGCCTGCCCGTGCAGGGTGGAGAGCTTGAGACCAAGGGGCTTATTGACGCCATGCCCGCTGATGGCCTCGTTGGCGAGTGGGTCATCGACGGTGAGTCCTACACGGCTACGGCTCAGACTCGCTTCGAGCAAGACCACGGCGTCTTCAAGGTGGGGCAGTGTGTCGAAGTGAAATACCGGCTCGACGGCACGGGCCGAGTGGCCACAAAGATCGAAACACAGCGACGCCAGGCGTGTAGCTCTTCCGACCAGGTACACGAGGCCTATGGCGTCATTGAAGCCCTGCCGGCCACGGGGCTCATCGGCACGTGGACCGTTGGCGGTGTGGACTACGAGATCACGACCACCACCACGTTGGAAAACGGCCCCTTCACCGTGGGACTGCTGGTCGAAATCAAGTTCGTGGTGAACCCAGATGGCACGTTGATCGCCCTACAGGTTGAGGGGAAGCACGCCGTGGACGACGACGACCAAGCACTTGCCCAAGCCTACGGCCGCATCGAGGCCTTCCCGGCCACCTTAGTGGGCACGTGGACCATCGGCGGCGTGCAGTACGAGGCCAACGCCTTCACGGCCTTCGAGCAGGACGATGGCCCCTTTGCCGTGGGCGCCTGCGCCAAGGTGCGCTACTTCGACCGGAACGGCGCGCGGGTGGCAGCCAAAATTGAGACCCAGTCGGACGACGACTGCCAAGCCGACAACGGCGCCACTGTGAGCCGGCTCTACGGCTTCGTGGAAGATATGCCGCCCCAAGGATTTGTGGGCACGTGGACCATTGGCGGTACCCTCTTCGAGGTGACGGCCGCCACTCAACTCGAGGAGGAACACGGACTCCTAGTAGTTGGTGCCTTTGTGGAGGTCAAGTACATCCAGCGGAATGGTGTCAACATGGCGCTCTCCATCGAGACCCACGTGCCCCCTGAGGCTGGCGAGCACACCCGCATCGGCTACTTGCGCCAGAATGGTACCACATGGACAGTCAACGACACCACATTTGTCATCACTGATGCCACCATCCTGGACGACAGCATGGCGCCACTCCGGGATGGCCAGGCTGTGGTCATCAACGGGTATCAGCCGGCCGGAGGCGGCGGATTCCGCACCGCCGCAGCCCACGCCACCACGCTAGTGGCCACGCGCGTGACGGCCATCCACACCATCTACACCACCTATCTGCCCGTGACGACGGCATCACCACGCTAAGCGAGATGGCCTGGCCTTCAGGGCCCGAGGGCCCTGAAGGCCCTGAAAGTGCTTGTCCTCCCCGCGGCGGCAGGCGGCTGACGGACCGAAGGTCCGTCAGCCGCCGCTCTTTTGTCGGGTGGTGGCCTGCTTGTCCCACACCTTGGACCATGACGATGGCGGCAGGCTGCGCCATCGCCTGTGCCTTCCCGCGCTCTGCGACCGCCCTACAAGTCCACTTCCGCCACCGGATTGACACCCCCTATTGCGTGTGTTAGAATACGCTCGCCTCGGCCTGCTTGTCTGACCTCACACAAGAGCACAGGCCCGTTCGAGAGAAAACCCTCAACCCGGCCGTGGGTCGGCCGGGCGACAACTTCGGAGCCGCGCGAACTTCACGTGAGGAGGAGAGCATGAAGAAGTACGCACCCGAACGCCTGCGGAACGTGGCCTTGGTATCCCACGGAGGAGCCGGCAAGACGATGATTGCCGAAGCGGCTCTCTTCCTGACCGGTGCTACCACCCGCATGGGACGCACGGACGAGGGGAACACAGTCTCCGACTTCGATCCCGAGGAACAACGGCGCCAAATCTCCATCAACGTCTCTGTCGTGCCTGTGGAATGGCGAGAGCACAAGGTGAACTTCTTGGACACGCCCGGCTACTTGGACTTCGTGGGCGACGCCAAGAGCGGCCTGCGCGTCGCCGAGGGGGCTGTCGTGGTGGTGGACGCCTCGGCCGGGCCGGAAGTAGGCACCGAGCTCATGTGGCAATATTGTGACGAGCGGGGTCTACCTCGCCTCATCTTCGTCAACAAGATGGACCGGGAAACGGCCCGCTGGGAGCGCACACTGCAACAGCTCGGCGATGTCTTCGAGGCCCGCCTTGTCCCCCTGCAGCTCCCCATAGGGAGTGGTGCTCAGCTCGAGGGCGTGGTGGACCTCGTCCGGGGCAAGGCCTATTATGGCCCCAAGGCTGAGGAGCGCGAGGTGCCTGAGGCCATGAAGGACCAGGTCGAAGAGGCCATGACGGCCCTCATGGAGGCGGCTGCGGAAGCCGACGATGAGCTCATCATGAAATACTTGGAGGGCGAGGAGCTCACGCCCGAGGAGGTGCTCCGTGGCTTGCGGGTGAGCGTCAAGGGTGGCGACATCGTGCCCGTGTTGGCCGGCTCAGCCGAGACAGGGGTGGGCATTGTGCCCCTCCTCTCGGCCATTGTGGACTTGTTGCCCTCCCCCCTCGAGGCACCTCCTGAAGTGGCTACGGTACCCGACAGCGAGGAGGAGATATCCCTCCGGTGCGATCCTAACGGTCCCCTGGCGGCCTTTGTCTTCAAGACGCTTTCTGACCCCTACGTGGGCAAGATTTCTTACCTACGTGTCTTCAGCGGCACGTTGAAGAGCGACTCGCGCGTCTGGAACGCCCGGGCGCGCCAGGAGGAGCGCGTCGGCCAGCTCTATGTCATGCGCGGCAAGGAGCAGATCCCCGTGGACGAGCTGCAAGCAGGTGACATCGGCGGCGTGGCCAAGCTTAACGTCAGCCTCACCTGCGACACTTTGTGTGACCGCTCGCAGCCGCTGCAGCCTCGCCCCATCGAGTTTCCCACGCCGGTCTATTTCGTGGCCATTGAGCCCAAGACCCAGTCGGACTTGGACAAGTTGGGACCGGCCCTCACCCGCCTGACCGAGGAAGACCCCACTCTCCGCTGGGAGCGGCGCACCGACACGCGCCAAACCGTGCTAGGTGGGCTGGGGGACGCACACATTGATGTGGCCAAGAACCGGCTGGAACAGAAGTTCGGCGTTCGCATTGAACTCACTCCGCCAAAAGTGCCCTACAAGGAAACGATCACGAAAGTGGCCACGGCCCAATATCGCCACAAGAAACAGACCGGCGGCGCCGGCCAGTTTGCCGAAGTCCACTTGCGGGTCGAGCCCTTGCCGCGTGGCCAGGAGTTCGAGTTCGGCAACGAGGTCTTCGGCGGCGCTATCTCCAGCAGCTTCATGCCTTCCATTGAAAAGGGCATCCGCGCGGTGATGGAGCAGGGGGTGATTGCCGGCTACCCGGTCACTGACGTGAAGGCCGTGGTATACGACGGCAAAGAACACCCGGTGGACTCCAAGGACATTGCCTTCCAGATCGCCGCCCGTGAAGTCTTCAAGCTGGCCGTTCAGAACGCCGGCCCCGTGCTCTTGGAGCCGATCTACGATGTGCGCGTGATCGTGCCCGAACAGTACACAGGCGACGTGCTGGGCGACCTCAACACCCGCCGCGCGCGTGTCATGGGCATGGACCAGGATCGGGGTAAAACGGTCATCTCGGCCCAAGTGCCCCTGGCCGAAATGCTGAGATACGCCATTGACCTGCGTTCCATGACCCAGGGGCGCGGTGTGTACACCATGGAGTTCAGCCACTACGAAATTGTGCCCGACTACATCGCCCAGCAGATCATCGCCGAAGCAGAGCGGGAAAAGCAGGAAGCGTAGAGCGTGCCCGGGGGAACATAGCCCCCGGGTGTGCGCTCCCCGAACAGCCGCGATGCCACGTTCGGCCACTCGTCGGCCAGCATCCAAAGGGTCGGTGCCCGCTTTCTCGGCGCGTCTTCTCTTGCTCCTGCTGATCTTGGTGGGCGCGGCCGTGCGTGCCTACCGCTTGGGAGCCGATAGCCTCTGGTATGATGAGACAGTCAGCCTACTCCTGGCCGGCAAGCCGGTACCTGCCCTAGTGGCCCACACGGCCCGCGACATTCATCCCCCCTTCTACTACCTGGTCCTCCGTTTCTGGACCCTGCTGGCAGGCCGCTCCGAGATGGCTGCCGCGTGGCTCTCCTACGCGGCCGGCCTGTTGCTCCTGCCGGCCACCTATGCCCTGGTCATCCGGGTGACCCGCCGGGGCGACGTGGCCTTGGGCGCGGTCGCTCTCATGGCCATCAGCCCCTACCACGTCTGGTATGCCCAAGAAGTGCGCATGTACACCTTGGGGGCCCTGCTCGCCGTCTTGGGAGGACGCGCGGCGTGGACCCTGCTGGACGATACCCTTCGCCACGGCGGGGAACCGGTCTCTTCCTCTGCGTGGCGGACCCTAGTGGTGACGTCCGCGCTGGGACTCTACACCCTCTATTACTACGCTTTCTGGTTGATGACCTTGGCAGGCGTGGTAGTAGGCGTGTTGGCCGTCGAGGGCTGGCGGCGGGGGCAACGGATTTGGGCTTTGTTGCGCCCGTGGGCCAAGGCCGCGATGCTGACGCTGCTCCTCTGGTTCCCCTGGATTCCCGTGGCCTACCGACAGGCTGTTGACCCCCCTGTGCCACCTTGGCGCCAGTGGACCCCTCTGGCCGAATTGGCGCGCGAGAGCTTCGCGGCCCTGGCCTTTGGTCAGTCAGTGCGCCCGGAGGCGATTCCAGGCTGGTTGGCTGTGGCCTTGTTGCTCTATGGGCTTGGCCTCCTGCGGCTGGCCACTCACCCGCGCCTTCGCCATCCTGTGCGGGCTACGGTCTTCTTCGCCGCCTGGACGTGGGGGCCTCTGCTGCTCATCGTGTTCTTCTCCCTCTTCCAGCCCCTCTACCACGTGCGCTACGTCTTCACTTACTCACCCCCCTTCTACGCCGTCGTGGCGGCCGGCAGCTTGGCCCTGTTGGAGGTGGCCTGGCGCGCCCAGCGGACGGCCCGGGCCCGGGTGCCTCTCTATCCGGCCGTACTCGTGCTCGTGGCCCTCTTCTGGGCCGGCACCTCGGCCTACTCCCTGCGCCGCTTCTGGCACGATCCCCGCTACCGGGCCGATGATTTCCGGGGGGCGGTCGCCCGGCTGGAGGCCAACTGGCACCCCGGCGACGCCCTGCTGATCAACGCCGGCTATGTCTACCCGGCCTTTAACTACTACTTCCGTGGTCCTGTGGCCTGGCAGGGAAGAGTGGTCAACTACCGGGGCTGGCCAAATGAGGCCGAAGGCGAAGGGCTCGTCGTCCTCCAGACAGGCAGTTTGGAGGGTTCTCCCTCCCTGGGATGGGGGCGCCCCGAGAGCGACTTCTACCTGACCGGCGAAGCTGAGACGGCCGCTGCGCTCGAGCGGGTGGCCCAACAACACCCGCGCTTGTGGGTGCTGCGCGCTTACGATACCGTCACCGATCCCAACGGCTTCGTGCGCCGGTGGCTGGAGGAGCGGGGTCTGCTCTTCTACGACGAGCAGTTGACCGGCCCGAGTAACATCCGGCTGCAGGGATGGCTCATGCCGGCAGCCTTTGGGGCAGCGCCCACCATGGAGGTCGTCGCGCAGTTCATGGCGCCGGAGAGCAATGTGCCCCTGGTGCGTCTTGAGGGGGTAGCCCGTCCCCCAGGCCGCCTCCGGGGCGGTGAAAATCTCTACCTCACCTTCTACGTGCAGCCGCTGCCCGACCTACAAGGCCCGCTGCGCCTCTCGGCCGGGCTGTTCGACGCCACGGGCCGGCAGTGGGCCGTCGAGGACCGGGCCCCATTGGGCCCCCTACTCACCCTGGCCGACGTACAGGGACGTGGCGCCGTGGCCGTGCCCGTGCGGCTCTCCCTGCCGCCTGGCCTCCCGCCGGGCAACTACGAGGTGCGCCTGAAGCTCTATCGGCCTGTAGACGGCCGCTCCCTGGTGCCGGCCGGGGAGACCATTGTTCCTCCTGACCAAGTGCGCACCGTGCTCGTCGAGGTGTTGCCCACCCTGGCGACGGTGCCCGCGCCGGCGGCGGAGCGCTCTCTCAACGAAGTGGCCGGCCCCCCTCCGGCTGCGGGGTGCTACCCTGCCCAAGCGTTCTTTCCGGCCGGGTGAACTCCTCGAAGTGGAACTCCTCTGGCAGACCACGGGGCCGGTGCCGCCTGACATTGAACCCGTGGTGGTGGCCGACAGCGTTGTCGAGGACCAAGACCGCCTCACCGTCCGCTTGCCATCCGAGCGCTGGCCAGCCGATGCGTGGCTGCGCGACGTCCACCGCCTGATCGTCAATCCCGGCGCCACTCCGGGCCAATATCCACTCGCCGTGCAGCTCCGTCAGGGCAACCGCACGCTGGTGTGGAGCGGCCTGCTTCGCACCAAGGAGGCCGTGCGTGTGGGGACCCTAGAAGTCGTGGATCGCCCGCGCCTTTTCACGCCGCCGTCCGTGCGTAACCAGCTCAATGCCCTGTTCGGCACCACCGTTGAGCTGGTCGGCTTCGAGGTCGACCGACTGCAAGTGGCACCGGGCGATGCCCTGCGCGTGCGACTCGTGTGGCGCGCCCTGGATCGCCCGCCCGAGCGGTACAAGGTCTTCACTCACCTGGTGGGCCCTGATGGGCAAATTCACGGCCAACGAGACCTGGAGCCCGGCGACGGCCTCTTACCCACCAACGGGTGGGCGCCGGGTGAGTACGTGGTGATGGAGTATGACGTGCCCCTAGCGCCCACGGCGCCGGCCGGCACCTACGAATTGCGCCTAGGGCTCTACAACCCCCAGACGGGCAAGCGGGTGCCTGTGGACCATCCCCAAGCCAACGTCCAGGAACACTATCTCTCGCTGGCCGCCGTCGAGGTCAGCCGTCAGCCGTGAGCGCGCTGCCGAGGCGGTAAAGCTCCCCGAACTTGCGCCGCAGGTAGCGCACGTAGGGCTCCACGGAGAGAGGCTGTCCCGTCGCCCGCTCGAGCACTTCGGCCGGCGTGAACTTGGCGCCGTGGCGGTAGAGCTGCTCCCGGAGCCAAGCGTGCAAGGTGCTGAACGTCCCCTGACGAATCTCGTCGGAAATCTCGGGGTGAGCCCGGGTGGCTGCCTCGAAGATCTGGGCACTCATGATGTTGCCCAGCGTGTAGCTCTGGAACGCCCCGCCAATGAGGCCGCCGTACCAGTGCACATCCTGGAGCACGCCGTCCCGGTCGTCAGGCGGCGTGATGCCCACGTACTCCTCGTACCGAGCTCGCCACGCCTCGGGCAAGTCGCGGACCTCCAGGGTGCCTTCCAACAGCTCCAGCTCCAGCTCAAAGCGCACCATGACGTGAAGATTGTAAGTCACCTCATCAGCGTCCGTCCGGATGAGGGAGCGCTCCACCTTGTTGATGGCCCGGTAAAACGTCTCCAGAGGCACTGTCCCGAGCTGTTGGGGAAAACGGGCCTGGAGGCGCGGGTAGAAGAATTCCCAGAAGGGACGGCTGCGCCCCACGACATTCTCCCACAGGCGGGATTGGCTCTCGTGGACCCCGCCGGAGGCCCCTCTGGCCAAGGGTGTGCCCTCGTACTCGCGGTTGACGCCCTGTTCGTAGAGGGCATGGCCCGCCTCGTGGAGCGTGCTGAAGAGGGCTTCGCTCAGATCGTCTTCCTTGACGCGCGTGGTAATGCGCACGTCGTCCACGGAGAATTTGGTCATGAAGGGGTGATGGGTTTGGTCCTGGCGCCCTCGCGTGAAGTCGTAGCCAAAGCGTCGGATCACTTCCTCCCCGAAGGCGAGCTGTTCGGCAGCCGGGTAGTGGGCGTGGAGGCAAGCGTCATCAGGGGCCTCTTGGGCAGTGATGGCATTGACCAAGGGGAGCAGGTGCTCCCGTAATTGGGCGAAGAGGGGGCGGAGTGTGGCCACCGTCATGCCGCGGTCGGCCGCGTCGATGAGTGGGTCGGCGATGTGGTCGTAACCGGGAAAGCACATGGCCACTTCGCGGCTGAGCTCCAGTGTCCTCTCCAAGTAGGGCTGCACCAGCTTGAAGTCGTTGTCGGGGCGGGCCCGGGTCCACACTTGGTAGGCCGTGGCCAAGTGAGCGGAGATCGTGGTGACCAACTCTTCCGGCACCTTGGTGGCCCGCTCGTACTCGTAGCGGGTGACGCGGATCAGGGCCGCATCGTCGTGGTCCGGGGGCAACTCCTCGGCATAGGGTTGGAGCGCGTCCAACAGCCGGCCGATCTCGGGGTCGGTGAACTCGCGGTGGGCCATCTGTCGGATGAGGGCTAGTTGTCGGCCGCGGGCCGGTGCTCCTCCGGGGGGCATGTACGTGGCCTGGTCCCAGTGGAGCAGTCGGGAGATGGCGTTGAGGTCGTAGACGCGCCTGAGGCGTGCCTTTAAACGGTTGAGTTCCTCTTGCATCTTCACCTCCTCATGTGCAGTTCGCAGGGGCCTGTGAGCCTATTTGTACTCTTGCGGAGATGGGGCTACAATACAATTCCATTGTGCGGTGGACAACCCCCATGCATGGTAACCTAACTCCGTCATCTCGCCAACTGGAGGTGCCTCGCCGTGAGACCACGACGGCAACGCTCAGGCCGTATGTCAGGATGTGTCCATCCCTTCCCTGTGATCGGAGCGTTCACCCTGCTGTGGGTAGGCCTGTTCCTCATGGGGGTGGCCGCCTGCCAAGCAGCCCAAGGGGAAATCGCCGTCTTGATGGCTGGAAGAACGCCTTTGCCCTCTCCCACCTCCACCCTCTTGCCAACGATGAAGCCCACTTTCACCCGTGCCCAAGCCTCGCCCACGCCCGTCGCGCGCCCGCCGTCGCCCACCGCATCGCCGACTATGGCGCCCAGCCCAACGCCCGCGCCCACGTTGACGGCCACGCCGCGACCCTCTCCAACCGCGACCTTCACGCCGACGCCACGCCCCACGCCTGCGGTGTCGCCGACGCCAACGCCAACGCTCACGCCCGAACCCCCGCCTCCCCCTCGCCGCGTACCCCGTTTGGTGTTGGCCAATTACTTCGCCTGGTACGACGCCAACGGCTGGGACGCCTGTAACATCAGCGCTGGCGATCGCCCTCTCCAGCTTTACAGCTCTGATGATCCGGCGGCCATCGCACGTCACATCCAACAGGCCCGCGCCGTCGGCGTAGACGGGTTCACCCTCAACTGGTTCGCGCCCGGCGAGCGCACGGACCGCAACTTCGCCGCCCTGTTGGCCCAATCCCAGGGCCAGCCCTTCTTCTCCACCGTCGTCGTGCTCAACCACATCTGGCACGGCGGACCCGCCACCCAGGAGAGCGTCGTTGCCGCCATCCGTTACCTGCTCGACACCTACGGAAGTCACCCGAATTTCCTCAAGCTGGAAGGAAAGCCGGTGCTCTTCTTCACCGATGTCTACCGGGTGCCCGTGCGCGGCGGCCAAACGCCTCAGCAAGCGTGGGAGGCCATCCGCCAACAGGTGGATCCAGGACGAGCGAGCTGGTGGATCGCCGAGGGGTTAGACCCCTCCTACTTGGACGCCTTTGACGGGCTCTACGTCCACAAGATCACCCACCGGGACTATCCCAACGATTACGTCAAGGCTCCCAGATGGGCAGCTCGCGTGCGGCAGTGGGAACAACGGACGGGGCGTCGCAAGCTGTGGGTGGCCACGCTCATGCCCGGGTGGGACGACACGCGCGCCGGCTGCCGGCCGGACGTGCGCGTGCCCAGTGCCCCCCACCGCCGCGATCGGGAGAACGGTGCCTTCTACCGGGCCACCTTTGACGCGGCCCTGCAGAGCGCCCCGGATTGGCTGTGGATCAACAGCTTCAACGAGTGGGTGGAGGGAACGTACATTGAGCCCAGCCTCCTCTACGGCGACCTGTACATGCGCCTGACCGCGGAAATGACAGGGGCCTTCAGGGGGCCGTAGGCCGCGGAATGCCGGTCGGCAGGCGCAGGGGACTGGCTCGCGACCTCACGGCCGGCCCGGGCGCGCGTGGATCAGCTTGACCAAGTCGCCGCTCACGTCCTCCACGGAAACAATTTCCAGGCCGGCGCGCTGCACGTTTTCCACCGTGCGGCGATTGATGTTAGCCCCCACGATGCGCACGACGATGGGATTGAGCACGTCCATGAGCGTGCCGATCACGGGGCGGTCGATGCGCACGTGTTCCAGGAGCCAGATGTCACCGTCGGGCTGCACCACACGGCCCAGCTCACGCAATCCCTGAACCGGATCGGGCACCGAGCAGAAGACGAATGTGGCCACGGCCGCGTCGAAGGTGTCGTCCGGGAAGGTCAGGTGTTGAACGTCCATGGGGCACAGCTCCACCTTCAGGCCCAGCTTTTGGGCCCGCCGGCGGGCGCGCTCCAACATGCGCTCGCTCAGGTCAACGGCCGTCACGTGGGCGCCGGGCGGGTAATAGGGCATGTTCTTGCCCGTGCCCACGCCCACTTCCAAGATGCGCTCTCCGCGCACGTGGGACCAGAGCTGCTCCCGCCAGGCACTGAACCTGGAGCGTTCTACCAAGGCTTCCATGAGATCGTAGAGGGGGGCGATGCGGTCGTACCGCTTGCGGGTCATGGCTGTCAGGGTGTCGCTGCTCATCTTCATCACCTCCTCGTCTTCATCCTCTCTCCCCGTGCTGGCAATTCTGGAAAGTTTTGGCCAAAACCACAAAAACGCCGCCGGAGGCCCTTTGGAGGGCCCCCGGCGGGCGCGGGATGGGCCGTCAGCGGGGATTAATGGTCGTCGCCGCCCGCCATACCCAAGTACTCTCCGTGCCACGTGTGGGGCCACACACTGCCGGTGTAGCCGTTCACGCTGAGCATTCCTACAACTTCTCCGTCCTTAAGCGTGTGAATGGTGTAGTAGCCGTAGAAGGCGTCGGCCTCGTCAGCGGCCTCCAGGCCGGGCGCGTAGGCGTTCAGGTACTCCTGAGCCAACTCGATGGCCTCTTCGGGCGTGATGGGCATGGTCCCGTCGTCGGCGGGCGCATTCCACGTGCTCCCCATCATGGCGCTGCCGAAGCCGCCCATGTGATCGTAGCGCGTGTTCCACATCATGTTCGGGCCGGGCTCCGGGTAGGCGGCACCCGTGTAGCGGTCGATCAGGAACTCGAAGGCGTAACGGCCGGTGCTCTCCTCGCGGGCTTGGACGTAGAATTGGTTGTCGAACTCCATGATCTCAGCCACTTCCAGGTCCGGGTTGCCGTAAGAGGCCACGTACTCCTCGGCGATCCGCTGAGCTTCTTCAGCGCTCAGGGGAGTGGTATCACCGTCCGTCCACCCCCAGCCTCCCATCATACCACCGAAGGGGCCACCACGCCAGCCGCCCATCATGCCGCCCATCATGCCGCCCCAGCGGCCCATCATGGAGCCCCAGGTGCCGCGCGCGGCGTCCCACATGCCACCGAATCCTTGGCCGCCCATCATGGGCCCCCAGCCGAAGCCGCCTGGGCCGCCCCACGGTCCTTGCGCCAACGCGGGGGCCGCCACGCCTAGGACGAGCAATCCGATAGCCAACACCGCAGCCAACAGAGAAACACCCTTAATGCCCTTCATCGTTCTTCCCTCCTCATCAGCCTTGTACGGTGATGTGCGTTTGATCGTCGTGTCGGTTGGCGGTGGTTCCGCCTTCCCGCTTGTTCACCTTCAGTCTACCAGGCGATTGTGGGGAGAAAATGTGAGAGATGTGAAGGGATTGTGAAGAAGGACACAAAAGGGTGAACGGGCAGGCCCGTTGGAGGACCCCAGCAAGGGTGGAATTTCCCGATCCCGGGCGATGTCGTAGAATAGGGTGAGGGTAACAGCATTCCCCGAATGTGTGTGCAGGCCAGAGACAATGAGATTGAGGAGGAGGACAACGTGGACTTTGGGCTCACTGAAGAGCAACGGCTAATCCGTGAGACGGCCCGGCGTGTGGCCCAGGAGGTGATTGCGCCCAGGGCCAGTGAGGTGGACGAGACCGGTCGCTTTCCCCGCGAGAACTTTGAGGCCCTCGCCGAGCTCGGGTTCATGGGGCTACCATTCCCTGAGGTGTACGGCGGGGCCGGGGCGGACACGGTCAGCTACGCCCTGGCGGTGGAGGAGATTGCAGCCGCCTGTGGCTCGACCGCCCTGGGCTACGCGGCGCACATCTCCTTGGCGTGTACGCCCATCTACCTCTTCGGCACCGAGGAGCAGAAGCGCCGTTACTTGGTGCCCTTGTGTCGGGGAGAAGCTCTGGGAGCCTTTGCGCTGACCGAGCCGCACGCCGGCTCTGATGCCTCGAACCTCAAGACCTACGCGGTACGGGATGGGAACGAATGGGTCATCAACGGGCAGAAGATGTGGATCACCAACGGGGGCGTGGCCTCATTCGTGGTGGTCGCGGCCGTTACCGACCCAGAACGGGGTGCGCGTGGCATCTCGAATTTCATTGTCGAAACCGACAATCCCGGGTTCAAGGTGGGCAAGAGCGAGCCCAAGATGGGGCTGAAGGGGTCGATCACCTCTCAGCTCTTCTTCGAGGAGTGCCGGGTGCCGGCTGACGCCCTGTTGGGCCGTCCCAATGAGGGCTTCATCCAGTTCATGAAGACGCTGGACGGAGGCCGCATCAGCATTGCTGCCATGGCCTTGGGGCTGGGCAGGGCCGCCTTCGAGGCAGCCCGCACCTATGCCACCCAGCGGGAGGCGTTCGGCGGCCCCATTGCCAACTTGCAAGCCGTCCAATTCAAGCTGGCGGACGTGGCGACCCTGCTGGAGGCAGCGCGGCTGCTCATGTACAAGGCGGCCACGCTCAAGGACGAGGGCAAGCCCTACACCAAGGAGGCGGCGATGGCCAAGCTCTTCGCCAGCGAGGCCGCCGAGCGGGCCTGTTTCGAGGCCATCCAAATTCACGGGGGCATGGGCTACAGCCGGGAGCTTCCCGTCGAACGCTACTACCGGGACAATCGGCTTACCCTGATCGGCGAGGGCACCAGTGAGATCATGCGGTTGGTCATTGCCCGCCGCATCCTGGAGTCGGCGTGAGGGAGTGAACATCGGCGCCGGTTCTAACGCCCCGTGGGAGAGGAGCGCTTGGGAGGGAGAACCCCGGCGACACGTACACCCCAGCTCATCTGCGAGCGGTGTGGCCGGCCGGCGCCACCCGTGGCCTGGCAGTGTCCTCGCTGCCAGGCCACACTGACGTTGACCACGTGGCCTACCTTTGATCCCCGCTGCCTGCGCGACGAGCAGACGCTCTGGAGATATGGGGCACTCTTGGCAGTGCCCCGTAACGTCTCCTTGGGTGAAGGGTTTACTCCATTGGTGCCCTGTTCAGCACCGCCCTATGGTCACTTTTGGGCCAAGCTGGAATTCCTGGCCCCCACCGGTTCCTACAAGGACCGGGGCACGGCCGTGCTGGTCAACCACCTGGTGGCCCACGGGGTGACAGAGGTGGTCGAGGATTCGTCTGGCAACGCGGGGGCTTCGCTGGCTGCCTACGCGGCGGCGGCCAGCGTTCGGGCGACAGTCTTCGTGCCGGCCCACGCCTCGTCGGCCAAGAAACGACAGATTGCCGTGTTTGGCGCCCGCCTGGTAGAGGTGCCCGGACCCCGCACGGCCGCTGCGGAGGCGTGCCGACGGGCGGCGCAACAGGCCGTGTCCGCCAGTCATGCCTGGAACCCCCTCTTCCTGTTGGGTCAGATGACAGTGGTGTGGGAGCTATGGGAGCAGTTGGGCGGCACGCTGCCCGACGCTGTCATCTGCCCCTTGGGGCAAGGCGGGCTGCTGTTGGGCCTCTGGTACGGCAGCGTAGCCCTGCGCCGTGCCGGGCTTGTTGACCGGCTGCCCCGCCTCTACGGCGTCCAAGCGGCGGCCTGTGATCCCATCGTGCGGGCATGGGAATGCCAGGCCGATGTCCCCCTGCCCGTGGGCGAGGGGGCAACTGTGGCCGAAGGCGTGCGCATCGCCACACCGGTGCGGGGGCGGGAAGTGTTGGCCGCCCTGCGGGCCACGGCCGGCGAGGCCCTGCGGGTGGACGATCGCACCATCCTGGACGCCCAAGCAACCCTGGCCCGCCGTGGCCTCTTCGTGGAGCCCACGTCGGCCACGGCCGTCGCCGCGTTGCCCGTGGTACGGCGTCGGCTCAGCCCCTCGGCCCGGATTGTCGTGCCGCTGACGGGCAGCGGGCTCAAAGAGGAAGTCGGGGACAATTCGTGAAAATCGCCGTTCATGATACAATGGGCGCCGCCCGGAGCATTGTCTCGTGGCTCAGGCAGCGTCCAAGATCACAGGAGCGAGGGAAGGCCCATGAGCGGAACAAGGCGTGTGGTCGTGACCGGCTTAGGCGCTGTCACGCCGTTGGGTAGCGACATGGAAACCACGTGGCGCAACTTGCTCGCCGGCAAGAGCGGCGCCGGGCCGATTACCCGCTTCGACACCAGCCCGTTCCTGGTGCGCATCGGGTGTGAGATCAAGGACTTTGACATCACGCAATACGGCCACCTGGTCTCGTCCAAGGAGGCCCGCCGCATCGACCTCAACATCCTTTACGCCCTGGCCGCCACCGACCAAGCCCTCTCCCAGGCTGGCCTCTCCTTCCGGGACGACCACGAGGCGGCCACGAGGGCCGGCGTCATCGTGGGCACCGGCATCGGCGGCGCTGATGACCACTTACGGCAGCGGTCACGGCAGCTCTTGCAGCGGGGCCAAGCGACGCGAGCCCCTTTGCAGGCCAACCTCCACACGTTGCCCAACACATGGCGGCCGGCGAGGTGGCTATCCGCTTCAACCTGCGGGCGATCAACTTCGCCCTCATCTCGGCCTGCGCAACGGGCACCCACGTCATCGGTGAGGCCGCCGAGATCATCCGGCGGGGTGATGCTGATGTCATGATTGCAGCCGGCACCGAGGCCCCCATCGTGCCCTTTGGCCTGGCTGCCTTTCACCGCACTGGCGCCCTGAGCACCCGCAACGACGAACCCGAGAAGGCCTCGCGCCCCTTCGACGCCCAGCGCGACGGCTTTGTCTTCGGCGAAGGGGCCGCTGCCCTCGTGCTGGAGAGCCTGGACCACGCCCAGCGCCGGGAGGCCACCGGTTTTGGCTGAATTGGTCGGGTATGGCGCCACGTGTGACGCCTTCCACATCAGCGCCCCGGACGAGAGCGGCGACGGAGCGGCTGAGGGCAGCAGCGGCCACCTCGGGGAGTGAAGGCACGAAAACGCGAGCAGCCACGATGAATGGTGGAAAACTGCTAAACACCTGGCC
>JAUZRY010000090.1 GCA_030949995.1 Ardenticatenia bacterium
GGTATCCATATCATTTCACTCGGTCGATGTGCGGCTGTTGCGTGAACGCCGCCCAACGATGGCGTCAGCGGCGGGGCGTGTTCGTCCAGAAACACCGTCGGCGAGGATTTTCCCGAATTTCCGCCGCGCCGGCCGCCCCGGGGCGTAGCCCCGTCCGCTGGACGCCGGGTTGGGCGTAGCCCTGCCTGGTAAAAAACAGCACCGCAGTGCCCCCGCCCCAGCAACCTTGCCAGCCAACCGCCCGCCCCACTGCCGGACGAGCACACCTTGCCTCACGGGAAGCCCGCCTTCAGCCAGCCGCCCGGCCTTTTGCGCCCCCACGGTGCGGCAACGGCGTCGCGCTTTGCGATCGTGCCTTCAGTTAGCCCAGGCTTTCGCTTTCGTAAGCACCTTTCACCCGGTCCGATGGCGGCCAAACCACCAACCCCTCGGCCAACGAAAGCTCTCGCCGCTTCGCGCCCGCTTTCGGCGTATTGGCCAGGCCACTGCCCCAAACGGTGGTCACTGCCAGCCCATGACCTGCGATTGGTAAGCCGCCTCGCGCCAAAAAGCCTCAGCGCCCACCCTCACCACGGCTTGCCCAAGCCCCACCTTGGCCTCACCGCGCCTCGGCGGACAAAAGCCACCGCGGCCAACCGGCCCTTTCACTTCGGTTTGCAAAAGTACCTTGCGGTTCAATCCCCGCTCGCCGCCTCAACCGGTCTCGCCACGGCCTCTGCCGGGCTTCTCGCCACCTCCACTCCAGGCCTCGTGGCGTGCTCGCTTTCTCCGCGGCTGGCGAAGCTTCACCGCCGGGCTTTCCGCTTCTCCTCTCCCGCGCCCAACGACTAAGCTCACCTGCCGCTATGGAGCGCAGCGGAATAGCGGTCAGGTGCAGCGCCTTGTTAGGCTGTTCTTTGAAAGTGACAATAAAGATACATTTGTTTTACGCCGCCTGGAGTAATGTGTAATTCTTTTTCTTTCTTCTTCAGCAGAAACTCTGAACCCAAGATTCTCTCTAGCTTATCAGCGGAATATCGCTGCACGCGCAGCCCACTACATTTCGGGGGCGCTTCCAGCGAAAACGTGGCTATGATCAAGTGGCCAGCGGGTTTCAACGCCTTCAGTAGATTTTCTACATACCGCTGGCGCTGCTCTGGGTCCGTCAAAAAGTGAAATACTGCTCGATCGTGCCATAAGTCGTAATGGCAGGTTGGGAGGTCAACGGAGGTTATATCTCCTTCGAGCCAGATGACTGATGCCGCTCTTTCACGCAGTCGTCTCTTTGTCAATGCCAATGCTGTCTGTGACAGATCAAGCACAGTTATCGAGCGATAGCCATCCGCCAGCAAGTCATCGACCAATGTAGAAGTACCACCACCGACATCAATAATGTTTGCATCTTTGTCTAAAGATAATGCTTTTATCCACTTCAGGGACGTTTCTAAATGAGGTTTATACCACCCAACTTTATCTGGTAGATTTGTCTTGTAAACCTTTTCCCAGTGCTCTCGTATTGTCATCCAATTTCTCCTTTCAGCCTAACGATTGCGTCAGCGGCGGGGCGTGGCCGTCCAACCAACCCGGCGGGCGAAGCGCCTTTGCCCGAAAACCGCCACGGTTCGCGCGCGGCGTAGCCGCGTCCGCTGCACGCCGTGTTAGGCACGGCTCTTTCTTCTCTTCCAATGAGTGTTTATCTGCCCGATTATCCACGTTATCAGCGAAATACCTACCAACTGGTGAAGCGCAAAACTCCACTGTCGCCAATCTCTCCATACCCGCTCCACCCAACCAATATACTGACTTCCGAAAGCCCACAAACAAAAACCAATAACCACCGGCATAACCAACGTAGGTAGTGGCGCGTTTTGACTGATGGAGTAGAATAAGGGCAACCCACTCCAGGAGGTAAGTATGATTGTCGAGGTCATCGTGCGCACGTGCCCGAAATGCGGGAGCGAGAACATCGTCAAAAACGGCCATGACTACAAGGGAGCCCAGAAGTATCACTGCCACGACTGTGGCGCTTATGGCACACTGGATAAAAAAACGCACATCGTCCAGAAACCATTCGACAAGCCAAGGAAGCCTATTTTGAACGTATGAGTATGCGCGGGGTGGAACGGGTGTTTCAGGTGCCCCGCCAACGCCTGGCGATATGGTTGCAAGAAGAAGCCGAAACGTTGCCCGATTTGGAAACGACACTGGCTGAACCTGCCGAAGAAGACGCTTTGGAACTGGACGAATTGTGGTCATTTGTCCAAAAGAAGGATAACAAACGCTGGATATGGATCGCCCTGTTGCGGAGTACCCGGCCGATTGTGGCCTACGCCATCGGAGACCGTAGCGAAGCCACATGCCGACGCTTATGGGAACGAATCCCCGCGCGTTATCGTCGCCTGCAAACCTTCAGCGACTTTTGGGAAGCCTATCAAAAGTCGTGCCTCCGGAACAGCATCAGGCGGTAGGGAAAGAGACAGGCCAGACGGCGCATGTGGAACGCTGGAATAATACCCTGCGACAACGGGTAGGACGCTTCGTGCGCAAAACCCTCTCGTTCTCCAAATCGGAAACGTTCCATGAAATTGCCCTGAAGCTCTTTGTCTTCCGCTACAACCGGCGAAGGCTGGCTCTCATCAGTCAAACATAACCACTACCCAACGTATACAGTGCCACAAATATTCGACCTGATGAAAGAGATATCCTTTTGCTTAGCCACCATACGGACACAGGTATCAGAAACACGGCTCCAGCGTAACAAACGAGCAACACATGAAAAACCACGGCTCGCCCTAACACTGTGCCAATACTATCGCTCAGGGCTTCCATAGTATCCATGAGGCTTGCCAGACGATAGATTACCACCCAGAGACCGGCCCAAAGCACACCGACTATTATCGGACTCCGAACACATACAACCTCTTTTGTCTGTACATCGGTCTACCCATAAATTCAGTGAGTACACGGCGTAGCAAACGCAACCCCGTCGTGATAAAGGTTGGCGGCTGCATACACCGGCCACCAAGTTACGTCAAAGAATATCCCAAGTACGGGAAAAACTTCTGGCTCCACAAATTCGCCGTGGGTTTTACGCCATGCTTTGCAGTCTTGCTGGGCTTGTTGCCATCCAACGTGGAAGCCTATTCCTACAGCAAGGTAAAGCACTCCAACGGCAATCAGAAAAAGCACGACCCTTCGCATAAGCCATCACTCCAAGTGCCTAACGGCTTGCGGTTCAGCCGCCGAGCGTAGCGAGGTCGGCTGCAACCGCTTGTTAGGCCTCCCTTCTCCCACCGGACCGAGCCTCGGCGATCGGCTCGACGCGGCAATGTCCATCGAAGATACGGATGCGGCAGAAGCCGTCGATCTCAATGACGGCCCCGCGGCGTATTTCCTTCTCAGGTCACGATCGATCGCCTGGATACGCTCCCTCAGCCGCTCGATCTCTTCTTCCATAGATATGACGTCCTGCAGGAGCACGTAGAGCGTCCACGCCCGATAGGCCCAGTCCCTAGGGAGCGCCAACGTCTGGCCACGCCAAACCAATCGGGCTTTCATCTATAACCCCGGACATGCCTGCCTCCCTCCGCATAATACCACGCTGCCCGCCGCCCGCCAAAGGGAAAGGGGCGGCCTCGCCAATCAGCGCCCCTCGCCTCATGCCATGCTCTTCCCTAGCCGCGTGCCCTCCATGGCACGCGAGCAGGCCCGGCACCGGTCCGCCCATCCATGGGCGGGATGATGGCCCTCCTGGCCCTCTGATCCCCACCCACCCGCCATCCCTGGCCGTCCCCTGAGATCGGTCGGCCACCGGCCAGGAGGGCGGTGGCCGGTCTTTTTTGATTTTCCGTCCCCACCTCCGCCGCCGACACCCCAGCGTGGCACGGGTCCCCTCCGCCGGGCAAGGCTCCCCTCCGGCTCGCTCCTCCGCTCGGCCTTGCCCGGCGGACTCCTCCCCGCGCCGTGTGGGGTCCCCGTCGGCGGCTCCGGTGTGGGGCCGGAAATGCCGGCGGCAGAGGAAAACCAAAAGTTCATTTGGAGGTGCGATATGAAAAAAATCGTAGCTAATATCGAGGGCATCCGGGAGCGGCAGTCCAGCCGCGGCCAGCCATTCTGGGTCGTGGAGTATCGGGGGCCAGACGGCATAGACAGCGCCTACCTGTGGAGCACCACCCTCCGCCAGCGCCTGGACGAGCTGGCGGGCCAGCGGGTGGCGCTCACGATAGAAATGCGGGGGGAGTGGCCCCGCATCACGGGAGTGGAGCCCGCCGAGCCCACCGGCGCCAGCCCCAGCGCCAGCCGGTCAGCTCCGGACAGCCGGGGAGAGGACATCGCTAGAGCAGTAGCGCTCAAGGCGGCCGCCCAGGTGCTGCAGGGGACCGGCGCCGATTCGATCGCAGTCCTGGAGATGGCCAGCGCGTTCCTGGCCTGGCTCCGGGACCCGGAGGCTGCCATGGGGGAGGCTGTCATGCGCCACGCCCGACAGCGTGGCGCTGATGAGTATGATCCACCCGCCGCGTAGCTCGATAGGATAGCCTAGATAGCTCGGCTCCCGGTGGCGGGGGCCGAGCTTTTCATGCGCGCCCTGGCCGCCGCCTCGGCCACCGGGCCGACCACCCGCCCACCCACGGGGCCGGTGGCCTCTGCGGCGGCGGCATCCTGCCCGGCATCCGTGCCTCATGGGCCTCCGTCCTGTCGGCCCTCCTGCCGGCCATCCCTGGCCGGCGAGCGTGTTATGATGTCTTCAGTCTCCCTCCAGTCTCCCTCCAGTCTCCCTCCAGCGCACGAATCCTCGGCCACGGACGGCCTCCCGTTTTCCCCGCCGTCATGGCCGGGCGACGGACACTATATATAGCTCTATATACTGCGCGGAGGCCTTCTTCGTGGATCTCGATGCTGTGTGGATCTCGATGCTGTGAAGCGGTGGTCATCATTCCATATCTAGTGTTCACGCTCACGCCCCTCTTGACACGGGAGTGTCCGCACATATCATAGGGTGTGGCGGGCGGGCCCTCCGGGGAGGGGAAAGCACCCCATTCTTGGTATACAGGTATAGATACATACATAATAGAGATGGAAAAAACACATAAATATTTAAGCGCTATACCCAGAACCGAGCCTTTCGATCTAGGTAAGGATGGTCGCTGAAATCCCCAAAAAAAGAACGCGCGCCGCAAGCAAAAAACGGGCCGGAGCATGAACGACGCCATCAAACATGACACCGCCGCCACCAGGAAAGAGATCATCGGGCAGATCACCAAGGTCACCACGGAGAGCCGCGGCTCCGTGCAGGTCGTGCTCTCCGTCCCCCTCCATATCGCCGCTCCCCACGGCGCCGCCCTGCTCATGAGCTACGGCCAGAATGCCCGGCTCATCATCGAGGAGTGACTGTCCTCATCCTCCTCCTCCTCGCCCTCCCGGCCCTGGCCACCGCCGCCTGCCCCATCCCCCGCCCACCGTGGCACGCCTACGCTCCCAGGGTGGCCATCTCGTCATCTGTCACAGGCGGCGAGACGGCGCCGCGGCTAGCGGTCATCTGGTCGCCGTCGGACCTGACGCGGGTGCAGGCCGAGTGGGCGACGTCGATCCGGCCCATCGTGAAACTCCTCGCCGAGCTCCGAGCCCGTCTCTGGGAGCTGGAGCAGATCCGGCGCCGGGCTGAGCTGGGGCTGGAGAGCGGCATCTCCGTCATCCACGCCGCCGCCAGCGCCATGCAGATCCTCTATGAGCTGGAGGGATTGGCGATGTCGGATGCTCGCCTTCGCCAGTGGCTGGAGTGCGAGACACGCCGAGCCAGAGCCGAGCTAGCCCGCTATGAGACGCTACACACTACGCCGGACGGCCCGCCACTGGGCGATCGCCATCCCCCCGGTGGTGGACCTGACACGAGTAGTCGTCTCTAGCTGCGCCCTCATCGCCGCCGTCTCTGGCGACGTGTCGTGGCTCAGGCGTCGCCCTAGCTATCCGGTGGTTCCGGTGATGCTCGGCTCCCTCCTCCTGCTGGACGCTCCTCGCCGTCGGGTCCTGGGCGCTGGATGGGGCTACCTCCTCCATGGGTAGGCGGAGGTTGCCGTCGCCCTGGCCACCGCCGCCGTCCTGGCCATGCATGGCGTCCGTATCGGCCATCACATCGTCGTGCTGTGGGGCGGTGACCGCACCCCCATAGACATCACCCTCCTCGGCGCCATCGTGATCGGCTACCACCTCGCCGGTGGCCACCTGCTGCCCTCCCCGGAAATGGCCACCACCGCCACCGTGGCCAGAGTGGTAGACGGCGACACGGTGGTCCTGGACAGCGGAGAGCGTGTCCGGCTCTACGGCATCGACGCCCCGGAGAGGCGCCAGCTCGTGCGGGAGCGCAGGCGACGGCATGCCTCAGGCGTCTAGTGCGTAGAGGGGTGGTGCGGGTGGAGCCGGTGGAGCGGGACATCTACGGCAGGCTCGTCGCGCGCCTATATATAGGAGAGGTGGACATCGGCGCCGCTCTGGTCGCGGCAGGCTGCGCGTGGGCACGCGGACCAGACTACACGAGACAGGAGGCGATCGCACGAGCGGAGAGGCGGGGGCTGTGGGCATATCCTCACCCACAGCCCCCTTGGATATGGAGGAAGACGCACTAGGCCTAACAGCCCGCGCTTCACCTGCGCCGCGAAGCGCAGCGGAGCGGCGTCAGGTGCAAGCGCTTGGTTAGCTGGTGCAGTCATGCTCCAGATACCTCCAAATATGCACGCTTGAGGACATCGGCTAAGAATTCCCCGTGCTTTTCAACATCGCCCTTCGTGAGACGGATTCTATACCGTCCCCACTTCGTATAGTCAATCACATCAAGCCCCGTCTCCTCGAACTTACGTTCCAATTCGTCTGATTTCTGCATACGGACTTCGAGACGCAACGCGCTCTTCTGTGGCCGGAATATGGCAAAATTGTTCGGTTGGCCATTCTTGACCAAGCCGATGTAAAACTTGTTGTACTTCATCTCAAACCCAGGGTCGAAGTCGTGAATGAGCTGGAGCAGCTTGTCAGCCATGGCGAGGGTTGCCTTCGTACCGCGCTTCTCCCAATACGGCCTATCTGCAACCTCCTGTTCTTCCTCTTCATCAACCAGTCCCAGGCTCATCTGATTAAGTACAGTCGTGAAGACAAGAGATATCTTGTCCTCCCATGCGAGGGCGTTCATCTGGATAGCTATTAACGGGATGAAGCCATTAAACAGGCTGATGACATTAAGAAAACGACTTGTTATGTCCTCTGCGATGATAACTGCAGTGTGGTCGTACTGAGGATATCTCTTACGCTCGATATCCCAATACTCGATCGTCCGGATGATGTGACCTTCATCCGTCTTTCCGAGCTGAACCTCTACTTCATACCGTCGATTGGAGTCGGGGTCTTGAAGCAACAGGTCCAATCGTCCAGCGCCTGGCTGCAAACGTTCCTTGTCCTTGAAGATCACTTCGCCCAGACCAAGAATCGACGGATCCTCCGCGATCCGTTCCTGAACCCAGTTCTCGTTGAGTTCTGGATGTCCCTTTAGCGTGACCTTCTCGAACTTTACGAACTTATGATTACCCATGGTCCTTCCCAAATATCCTCATTTTCCAGCTAACGTCCAAGCTCAGCGGCCGGCGGCCCGAAGGGCGGAGGCCCGGAGGGCCGACCGGTCCGCTGCAGCGCTTCGTTGGGGCTGGCGACCGCTTCTCGGGCTCCACCGGTTCTCGGGCTCCACCGGTGCTCACACACACATACCTGATCGATGAAGGCGAACAGAGCGCATTGGTGTTACGGCCGAGAGTGCCAGGTGGCACGGTCGGGTGAAGGCCACATGATGTGAACATATGTTCAACGTTCTGGACAGGGGGCAACATGGACAGAGAAGAGCTGATGGCGTTCAAGGACATTGACCTTGTGGCGTTCAATCGGGGGGCTGAAGCGGCCTTTTGTAAGCTGGTCACCGAGTTGATTGTGGCGGCCGGCGGGGTTGAAGAGGTGATCACGGTGATCCAGGAAGCGGCCTTTGAGTTGGACATCAGCCCCGAGACGGCCAAGCGCTACCTGTTGAAGCACTCGGCGCGGCGGGGACGCTTTGTGATCCACCGTCGCCAGGTTCGGTTGAGAGCCCCGAGAGACGCTCATGACCAGGACCAGGGGCCGCACCAGGACCAGGGGCCACCTGGTTCTGCTCCTCACGTTGGGGGGCACCATGATGCTCCTGGGCACCATGATGGTGATCTCCAAACTGATGCCCTTCCTCTCCCCTTGCACTCGTGTACATGCGGGAGTCCTCACTTCTTCAAAGCCCATTCGGGGCCATGGCGATGTTTGGGGTGTGACCGGCCGCCGGCGGGGAGCGTGGTGCTGCTCTACACGGTGCCTGATGATGGCCCCCCTGATGACCACGAGGGCCCACGTGGTCCAGGTGGTGGTCCAGATGGTCATTCCAGGAACGGGCATGCCAGCAGCCGTCAGGCTGTGGGCCGTGTGGATAACGGCAAGGCGAACGTAGTGAGCCGTAGCGTTATCCAAGCCTGGTGGGAAACCGACGGTTTTCCACCAGGCGTCACGGCCCACAGCCACCACCACGCCCCCATGGCCGTGGCCGTGCTTGTCCTGTCGCGATGCCGTGGTATACTCGTGTCGCGGTGGCCACCGTCTTTTCTCCCCTCCATCGCGTTGTCACGGTGGCCACCCTTCCCCGCTCCCACAAGGTCAATCGGTGTTGTTGCCCCAACGTCCAAGCTCAGCGGCCGGCGGAGCGCCCGCGGAGGCGGGTCGGCTGCAGCGGAGGTTAGGCCCTTTTCAATGGGAATCTGGTGCATCCGGGAGTAAAGATTCTATCTCACTCAGCAACTCGGGTACATCCTCTTTGGCCGTCTTCCACACCTCATCCCAATCCACAACATCATATCCGTGAATGAGATGATCTCGCATCCCCGCAATCAAAGACCACGGTATGTGAGGGTGCCGATCTCGAAATTCACGGGACAGCCGTTTCACGGCCTCTCCTATGACCAAAAGCTGGTACAGAACCGCCGATTGGGTCTTGATGTCATCCAGAAACTGTGCTTTAGACATACCTTGGGTGAATTCTATCACCAAGCGAGCGGCCTGAGCTATGTCAAGCAAAGTGACCTCATCTCGTCGCATCAGCTACTCCTGTGAGAAGACGGCTTTGGCCGTGTTCAGAACCTCCCGGCGAAACAGCCAATTTCTGCTGCGCTTCAAAGCGCGTTTACTAATCAGGTCTACTTTGCGTCCCAATAATCTCTCTAATTCCTGTTGCATCCGGATGTGCTCCAATAGGCTCCAATCTGCATCCGCCTCAAACTCAACAAGGATATCCACGTCGCTATCCGGCCCGAAATCTTCTCGCAGGACTGAACCGAAAAGAGCCAGTTCACGGATTTTCCACCGCCGGCAAAAGGCTTCCATTTCCTCCGGTGGGATTGCCTCAAACGGATTCATCTTCCTTTGTCCTTCTCAGATAATAAAGCCTAACGAAAAAGCTCAGCCGCCCGCCGGAGCGCAGCGGAGGCGGGTCGGCTGCATCGGAGGTTAGGCCGCAGCATCCTACGGATAAGGCAGCGGATCCAGATCAGCGATAGTCACGCTGATTCTTGGAAGCAAGGGGACACTCCCAACTTAGCGCAGTGGCGGCGATGAACGCGTCCGCGATAAGCAATCCGTGGCTCAACCGATACTGTTGGAGTAACTCAACGGCTTTGTCGGAGATGGTCTCGTCGATCTTGAGGATTCGGAAACGCCTGAGAAACTGTTCCAAAGCCCGCAGTTCCGCTTTGTTACGACACCCAACGATGAGCTCCATCTGCGTGACGACACTCACGGCAAGCTGTGTGCTGCGCTCAAGCTCTTGGAGATAATCAACGGCCTCGTTGATCCCGAGCCGGCATCGATGAGGATATCCGTGTCAACAACAGTGAGACTTGCCACAGACTCAGCCCCATTCGCGTGTTCGTACCGTGCGAACCCAGGCACTGCTGTCCGCTATATCTGTGCGGTCACGCCACATGCCGATAAAGGGTTCGTCTTTCAGGGCCGGTAAAACGTCTGCTTTCTCAGAGGACTCCTGAGCGTAACGAAGGCGCAGAAAGGCGATGAAATCTGCCACCATTTGTTGCGCCACCGGAGGAAGAGCCATGAAATCACGCAAAATTTGTTCTCGGTTCATCAGGTTACCTCGCCAGACAGCACGGTTGGAAACATAGCTTTCCATCCAAATTATACTATCTTGCTATCAGGGTGTCCAGCCCCAGGTGATAATGGCGGCCTAACGGCCTGCGCTTCACCTGCGCCACGAAGCACAACGGAGCAGCGTCAGGTGCAAGCGCCGGTTAGGTAACACTCCCATTAGATACCCAACGCTAGCTGCAGTATTGACTGGATTACATCAACAAGTCTCATGAAAATTGCAAAGACACCCGAGATCGTCAGTATACATAATACCAGATTTGAAATGAGATCCCAGAGGTTTACCGTGGCGCTCATGACCTCGGTGATTTCTTTGTCGTGCTGTGCAACATTCTGGTCATCCGGGATATTGGCAACTTTCTTACCCCTTGAGATGTAGCCGAGCGCATATCTTCTCAGCTTACCCGAGTCAATGTCTTGCATTTCAAAATGCTTAAACAATATTGGCAACCCAATGGCCAGGTAAAAGTTTGGATGATTTTGGAGTTGGAAGTGAATGTGGGGCTCCGTCGAATGCCCTGAGTTACCACACTCTCCAATGACCTGTCCGCGTTGGACCAAATCGCCCTGCCTGACCCTACAACTCCCCTGTCTGAGATGGGCAATCAAGCTGTACACCCGTTCACTGTGACGGATGACGACATAGTTCCCCCGGGCATCGCGGGTGCGCCAGTCAATCCAACCTGTACCTGGATGCGGAAAGTCCGGGATGTTATCTCGAGCTTCCACTACAGTCCCGTCCGCTGGTGCAAGCACAGGCTTACCAAAAGCGTGGTAATCTTCCAATCTCTTGCCATCGCCTCTGTGGCTTCTGCCCTCGTTATCGGTTACGTAGAAATCGTAGGCATATCGCGAGCAATAACACTCCACGAGTGAGAGTCTGTCTTGTTCACTCCACCCTTGGCTACGGTCCAATAGCCTTCAAAGGGCAGCGACGCAGCAATCGACTCATGTGATTCGGTCGGCTTGGCAATGAACGAACGAGTTACTCCCACAACCTGACCCAAAACCTGTGTCATGCCTTGCCAAAGACCAAACGGGTTCAGGAAAAACCAAAGAAGGGTTGAGATGAGATACCGTATGTTTTGCCACCACATTAAAGCCTCGAGCAAGCCTGTTTTAACAGCCTAACGATGGCGTCAGCGGCGGGCAAGCCGAGCGCAGCGAGGCGAAGCCCGTCCGCTGCACGCAGGGTTAGGCAGGCTGCTTATGTTACCTCCTCCGGTTACTCTCTGCTTCAGCCTTTAGGGCAGCATAGGCCATAAACAGAACGATAACAACAAGACTTGATAACAAACCTCCAATTGTTGCTGTTATTACAACCAAAGCCTTCTTGTTGGATGGTAATTCAGATAAGCGGGTGAATTCTCGTGTTACATGCAGTGAATATATTCCTGCCCAAACCGCAAGCGCTACACCAGCCCCCAAAAGAACGGCCGTCGGAAGTTTCTCAGAAAGAGCTTTATACTCATCACCAAATACTCCCACTGCTCCACCAACCATCATTATACCTGCAAAGATAACTACATATGTAAAGAACTTCATCCAGGGATGGCTTTCTGGTATGGGCAGCACCTTGGCAACATCAAACTTAGCATTGCATTTTGTACACACAATGCGGTAGAACTTTTCGTCACATAGTGCGCATTGGATATAGTAATCGTCTTCTCCAGCCTCCTTGCGCGATAGCCATATTGTGTGCTTACAGTGCGCACATGGGCCTATGACATTTTTGCTTTCACAGGCAGGGCAAACCCAAGATGTATCACTGGCAAGCTTGAGTTTTGTGGTCATTAGCCCACCTCCTTAACACGTTAGGCGAAGTACCAGCCTGCCTAACGATAGCGTCAGCGGCGCGGCGTCGCCGTCCAACCAACCCGGCAGGCGAAGCACCTGTGCCCGAAAACCGCCACGGTTCGCGCGCGGCGTAGCCGCGTCCGCTGAACGCTGGGTTAGGCCAGGCCCCTTAGTTCACCTAGACCTTTGAGCACAGCCCACCCAAGCCAACGCCGTCGCGAAGTCGCCCTGGCCACGAAGCCGCCCCACGGCCAGCCCCGCACCCTCGGCCTTTGGGCACGCACCACCGCCGGGCTACGCGGCGCACGCCCGGCCAACGGCCACAGCTCTTGCGCCGGTCCAGGCCCGCCCTCGCGCGCAGGCCACCGCATCACCTCGGCCTCTTGGGCTCCCCGGCGTGTCAGGCCATCTGACTACCCACAACACCACGCCGGGAAGACGCCCTACCGCCGTCCGGGGCCCTGGCCTTTCGCTTGTGCCTCGCACCGACCACCCCCGCCATACCCTACCGCTGCGCCGGGCCAAAGACCAACGCGGCCTCGCGCCGAAAAGCGCCTTGGCTTTCGCTTCGCTCCACCGCCGACCGAGGGGACACCACCTACCGGCAGCCACGGCCTGCGCGTCGCTTGGCCTCTGGACGGCCACGGTCAAGGCCGGGGCGTTTCGCCCCTCGCCGACCCGACCGCGCCTCATTTTGGAAAGGTGCTCCATCTCGCGCCTGCCGTTCACCGGACGGATGGGCACTTCGGCTCACGCCGACGACCACACCGCGCGTTTGCTTCCATTAGCAGCACTTTCGGTTGGGCGCCGATTTTTTTACCAGCACCCTCCCTGTGCCTAACGGCTGAGTTGAGCCGCGCGGCGGCCCACCCGAGTAATGCCTCAATCACCGAGTCATCCCATACGCGGGAGAAACCTCGAATTGCCGCCACGTAGCCGCGTCGGCCTCCAACACGATGTTAGGCGGCATCTCTCGCTTTCATCCGAGAGCGCTGTGGCTTTTAATCATCTACATCTCCAACGACCCAATAGGGACCAGGGCAGTTCGCAGGCACATCTAGATCTCGCCGCATTCGCTCGCTCCACTGCTCGCTTGGGGTAAGAATTTCGCCACCCCCAAGACGTACTGTTTGCCCGATATGCCACACAACCTCTTTTTTCCCTCCTCCCCACAAGTCTACGATCCGAACAGTATCCTTCTCAATGGCCACTATATGTTGCTCAGGTGGCCAAACGAGCAGATAACTAGTGCCAGGGCCAGACGGAGTATCAGCAATCACACGAAGACAGCCATCAACTTTGACTAGTTTGCCAATGAGTAAGGCAGTCCATCGCGTAGCCACAACTTGCGGCGATGCGGTAGAATTAGGCACTGAAGCTGTGTTGCAGGCTGTCACAACGCACGACATAGCAATGAATACCAGCCACATGACCATTGATTGCCTAGCCTGTGGGACTCCCAGGTGTTGAAAAACAGATTGGGCCGGCTGCGAGCAGTTCCTGGTAGAGAATGGCACATTCATCCCTCCTGTGTGGTTCCGGTGAGACATCAGACCAGACTCACCGGAATGACACTCACCTACTGAGAGACGGCTTCAAATGCCCCAAGCCTATCCCTTCACTGACACAAATCGTCAATTGGTCAACACGGTGAGTCCGAGGATGTTGTAGATGCGGTCCACTGGTCCGTAGATTGCACATGGAGTACCATCGCCTAAAGTACAGCTGGAGATAGTGGTTCCATAGGCAGTGTTGTTCCAAAACCATGGACCACCGCTATCCCCTCCTTGTACGGTCATATTATCGACACGAACATTAACCCCGTCCTGGCTTGTAGTGGCGATGGTGCCGCACGCATAGCCCGTGGTCTTGCCATACTTGCAGACCCATTCGCCCACTGACTGATTGGCCCTGAATTTCACGCTGAAGATGTAGCGATTGTAGGTTCCATCGAACACCAAGTTTCTAACAGTAAACCCCGGCGCGGTGTGCCACTGAATATCGTTGATAGTATCCTCATCAGGGGTTCCACTCACGAAGGGAAGCTTGACGCCGTTATACCATTGATCGTTTGCGCAGTGCCCTGCTGTCGTGATGCCCTTAGTTCCACCTGAGTCTTTTACCGAGAAACCACTCGTGCAGGTTGTTAGTGCCAAACCTCCAAAGATATCGGTAACTTCCTTGGGCAGCTCGTTGACCTTGATAACCTTGACGTTGGCTGGCAGTTGGAGACCTGCTTCCCGTAGAGCTGCATCGAGCTCCGTTGGGTCAAGCACATATAACTCAGCGCGATTTTTGAAAACATTTATTCCAGAAGATGCGCGTATGCTTAGCCTATGAGCTATTTGTGCTGCCTGAGCCCGAGCAGCTTCGAGTTCGTTAAGTGTGGCATGTGCTATACGGACCTCAACCGTGCCAGCCAGCGGTCCGTGCTCGATGTAGGGCTGAATTACCGCTTCGCCATCGCGCGTGAACTGCACGACCACGCGATACGTGGGTTGGTGCTGAATCCAGAGGCCAGCAAAAGTATCCGCTTCATTGGCAGCCAGCGCGGCGTTCAAACTCCCCGATCTCATCTTGTAGCTGCAATCGGCGAATGGCTTCGTCAAGATTGACGCCCATCGCAGCGGCGTATGCTTGGGCATCCTTCATCAGGGCTTCGTCCCCTTGTTGGGCAAAGGATGTGGATGCGAAGGGAAGGGTAGTGAGGGTGACGAGCAGTACCACGAACACAACATATACACGACGCAAAGAAAACATGGCTTCGCTCCTTTCTTCTGACTGCTTTAGGTCTCGCTCTCGACTGGTAATTGACACTGTGGAGATTGTACTCGTTTCAGCAGATCATCAAAAGATCTCAAACATCGTAGGTTCACCTCCCTCCGGCCAAGTGAGGCACGGCAATGGCCGGCTAACGTTTGGCTCAGCGGCAGCGGCGGTGCGGGCAAGACAACTTCGCCAACCAGAACAATTGCGGGCAAGGCCGGATGATTTCCGAGCGGCGTAGCCGCTGTCCGCTGCAGCCGTGGTTGGGCGAAGCCCCCCAAATGCACACTCCTACACACGTGACGCCTGTATGCAGACCGTGCAGCCTGAAGTCGCCTTTGCTGCCCTTCTCTGACGCGCCGCCAGGAAAAATCAGCCGCCCGTTTCATCGTCACGGTATTCATCCGGCGAAGAACCTTCCAGAACGAACCAGCCCAGTCCCAATATCTCGGAAATCAGGTAGAGGTCCATGGCCACCAACAGAAAAGCCATTGCGATTTTGCCCACTACGAAGGAGACATTGCCGGTGTCGAAGAAAGAAAGGGCAAGCCCGCCGGGCAGGGAAATACTGGTTACCGACCCGCCATCCGGCTTCCCAAAGAACAGCCAGTAATGAAAGGGAATGGCGAGAAAGAACATTCCCAGGTTGAACAACAAGCGACCCGATAGCCTGCGCCCGCTGACAAGAAGCGTTCCCGCGTTACCAATGAAATACAAACCTACCGCTGCAAACGGCAAACTCCCAATGACGACCATGAAGGGCGACGCGTTGCCAAAGAAGCCCGCACGCGGCAGGATGTTCAACAATGCCAGGAAAGGCAGCAACCCCGTGCCCAGGAAGAGCACCCCGCAGCCACAACTGACAACAGAAGCCAACGCCTTGTTTTCCGGCGGTGGTGGGACATCTCTGTTTGATTGCGTGGGTTTGACGATACGCATGGTGCAAATCCCGTGATAAGGAAACCTTTTTAGAGTGGACTCTACATCCTGATTTTATCGCTTCGCCCAA
>JAUZRY010000091.1 GCA_030949995.1 Ardenticatenia bacterium
GTATGATTTCAACACCTTGGCCGTTTCCGAGGAAAGCCATGCTGTGGCCTACAGCCCACACACATGACAAGATGTGTCGGTGTATCTGTTCGCAGCGGGGGTTGTCCGTCCCCCGCATGGCGGCAGCCCCTCGGGTTCTCCCGTGAGAGCCCGGGCGCACACCGGCACGCGGGCGAGCGCACGGCAACCCCCGAATCACCGAGTGGTGTGAGGGGGTTTTTTGTTGCCTTGTGAACCCACCTGTGGAGCCACCTCAGAGGCACACCCCCTCCACTCCACAAGAGCAGGAGGGGGGTTTTTTCTTTGTCTTCCACAAGGAGGTGCCGTGAGAGGTTCAAAGGGCCGGAAGTGGCTGCCCATGCTGGGCAAGAACAAGTACATCTGTCGCGACGGCGCGGCGCTTTGTCGGCGGTCGGCGTGAAGCAATCGGACTGTTCACTCACCGCAAACAATGTTCAGGAGGGAAACCATGACCGTGCGCACACCAACGCCGTCGTCCGTTGCCCACACATTGCCCATTCCCACGTGGGAAGAAGTCCTGAAGCGCAACAGCATCGAGCGCATGAAGCGGGAGAAGTTCCCGCTCGACATCATCCACGAGCTCCCCGAGCTCATTGAGAAGGGGTACGAGGCCGTGCCCGAGGAGGACATCGTGCGCCTCAACTGGTGGGGCCTGACTCACGACAAGCCCAAAGTGGGCACCTTCATGGTGCGCGTGAAAGTGCCCGGCGGCCATCTCCGGCCCGGCCAGTTGCGAGCCTTGGGGCGCATCTCCCAGCAGTTTGGCCGTGGCTACGCCGAGCTCACCACCCGCCAGGGCATCCAGTTCCACTGGGTGCGCCTGGACCAGCTCCCCGAAGTGCTTGAGGCCATCCAAGGGGCTGGGTTGACCACCGTCGGCGGCGAAGGGGACACAGTGCGCAACATCACCGGCTGTCCGGTCTCCGGCATCAGCCGGGATGAGCTCTTCGAGGTTCAGCCGATCATCGAGGACGTGGCTCGCTTCTTCTACGGCAACCGAGATTACTCCAACTTGCCGCGCAAACACAAGTACTCCATCGCCGCCTGTCGGTTCCAGTGCAACGCGCCGGAGATCCACGATGTGGCCCTCGTGGGCGTGATCAAGGAAGGGCGCCCTGGTTTCGCCGTCCGTGTGGGCGGTGGGCTCTCCATCACCCCCCGTGTGGCCCGCGATTTGGGAGTCTTCGTGCCCCTTGACCAGGTGATCCCCGTGTTGCGGGCCATCACCGACTCCTGGCAGGAGAACCTGCGCTACCGCCGTAGCCGCGCCAAGGCGCGCATCAAGTTCATGGTGGACGACTACGGAGCAGAGGGCGTGCGCCGCATGGTGGAGGAACGCCTCGGGTACCGGCTGGAGAATTATATGGCCCCACTCCCCGAGGGTGAAGCTGACCACTTGGGCGTCCACCCCCAGAAGCAGGAAGGCCTGGTCTACGTGGGCGTTCCGGTGCCCATGGGGTGGATCACGGCCGGCCAGATGGTCCAGATCGGCGACTTTGTGGAGGACGTGGGCGGGGACATCCGCTTCACCCGCCAGCAGAACTTCATCGTGGGCAATGTGCCCGAGGAAAGGCTCGAGTGGCTCCTGGAGCGGCTGGCCCACGTGGGCTTCCCCGTGGACATTAACCCGGCTTACGGCACCTCCATCGCCTGCACGAGCCACCAGTTCTGCAACTACTCCGTGGCCGAGACCAAGGAGAAGCTGAAGGAGCTCTTGGAAGTGCTCGACCAGCGCTTCGGCACGCGCATCCGGGGGCTCAAAATCCACATGGACGGCTGCCCCCACGCCTGTGCCCACCACTGGGTGGGGGACATTGGCCTCCAGGGCACGGTGAGCCGACAGCCCGACGGCCGCCTGGTCGAGGCCTACGACATCACCCTGCGGGGCGGCCTGGGCGTGCGCACGGCCATCGGCAAGCCCCTAATCCGCCGGCTGCCCAGCGCCGAGACCACCGAGGCGGTGGTACGCCTGGTGGACACGTGGCTCCGCGAGCGAGAACAACACAACGGCCAAGCCGAGGAGTTCACTTTTCACGAGTTCTGCCAGGCCCACACGGACGAGGAGCTGAAGGCCATTGCCTTGGGGCAAGAGGTGCCCGCCCCGGAGGCGCCCAAGGAGGAGGCTATCGCCATCCGCATCCCGGGTATGCTCCTCTACTTGACCAAGGGGGCCAACATCGTTGAGGTGCGGGCCACCACCTTGCGCGAGGCCATTGAGGAGGCCGGCCGGCAGTACCCTGAGCTCAAGGCCCACCTGGTGGACGAGCGCGGGGAGATCAACGCCACGCTCAACATCTACGTGGACGAGGAGGATGTGCGCTTCCTCCGGGGACTGGAAACGCCCCTCAAGCCGGGCGACAAGGTGCTCATCCTGCCCGCCCTGGCTGGTGGCTGAGGCAGGCGAACGATGACTCCAAGAAGAAGGGAGAGAGGGACAATGACCGAACGCGTGGTTTTCGACGACTTGGAGCTGGGCGAGATCGCCATCGACCTGGACGACCAGGAGCCCCAGGACGTGATCCGGTGGGGGCTGGAGACCTTCGGGGAACGGGTGGCGGTGGTCACTTCGTTCCAGGTGGACGGCATGGTGGTGCTCGACATGGCCTACCGCATCCGACCCGACGTGCGGGTGATCACGGTGGACACGGGCCGGCTGCCCACGGCCACGTACGAGTTCATCGAACAGGTGCGAGCCCACTACCCCGAAGCGCAACTTGAGGTCTTCTTCCCCGACTTCCGGGAGGTGGAGCGGATGGTGAACGCGCACGGCCTCAACCTCTTCTACACAAGCGTGCCCCTGCGCTTGCTCTGCTGCCACGTGCGCAAGGTGCGGCCCCTGTTGCGCGCCCTGGCCGATTTGGACGCCTGGTTCACCGGGCTGCGGCGTGATCAGTGGGCCTCGCGCGCGGCCATCCGCAAAGTGGAACTGGACCATGACCACAACGCCATCGTGAAAATCAACCCCTTGGCCGACTGGACCAAGGAGGAGGTATGGGCATACGTGCACGAGCACGGGGTGCCTACCAATCCGCTTTACGAGCAAGGGTACACCAGCATCGGCTGTGCGCCCTGCACGCGGCCCATCCGGCCCGGAGAGGACGACCGTGCAGGGCGGTGGTGGTGGGAGACAAACGCCCCGAAGGAGTGTGGCATCCACTGCCCCATCGAGACAGGCGGCTTCGAGCACGAAGTCCACGCGATATTGGGAGAGGGACAGAATGGCTACCACTGAACAGAGAGCTCCCCTGATGCTGGAGGAGGAGGAACAGACCCTGCTTCTCCAGGAGCTGGAGGACTACCTGGCCCTGTTGTCCGTGGAACGACGGGCGACGTACCGCCCCCTGTGGGAACAGGTGGTGGCCGGCCACGTGGGCCCTGAGCACATGACCACACTTGGCGAAGTGGTGGCGCTCAGCCTCATGTCGGGCCGCGCACGCCGTCGATACACGGCCGAGGGGGAGCGCATCCTGACTGCCCTGTTCCGCCGGACACCCCAAGGTGAGGCGCTGAATGCCCGCCTGGCCCAAGTCAACCGTGCGTTGGGGGCCTTGCGGAATCGTCCTCTGGAGGCCATGCGAGTCGGCATGCGCACGTTGGGCCACTTCACTCTTCAAGTACGGGCTGACGGCGTCACCCTCACCCTCACCTTCCGCCCGCACGGGGTAGAGGTGGAGAGCATCACTGCCGGATGAGGGCCAGCCCGCCCGCAGGACATCCCCTGCGGGCGGGCACTTGCTCCCACCACCACTCGCCAGTACAATGTTCCGGGACTGGCAACACCTGGTGAGAACGAGGAGGTGAGGAGCATGTCCCCCGTCACCCGCGCCGAGTTGGAAGCCCTCGACGCTCGCGATCCCCTGGCCCCCTTCCGCGAGCGCTTTGACCTGCCCGATGGCGTGATCTACCTCGATGGCAACTCTCTAGGCGCCTTGCCCCGCCCCACGGCCAAGCGCGTGCAGGAACTCGTGACCCGTGAGTGGGGGCAGGACCTTATCCGAAGTTGGAACGTGCACGGGTGGATCGACCTGCCACGTCGCGTGGGCGCCAAGATCGCCCGTCTCATCGGGGCCGCACCTGACGAAGTGGTAGTGTGTGACTCCACGTCCATTAACCTGTTCAAAGTCCTGGCCGCTGCCCTGCGCCTGCGACCGGAACGGCGCGTGATCCTCTCCGACACGGGCAACTTCCCCACCGACCTCTACATGGCCCAAGGGCTGGTAGAACTCCTCGGCCAGCAGCACGAGGTGCGGATAGTAGACGAGCGCGATGTGCTCAACGCCATTGACGACCAGGTGGCTGTGGTCATGCTCACCCAGGTGAACTACCGCACGGGCTACCTGCACGACATGGCCGCCATCACGAGGAGAGCTCATGAGCGCGGTGCTCTGGTGATCTGGGACTTGGCTCACAGCGCCGGCGCGCTGCCCGTGGACCTCAACGGGTGTGGTGTGGACTTCGCCGTGGGATGTGGGTACAAGTACCTCAACGGCGGGCCGGGGGCCCCCGCCTTCCTCTTCGTGGCCAAGAAGTGGCAAGCCCACGTCCGTTCCCCCCTGTGGGGCTGGCTGGGTCATGCCGAGCCCTTCGCCTTTGAGCTCACCTACCGGCCGGCCGATGGCATTGGCCGGTTCCTGTGCGGCACTCCTCCGGTGCTCAGCATGGCGGCCCTCGAGGTGGGCGTGGACTTCCTGCTGGAGGCGGACATCGAGGCCGTGCGCCACAAGTCACAACTGCTGGGCCACCACTTCATCGCCCTGGCCGACCAGGAACTCGTTCCCTTCGGGTTCGAGGTGACCAGCCCACGTGACCCCAACCGGCGGGGCAGCCAAGTCTCCCTGCGCCATCCCGAGGGGTATCCCATGGTGCAGGCCCTCATCAGCCGAGGCATTATCGGCGACTTCCGCGCCCCCGACATCTTGCGCTTTGGGCTGGCTCCGCTCTACGTGCGCTATGTGGACGTGTGGGAGACGGTCATGGCCCTGCGAGAGATTGTCGAGACGCGCGCGTGGGACCGCCCCGAGTTCCGTCGGCGAGCGAAGGTGACATAACAATCGGCACCGAAGGAGGTACGGCAGGCCCATGTGTATGCCCACCATGTTAGAGAAGACGAGATCTCTAATGCCCACTCTATTGCTCTTGGTAGGCGGCGTGGTTATGGTCCTGGTGGTCGTGGGAGGGTCGGCAACAGCCCGACAGGATAGCAGAGCGGGCCAAGCACGGGCAGCGGTCAGCACCTTCAACTACGCCGAAGCCTTGCAGAAGGCTATCTACTTCTACGAGGTTCAGCGTTCCGGCCCCTTACCGGCCTCCAACCGCGTTGAGTGGCGGGGCGACTCCGCCCTCAACGACGGCGCCGACAACGGGGTGGACCTCACCGGCGGCTGGTACGACGCCGGCGACCACGTCAAGTTTGGCTTCCCCATGGCTGCCTCCACCACTATGCTGGCCTGGAGTGTGGTGGAATACCGCCAGGCCTACGCCGACAGCGGGCAGTTGCCCTACATCCTCGACACCATCAAGTGGGCCACCGACTATTTCATCAAGGCCCACACGGCTCCCACCGAGTTCTGGGGCCAAGTTGGCCAGGGCAGTCTCGACCACGCCTGGTGGGGGCCGGCCGAGGTGATGCCCATGGCGCGCCCCTCGTACAAGATCGACGCCTCTTGCCCCGGCTCCGACCTGGCCGGCGAGACGGCCGCCGCCCTAGCTGCAGCCTCCATCGCCTTTCGCCCCACAGATGCCGCTTATGCTGACACGTTGGTGGCCCATGCCCAACAGCTCTACGAGTTCGCCGACACGTATCGGGGCAAGTACTCCGACTGTATCACCGATGCCCAAGGCTACTACAACTCCTGGAGCGGCTACTGGGACGAGCTCGTCTGGGGTGCCCTCTGGCTCTACCGGGCAACGGGCAATTCCACCTACTTGACCCGCGCTGAGACCTACTACAACAACCTGAACAACGCCTCTGGCCAGGGGGTCAAGGCGTACACGTGGACCCAGAGCTGGGATGATAAGGGGTACGGCAGCTACGTGCTCTTGGCCATGTTGACCCAAGACTCGGCCAAGCGTGCCCAATACCGCCAGGACGCTGAGCGCTGGCTCGATTACTGGACCGTGGGCTACAACGGCGACCGCGTGCGTTACACCCCGGGCGGCCTGGCCTGGCTTGACCAGTGGGGGCCTCTCCGGTACGCGGCCAACACGGCCTTTGTGGCCTTCGTCTACAGCGATTGGCTGGCCTCCACCGGCATTGATCCCGCTCTGGTGGCCCGTTACCACGACTTCGCCGTCTCCCAGATCGACTACATCCTCGGCAACAATCCCCGTGGGTGTAGCTACGTGGTCGGCTTCGGCACCTGCCCGCCTCAGAATCCCCACCACCGCACGGCCCATGGCTCCTGGGCCGACAGCATCACCACACCGCCCAACAACCGCCACGTGCTCTACGGTGCCCTGGTCGGCGGCCCCGACTCCACCGACGCCTACGTGGACGACCGGCGCGATTACGTCATGAACGAGGTGGCCACCGACTACAACGCCGGCTTCACGGGCGCCCTGGCCCGGATGTACCAGGAGTTCGGCGGCACGCCCCTCAACGGCGGCGACTTCGTGCCACCGCCCGAGCCCAGGGACGACGACGAGTTCTACGTCCTGGCGGCCGTGAACGCGGAGGGGAGTTCATTCACCGAGATTCGCGCCCTCTTCATCAACAAGTCGGCCTGGCCGGCCCGCGCCAGCGACCGCCTCTCCCTGAAGTATTTTTTTCACCCTGGAGCCTGGGGTCCATCCTGACGACATCACCGTCACCGCCAATTACAACCAATGTGGCAACGCGCCCACAGGCCCCCTCCTCTACGCCGACGATGTCTACTATGTGGTGGTGGACTGCACAGGCACTCGCATCTTCCCGGGCGGCCAAGAGGACTACAAGAAGGAGGTCCAGTTCCGTATCGCCTCAGCCGGCGCTTGGGACCCCTCCAATGACTGGTCCTACCAAACCCTCGGAGCAACCCGTGACGACGTGGTCAAGGCCACCAACATCCCCATGTACGACGACGGTACCCTCATCTGGGGTGCTGAGCCAGGTGGAGGCTCCACTATCACGCCCACGTCCACCCCCACGTCCCCGTCCCCGCTCACCTACAGGGTGCACTTGCCCCTTGTGGGCAATGGTCTCACGTCCGCGTCAGCCACGCCCACGCCAACTCCCGCGACGCCCACCCAGACGCCCACGTCAACTCCGGTGTCAGGCACAGGGGGAGTGTGCCGGGTGGAGTATGTTATCAGGAGCGAGTGGGACACTGGCGCCACAGTGGACATCACAGTGACGAACGAAACCGATGAGGCTGTGGACGGGTGGGTGTTGGCGTGGACGTTTAACCACGGCGAGCAGATCACCGATGGGTGGAACGCCTCGTTCGTGCAGAGCGGAGCCCGGGTCGAGGCCTCCAACGTGAGCTGGAACGCGCGGATTCCTCCGGGAGGGGCGGTGGCGCTGGGGTTCAACATGAACCACAGTGGTACGACGTCCACGCCAGACGAGTTCACCCTGAACAGCACGCCGTGCACGCTGGACGGTGCCCCGTGACGTTGCGCACCGCGTGCTCACAGCACCGGCAGGGCGGTTGGCCGGGGAGGGAGATCACGTTGGCACATCGTCCGGGGAAGAGGGGGGCGAGGTCCCCTCCTCCGGGCGGCCGAGGGCGTCCACAAATGCCTGGAGCTCTTGGAGCAACGTGGGGCGGTTGTAGAAGGTCGCCACGTGTTCCAGGAGGCAGAAGACATCCATGTGACAGCCCAAACAATGAAGGTGTTGTTCCACGAAGAAGCGCGCCACACGAGGCTCAGCCTCGAGCAGTTCGGCCACGGTCATGGTCGGCTCAACCCGCATGATCTTGCCCTCGCTTGCTTCGTTCACGGCCCTTGGGGGCGGATATCCTCAGCCGGGTTGTAGACCACAAAACGGCCAGCTTCTTCGTCGAAGGCCAGGGTCACCACGTCGTAGGGCGCCACGTCCACTTCCCGATCCACCATGGGGCGCCACGTTTCACCATCGTCCATCATCCAGAATGCCAGTCGATGTCGCCCGGGGGAGAGAGCCACCTGTTCGACGACGGTCACAGCGCCCTCCCGTCGGAGGCCGCTCGGCTGATACGTGCGCTCGAGTACGGTCACGCCGTCCACGACGAGGCGCAGGCGCACGGGATACCGCTCGCCGCCCAAAATCTGCTCCGCGGAGACGCCGGCGGGCAATGTGGTCTGGAGGTCGCCAGAGGAACGCGCCGGCGTCTTGAGGGGAGGTGTGTGGGCCATGACCACGCGCACGGCCGCCCGGAGTGGCAGTCCTAAGGTGACCGGCTGCTCAGGCCAGATGCTGATGAGCAGGGTCAAGGCCAAGAGGGCCAAGCCGCTTAACATCGCCTTGGGCGAAGGCACGGCCAGGCGGCGCAATCGTGCGCGCTCGAGGGCCACTTGGGGCAGGCGTTCAGAGGCCGCCGGCACAGGACGTGCTGCCACGGCTTGGGCAAGCGCACGCTCGAGGCCTACTCGGTCGCCTGGCGCCAATGCTGCCCAGAAGACTGGGCGCTCTAACAGGCGACGGCGTAGCCGCACGTTCTCGGCCAGCCAGGCCGGCCCTTCACGGAAGCTACAGTCGTCAGGTGGGCAGCTCACCACCAACGTGGCCTGCGCACCGGCATCCAAGAAGGTATGGAGCCAGTCTGGGCTCGCCATGCCGGCACATGGGAGCACGAGAACGAGCACGGGGACGCTTCTAGTCTCCCCCCTCCACGTGGTCTCGGCCACGGGCAGGGCTGCTGCGTTGCCGTCGGCATCCACGAGGGCAGGACACCAGTCGTCGGGGAGCGTGCTCAACAGGGCGTGGCGCTGACAGGTGAGGAGGAGCACCGGTGGTTCCCCGGCAGCTTGACTCAGCTTGGCTTTCACGGAGTCCACGAGGTGTACAGGAGAAAGGGGGCCAAGGTCCACACCGCTGGTGGCACACGTGCCAATGCAGAGGCCACATCCCGTGCAGAGGGGCTCAGTGACAACGGCCAATGCCTTGAAGCCAGTGGCATCACCGCTGCGGGGCACCATCTCGATGGCCTCATAGGGACATTTGAGGGCACAGAGGGCGCATCCCGTGCAGAGGTGTTCGGTGATCCGGGCCACGCCTACGGGACGCCCTTTCGCCAGCCAGGGCAGGGCCAGAATGGTGCCCAGGACAACGAAGGTGCCCACCAGGACCACTTCGACCCCGTACTTGGAGGCCAATGGCAGGAAGCCCAGGTAGAGCCAGTCCACCTCCGCGTGGGCCACCAGGCGTGAGAAGTCGGCCGGCGGCCCGCTGCTCACGGGCCGCAACAGGGCCAACACTATCAACACGGCCACAGCCTGCAGAGTCAGCCAGCGAGGGGGGAAGAGTGCCGGGCGGGAGAGACGGATCACGTGGACCAGGAGTCCTCCCAGGAGGAGCACGCCCAAGAAGACGTGCAGGAAGAGAATAATGACGAAGAAGGCGAAATTGCGGTCCACGGCACCCGGCCGGTAGAAGGCCAGTGCCACTTGGCCGCCGGCCAGGTTCACGCTGAACTCGGTCAACCATTGGGCGCGGTCGTCCCAGACCAGCCAATACCCCATGACCCCGATCATGAAGACCACGAGGAGAATCACCCAACCGCTCACCCAGGCCAGCCAGCGGGCCCCCCAAAAACGATCACTGACCAACATCTTCAGGGCGTGAAGCAGCACGACCACCACGAGCATGTCGGCCGAGTACCGGTGGAGGGTGCGCATGAGGCTGCCCAAGGGTGAGGCGCTCATGGCCGCCACGGTCTCGTATGCTCGGCCTGCTCCCGGGCGGTAGAAGAGGGTCAAGTAGACGCCGGTGACCGTGAGGACCACGAGCAGGATGACGGCCAAGGTGCCCAAGTGGTACATGGGGTGGAACGCTGTCCCCGTGAGACGGCCAAGAGCCCGCTCCACAGCCGCCCACCCGCGTTCCAGGCGCCGCATGAAGCGACGTTGGGTATACAGGGGGATTTGGCGTGTCATCGGCACAGACTCCCGTTCGACATGTCACTCCTCTTTACTCTAACACCAGGAACTGCCTTCGTCTTTGCGCTGGCGCAATATCGGTGGCATCACCGGGGGCACCCCACAGAACGATCTTCAGAGTCCCACAACCGCAGACATTCGAGGTGATGACGGTCATCTCTTGACGTGAGGTGAAATTGTGCTACAACCACCCAGAATCGTTGTGGGCTCATGTCGAGTCAGGCGTGTAGTGTGTCGTCAAGAGATGTGGTCGCCCATCAGTTCAGCTCATTTCTTGCAAGAAAAGTGAAATTGCGGTAAGCTTCTGCCACTATGGCAGAAATAGAGATTCGCACCGAACGAGTAGACGACATCCCGTTGCTGATCCACAAGCAACAGAAGATGGGCATCCCAGACGTGCTGAACGAGGTGATTCAGCCGCATGGCAATCGGGAGGGGCTGAGCGTGGGCTGGCTGACCACGGCCTGGCTGAGCTACATTCTTTCCGAAGCCGACCACCGCATGAGCGAAGTGGAGCCGTGGGCCGAGGATCACTTGCAGACCCTGCAGGCGCTGCTGCCCGAACCGGTGGGGGTCAAAGACTTCACCGACGATCGGTTGGCCGATGTGTTGCGCTATTTGAGCGACGATGAGACCTGGGAGGAGGTGGAAGCCCAACTGAGTCGGCGACTGATCCGGGTGTACAACCTGCATCGGGAGCCGGTGCGCCTGGACAGTACCACGGTGGCGGTGTATCACGATGAGGAAGGGAACACCCTGTTCCGCCATGGGTATAGCAAAGACCATCGGCCCGACCTGGCGCAGTTCAAGGTGATGCTGGGCACCTTGGACCCCCTGGGGATGCCCGTGGCCACGTTGGTGGTGGCGGGGAACGAAGCCGACGATGGGTTGTATGTGCCGGCCATCGCCCGCTCGCGCCCGGTGGTTGGCCAGGGGGGCCGGTTGTACGTAGGAGACAGCAAAATGGCCGCCCTGGCGACGCGCGCCTTTGTGCAGGCCGGTGGGGATTACTACCTGATGCCGCTGCCCCAGACGGGGGAGGTGCCGCCATTGCTGGCAGAATTGCTGGCGCAGGTGTGGGCCAAGGAGCAGTCCCTGCAGCCCATCCCGACTCCTGAGAGGGAGGTGACGGAGGGCCAACGGGATTTGCTGGCCTTGGGGTTCGAGACCACCCGGCGGCAAAGAGCGGAGGTGGACGGACAAGGGGTGATCTGGGAGGAGCGCTTGTTGGTGGTGTATTCGCCCACGCTGGCCCGGCAGGCGCGACGCGGCCTGGAGGCGCGGCTGAAGCGGGCCGAGCAGGAGCTGGCGGCGTTGACGCCGCCCCGGGGCCGGGGACGCCGTCAGTGGGAGGACCTGGAAGCCCTGCAAGCGGCGGTGCAGCGCATCCTCAAGCAGCGGGGCGTAGAAGGGTTGTTGGAGGTCACCTACACGCAGGAGGTGGAACGACGCCCCATTCGCAAATACGGGGATCGTCCGGCGCGGGTGGAGGAACGGGTGCGCTATGTGGTCTATGTACAGCGCAACCGGGAAGCCATTCGCGCCGCGCGCCGCCGCCTGGGCTGGCGCTTGTATGCCACCAATGCCCCACCAGAGGTGCTTTCGTTGCCGCAAGCGGTGTGGGTGTATCGCGGGGCGCCGCACATCGAGCGCAACTTCCGGCGTTTGAAAGGGCGTCCGTTGGGCATCCGCCCCCTGTATGTGCAGCGGGAGGACCATGCCCAAGGGATGGTGCGCTTGCTGTCGCTGGCCTTGCGGGTGCTGACGTTGGTCGAACACGTGGTGCGGGAGGCGCTGCAAGCCGCCAGGGAGACCTTGGCCGGGCTCTACGCCGGGAATCCCAAGCGGGAGACGGCCCGTCCGACGACGGAACGGTTGTTGAAAGCGTTTCATGGCATCACCTTGAGTATTGTCCGGCTTCCTGAGCGCGCGATCCGTCATGTTACGCCTTTATCCGCGTTGCAGCGACGAATCTTGGAACTGTTGGGGCTCCCTGTCTCGATCTATGAAGACCTGGCCTTGACGGTTGACCCAATGCCACCATAGTGCTTGCAAAATGAGCGAACGATGGGTATATGGCTTTCCATCAAGTTGAGTTATAATGAAGGAAGGCCGTGAAGGGACGCGGAATCCACCCACCGCGGCGGCCGGAAACGAGGAGAGAGGTGCGGAGTTCCTCTGCTTGTCTGGAAAACGGACAGAAAGAGGGAGCTATGCCCAAAGCTACAATTCTATACATTGAGGATAACCTGGCAAACCGTGAACTCGTCAAGCGTGTCCTGGAGGTCGAAGGGTATCATGTCGTCGAGGCAGAAGATGGTCCCACGGGCCTCCGGCGGGCTGTGGAATGCCGGCCGGACCTGATTCTCATGGACATCAACTTGCCCGAGATCGATGGGCTTACCCTGACGGCTCGCCTCCGACAAGTTGAGGCACTCCGTAATGTGCCCATCGTGGCCCTGACGGCCAACGTGATGAAGGGAGACCGGGAACGCACGCTGGCGGCTGGGTGTCACGGGTACATTCGGAAGCCCGTGGACATTGACGAGCTTCCCTTACAGATTGCCCGCTATCTCTCCGGGATGCGCGAACACGTGTAGGTAAAACGCGGGACGGAGGGCGTACAATTCATCTCAGCCACATGCGTGGCGGCTTAGGCCGCACATTGCTCACAACCTTCTTGGTGTTGACGATTGGGCCGCTGAGTCTTGTCAGCTTCTACGCAATAACGCGCACACGGCAGGAAATCGAACAATTGTCCCTTGAAAACCTACACGCTGTTGTGCTCGCGGTCCGCAGCGAGGCCGGGCGGAGCGTAGAACTCCACCGCACCCTGCTCCTCCATTGGGCCCTGGCCCCTGATGGGATACCCACTGCACGGGCCTACTGGATCGTGGACCCAGACGGACAGCCGGTGGCCAGCACGGGAGCGGAAGGGGAGCGACTGCTTCCCCCAGATGAAGTCCGTGCGTTGCGCTGGGAGCAAGTCCGCCTTGGCCGAGAGGGCGAGCAGCTCTACGTGTGGATCGGTGCCAGCCTGCCTGACGGGCGCTTGGCCGTGGCCAAGGTGCCGGCCGAGGAGGTGTTTCGCCCGCCAGCCGACCTGCCGACAGTCTCCACGTTCCTCCTCCTCAATGGCGCCGTTGTGTCGCTGGCGGGCGAGCAGGTGCCGGAGGAAGTGGCCGCTGCACTCCTGCGGGCGCCGGTGGGAGGCCAGATTGTTGGCCGACAGACACCTTGGATGATCGTGGCCGTGCCGGCGTGGAACGGCGCTGTGTTGGTCGGCGCGCAGGCACTGGAGAGCGTGTTGGCCACATCCGACTCCCTGGCCGGCGCGCTCATTGCGGCCATGCTCACCGTGGCCCTGCTGACCACCGTGGCCGCGGCCATCATGATTCGCCGCATCACTCGTCCGGTCTTCGAGCTGACGCGCACGGCGGTGCTCATCTCCCAAGGAGATCTGGACCGCCGTGCGGCTGTGAACCGCACGGACGAGTTGGGCATCTTGGCGTTCGCCTTCAACACGATGGCCGAGCGACTTCAGGACCTGCTCCAGACGCTGGAACACCGCGTCGAGGAGCGCACTGAACAATTGGCCCGGGCCAACAGGCTGTTGGAACGCCGGGCCCGATACCTGGAGCTCAGCGCGGAGATCGGTCGTGAGATAGGCCGGTTGTCCTCCTCGCAGGAGGTGGTCGCGCAGGCGGTGCGGCTCATCCAGGCGCGCTTTGGGTTCGATTCCGTCCACCTGTGGCTCTTCCGTCGCCAGGTGGACAGCACGAGGCCGGAGCCTGTCTTCGAGGAACGCGGACGCGCCGGACACCCTGTCAACCCGGAGGCCGTGGCCCAATTAGCCCGTGAGAGCGCTCAGCAGGGCGCCCCCCTCTGGCGAGAGTGGAATGGCCGCACGGGAATGGCCCTCCCCCTGCGCTTGGGCTCCCAGTTGATTGGCGTGTTGGTCGTAGTCTCGTCGGAGCCGTCCGCGGAGGGGGACCTCCAAACCCTCCAGGTGCTGGCCGATCACCTGACTGTGGCCGTGGAGAATGCCCGTGCTGGCGAGATGGAACGGGCCGCACTCGAGAAGCTCCAACAACTGGAGCGGCGGCGGTCTGCCTTTCTCGGGCGCATGTCCCACGAATTGAGCACAGCGTTGAACTCCATTATCGGCTTCTCCACCCTGATGCTGAAAGAAGTGGAAGGACCGTTGACCGAGAATCAACGTTCTGACCTCACTTATATCAACCGCAACGGCCAACACCTGCTGGCCCTGCTCGACAGCATGTTGGAGCTGGTGGATGGCCAGGCGGACCCAGCCGAGGAGACGACTGTGGCCCCCACGATGGCTGTTCAGGAGCACACGGAGCTGTAAGCTATGGTCACCTTGAGCCTTATCGGCGCGCTGATCCAGTTCGTCTTTGGGCTGTACTTGATCCTTGCCGGAAGGCGGCTCTTCCAGGAGGCTGCCAAGTTTGGTCTGGCCACGCTGGTTGCCGCGCTTGCCAACGCCAGTGTGGTGACTGTTGTTCGGGCCGAACCGGGATCCCCCGTCTTCATGGGGGCAGCAGTGGTCTACATCTTCGCCTTGGCCACTGTAGTGCCCATTTCCCTCTACGCTGCCCTTTCCTTCCTCCGGCGACTTGAAGTGCCGGGCTGGCCCGCCCGTCTCATGTTGCTCGCCACTGGCGGCGTGGTGGGTTACATCGCCCTGCTCTTGCGGGCCGGCGTGTGGACGCTCATCTTCGAAGCCGAAGACGTCATCACCGTGTTGACGACGGTGAACTCCCTCTTCACCGTGGGCCAAGAGGTGATCGGCTTCCCCGTGCCCACTTTCGGCCACGTGGTGGTGTTCATGGCTGTGGTGACGGGGGTCCCGCTGTTGTGGGGCATTGTCAACTGGTACCAAGGCAAGGGAACTCCTGAGGACAGGAGCACTGCCTCTTACCTTCTCCTGATCATCCTCTTCATGGGCTTGGTGACTTTGCCCGCCCAAGTCTGGTTCCAGACGAGCCAGCTCATTCTGCTCAATGCCATGCTGTTCACCACGGCCCTGCTCTTCGTTGTCCTCGACCGCCGGAACACGCTGGTGCGCTCCATGTTGCGGCGGGCCTCAGTGGGCCAAAAGCTGGGCTGGGGCTTTGGTGCGGTCATCGCGGTGGTCTTGGGACTCTCACTTGTAAGCGTGGCGGTCTTCAGTGTTGTGAACGATCAAGTCCAAGATGTCATCATCGCCCATCACAACATGCTCAAGAACAGCGATGAAATCCTCTCCAACGTGCGCGCCGCCCGCGCGGCGGAACAGGGGGCGGTGGCGTCCGTCGGCCGCGAGAATTTGCCCGCCATCGCCTTGGGCCCCATCAGCCGATGGCGCAAGCACATTGCTGTGGCCGAGCAGCGCTTGGACGCCTTGAGGGCGCTGCCCCTTGCTCCACAGGACCAGGAGCGCGTGGAGCTGTTTGTCGAGACGTTGAAACGCTACAAGATGGACTTCGAGGAGTTCGCGAACACCCTCCTGGAGTTGGGCGACCCCTCGACCGGACAGTGGGGGGATTGGGTGGCCGCGAACCAGCGACTGGAGGATCTCCTGCGCGTCTCCCCGGCCACGCAGGGGTTGCTGATTACGTTCTTCGAGATGCAGGAGGCCGAGTACGAGTTCATCATCACCCACCAGCAAGTCTACTTGCAGAATGCGCAGGTGCGCCAGGCGGAGTTCGAGGCGTGGTTTGAGGCCATTGAGGCCCAACAATTGCCCGATAACTTGCGGGAGGCCATTGACCAGGCCATTGATGATGAGCGCGTGGCCTTTGCCAAGCTCGCCGAGTCCGTTGGGGCCTTGGATGTGGTGATGCGCAGCCTACAGGCCAATGGTGCTGCGCTTCAGCGATTAGCCCTCCAGCTCTCCGAACGCGCAGAAAAATTGTTTGGGCGCGGCTTAGAGCAATCCTTGGAGATCCAGGCCAACGGAGGGCTGGTGGTCATTGGCATGACGGTATTGGCGTTCCTCGTGGCGCTGTTCGCCGTGCAGACCATCTCCACCCAGCTCTCAGACGAAGCCCTGATCCTGGCTGAGGCGGCTGAACAACTGGCTGCTGGTGAGCTGGCAACGCGCGTGCGCTTGGAGACGGCTGATGAGCTCGGACTGGTCGGCCGTGCCTTCAACCAGATGGCCGCCCGCTTGGAGGATCTGCTGCACACGCTCGAGGAGCGTGTGGCCCGCCGCACCAGCCATTTGGAGACGGCCGCCCTGGTCAGCCAGGAGGCTTCTGCCTTAGCCGACTTGGACCACCTCCTGAACCACGCGGTGGAGTTAATCCGCCGACGCTTTGGCTTCTACCACGCCCAAGTCTTCTTGCTGGACAAGGAGGGCAAGTGGGCTGTGCTTAAGGCCAGCACAGGAGAAGCCGGCCGCCTGTTGTTGTCCCGCGGCCACCGCTTGGCAGTGGGGTCGCGCAGCGTGATCGGCAAGGTGACCGCCGAGGGAACACCTGTGGTGGCACGCGACACCGACACAGACCCCATCCACCGCAAAAATGAACTCCTGCCGGAGACCCGCTCCGAGTTGGCCGTGCCCATGAAGTTGGGCGGGGCGATCATCGGCGCGTTGGACGTGCAGAGCACTCAGCCCAACGCGTTTGACGACGATGACATCGTGGCCCTGCAAATTCTGGCTAACCAGATCGCCATCTCCATCCGCAATGCCGAACTCTTCAGCTCTCTCGAACAGACACTCCATATCACTGAGACCTTGTACACGACGGGCCAACGGCTCTTCGAGGTGGAGTATGAGGACGATCTCTTCACTCACCTGCTGGACGGGTTAATCGCGGCCGGACATGCTTCCTTCGATCTCGTTGGGGCTATGGTGGTCATGTTTGACGATGGCAATCCACGTGCCGGCCGCGTCGTGGCCGATTGGTCTCCTGGTGAGGAGATGTCTTCACTGAAGGGCGCAACGTTGGAGCTCGATGTGGATCCCCGAGAATGCCGTGAGTGGTGTTTGCCCTTGGACGTGAAAGCCCAACATCGTTTACACGTCAGGGCTGCTGGGTCGAACGATGGCGAAACCGTCCTTTTCCTGAAAGAGCACTTGAAACGCCTCCACGCTGCATCGTCGGTGATGTTTCCCCTCTACGTGGGTGAACAGTTGTCGGGCGCGATCTTCCTCCACTCAGCGCGTGCTGAAGCTTTTGAGTCAAGCCAGCTCGTCCCGTTCCGTGTGCTCGTGGACGAGGCGGGCACGGTGCTCCACAACCGCCGCCTCTTCGAGCGCACAGAAGCGGCGCTCCAGGAGACCAGGCTGCTCTACCGGGCCACCAGCGGCTTTGCCCAGGCTGAGTCCCCCGAGGAAGTAGTTGCCGTTGCCCTCGAGGCGGCCAGGGCACTGGGATTCGACGCTGTGCATTTGGCTGTGTTGCCAGAAGTGCTTCCGGCCCAAGTGGAGACCATTCTCGACCACGAGTTCCGAGTGTATGCGCGCGCCATCCACGGTGAGTTGCGCGACACGGAGTTTGCGCTCCGGCTGGACGAAAAGGTGCGCACCTATGCTGAGCACCTGATCACCGCTCGTGACACTGTGTTCGCCGTGGAGCACGGAGCCGGAGAGGTGTTGGACATCTTGGCGATCGCCAGCGAGGAGCCGAGTACACGCTTTGAGGCCTTGGTGAGCCGACCACTGATGACACGAGAGCAAATGACCGGTATACTTATCTTCCTCTCACTACGGCCTCGACAGTTCGACGAGCGGACCAAGCGCCTCTTCGTGGCCCTAAGCGAGCAGGCCAGCGCTGCCCTCGAGACCGTCTTGCTCTTTCAGCAGCTCAAGGTCAACCTGGAGAGCACGCAGGCCCTTTACGACGCCTCGGCCGCCATGGCTGCCGCCGCCACGGTGGGCGACATCGCCTGGGCAATTGCCCACCACCTGTTGCCCACCCAAGACGCCTTCGTGGCCATCAACGAGCTCGATGTGGACCAGCGGGGACGAGTGCGGGGCTTCACCGTGTTGGCCAACTATCTGCCGGGCGGGCGTCCGAGTCCCCACGTGGGGCGTTACTTCTCCTCCGAGGAGTTCCCCTCGGTTCAACGTCTGCTGGAGCCGGGCTATCCTGCCCTCGTGGTGGAGGACATTGAGACCGACCCTCACATGAGCGAAGCCGACCGCGTCTCGTACCGGCGCCAGCGCGTGCGCAGCATGTTCTCCGTGGCGTTTCCCCCTCGGGCGCGGGTATGGCATGCTTCACATCAGCTATCGACACCCGACACATTTCAGCGAGGCCGACATCCAGCGGTGGCGCACAATTGTGGGACAGCTTGGGCTGGTCATGGAGAACCGCCGCCTGCTCGACCAGACGCGGACTGCCCTCCAGGAGACCCGCCGGCTCTACGAGATCACCAGCACGTTGGTGCGCAGCACCTCAGTGGAAGATGTGTATGCTGGCCTGCTCAAGAGCGTCGAGGTGCTCGAGCCCGATTGGGCCAGCATCTGGATGTTTGACGAGCCAGTGGCCCTGGAAGAGTATCCGCCTGCCGTGCGACTTGTCCGGGCGGCTGGTGAGCGATCAGCGCCTGTGCCCGAGGGGGCTCGTATTGCCGCCGAACACTTCCCGCTTGTTGTGCGCCTCTCGCCGGACAGGTCTCTCGTGGTCTCCGGCGAGGAGCCGTTGACTGACTTGTTGCCGCCCGAGTTCTTGCGGGCGCTGAGCGCGCAAGCGCTGGCCGTGTACGCCTTCCGCACGGCCACGCACTGGATCGGCTTCACGCTCCTCACGTGGCAGACCCCCCGCACCTTTTCCGAAGCCGACTTGCGCGCCGTGGAGACAGGTGTTTCCCAAGCTACCGTGGTGCTGGAGAACTTGCGCCTCTTCCGCCAAGCACAGGAGGCCCTCTCCAGAACTCAACGCCTCTACCGGGCAAGCCACTTGCTCAGCATGGCCGTGAATGCTCAGGACGTGGCCAATGCTATGTTCGAGGCCGGCGAATCCTTCTGGACTTCGGCCAGCGTATGGCTCTTCCCCGAGCCCATTATGGGAAATGAGGAGCTGCCCGACGTGGTCGTGAACGCTGCCGTCGCCTCCCTTGACCTCCCCACCGTTGAACCCGGGGCGGAAGTGCCGTGGCGTCACGTTTTCCCCGAGGCCCGGGTGCTTAGCCAGGGGCCCTATATCCTCTTCGAGGATGTGCGGGAGGCGCCTCTTGCGGAGCAGACCAAGCTCGTGTTGGAGCAAATGGGCGCTAGACGCCTGTTGATTGTGCCGCTGCGCACGGTGGAACGGTGGCTTGGATGGCTCGTGATGCGGTCGGATGAACCCGGCCCAGTGCCGCAAGTGGAGATCGAAATTTACCGCACTCTGGCCGATCAGGCCACAATTGTGCTCGACAACTTGCGCCTGTTTGAAACCGCCCAGATGCGTGCCTGGCGAGAGGAGATGCTCAACCGCATTGCGGCCCGGTTGCACCGCAGCGTGGATCCACAGTCCATTCTGCAAGCTGGGGTGAGCGAGTTGCGCCAGGTGCTTCACGCCCGGCGGGCCGGCGTGTGGGTCATCCCCCCCCAGCAGTGGCGAGCCACCCGTGAGCGGGAGGAGAGCCACAGGCAGGATGGCAATGGAAATCGGTCGACATTTGGGGGGGCGTCGCCGCACAACGGGAGCTGACCGCGCGTGATCCGTGGACAGAACGGACCCGTCTTTGCTATCCCGTGGTTTGTCAGAGGCGGAGGAATTGGTGTACAATCGGCATGTGTTCTTGCAACGCCTGAGAAAGAGGAGGGGAATTCCATGAGCACACAGTCGCCGAACGAGGCGTGGATACCGCAAGGGGTGCCGCTGGACAAGCCGAGCCCGGCCCGCATGTACGATTACTACTTGGGAGGGCACCACAACTTTGAGGTAGACCGCCAGGCGGCCGAGCAGGTGTTGAAGATCATGCCTGAGGCGAGGTTGATGGCCCAGGCCAACCGGGCCTTTCTGATTCAGGCGGTGAAGTACTTGGCGGAGGAAGAGGGGGTTGACCAATTTCTTGACATTGGGTCGGGGATTCCGACGAAGGGGAACGTGCACGAGGTTGCCCAAGGGGTGAACCCCGAGGCCAAAGTGGTGTACGTGGACATTGACCCCATTGCAGTGGCCCACTCGCGGGCGATCCTGGAGGGCAACCCGAACGCCATCTGCATCCAGGCGGACGCGCGCGATCCCGAGCAGATCGTGAGCCATCCGGAGGTGCGGGAGCTGTTGGACTTCAGCCGGCCGGTGGCGCTGCTGTTGGTGGCCCTGCTGCACTTCATCACCGACGATGAAGAGGCCTACGGCATCGTGCGGCGGTTTGGCAAAGTGCTCGCGCCCGGCAGCTTCTTGGTGATCTCTCATCTCACTTATGAAGGATGGCCGGAAGACGTGCTGAACCGGATTATCGCGTTGTACAAGCGTTCCACAGCGCCGGGTAAAGCGCGCTCTTACGCGGAGATTCAGCGCTTCTTCGAGGGCTGGGAGCTGGTGGAGCCCGGGTTGGTGGCCCTGAACCAATGGCGACCGATGCTGGACTTCGATTACGGTGACATGCCGGCAGCTTACGCCGGCGTAGCCCGAAAGCCGTGAGGCGTCGTGGTGGCAGAGGCGGACTGAAATCGACAAAGCATTTGCATTTCAGGAGGGGAACCATGAGCACACAGTCGCCGAAAGGGACGTGGATACCGCAAGAGGTGCCGCTGGACAAGCCGAGCCCGGCCCGCATGTACGATTACTACTTGGGAGGGCACCACAACTTTGAGGTAGACCGCCAGGCGGCCGAGCAGGTGTTGAAGATCATGCCTGAGGTGAAGTTGATGGCCCAGGCCAACCGGGCCTTTCTGATTCAGGCGGTGAAGTGCTTGGCGGAGGAAGAGGGGGTTGACCAATTTCTTGACATTGGGTCGGGGATTCCGACGAAGGGGAACGTGCACGAGGTTGCCCAAGGGGTGAACCCCGAGGCCAGAGTGGTGTACGTGGACATTGACCCCATTGCAGTGGCCCACTCGCGGGCGATCCTGGAGGGCAACCCGAACGCCATCTGCATCCAGGCGGACGCGCGCGATCCCGAGCAGATCGTGAGCCATCCGGAGGTGCGGGAGCTGTTGGACTTCAGCCGGCCGGTGGCGCTGCTGTTGGTGGCCCTGCTGCACTTCATCATCGACGATGAAGAGGCCTACGGCATCGTGCGGCGGTTTGGCAAAGTGCTCGCGCCCGGCAGCTTCTTGGTGATCTCCCATTTCACTTATGAAGGATGGCCGGAAGACGTGCTGAACCGGATTATCGCGTTGTACAAGCGTTCCACAGCGCCGGGTAAAGCGCGCTCTTACGCGGAGATTCAGCGTTTCTTCGAGGGCTGGGAGCTCGTGGATCCAGGGCTAGTGCCTGTGAACCAATGGAGACCACTGCAACGTTTTGATTACGGTGACATGCCGGCAGTTTACGCCGGCGTAGCCCGCAAGCCGTGAGGCGCTGATCGAACGAGCACCTGAAGGTGAACCGATGGCGGTGCAACGCATATCTCAAACGCCTCCCAAGGCAGCTCTATTGTTCGAGCGGTGTGAGGAGTTGGCGGACGCTTGGCTCCGGGCCATTCAGCCGGCCGGGTTCGTCCCCCTCGACGAGGCGACCATTCGGGCAAGGTTACTGGAGCTCGTCCGCCAGGGTGTCGAGCTCCTGTTGGGCGCCGACGACCCGAGCGGGCCGGCCCAGTCCATTGGCCGCGCTGTTGTGGAATTGGGCTACACTATGCCCGACGCCGTGACGCGCACCCAAACTGTTTGGGCCGCGCACGTCATCGACGTGGTGGGCAGTGAAGCGGCCGACTGGTGGTTGCCGAGGCTCACGGCCTTCTTCTCCGGCGTTGTGGTGGGCTTCATAAACGCCTTGCACCGCCGCGTGTTACGGGAACAGGAGGTTATTCGTCAGGCCCTCGTGAGCGGCCTGCAATCGGCCGAGGCTGCCCTGCGCCGGTATGCCCAAGTGGGCCATGTGATCGCCTCCGTAGCAGCTCACCTGGTGGCCACGGAGGTCGAGGAATTCCACAGCGGTCTCCAGGAGGCCCTTGGCCAGATTGGCACCGCGTTGGAGGCCGACCGAGTACACCTCGTCTTTGCCCTGCAGAGCGGGGAGCGAGTGGAAGTGCTCTGGCGTGCTCGGGGACAGTCGAAAAAAGTGGCTGTGATGAGCGCTCAAGTGCTGCTCGATTGGGTGCAACGGACATCACCTGAACGCACGTTCACGACCCACCGTTTCGCGGAACAACTGCAGTCGGTCGAACTTCCCGAGGGAGTCTTGGAGAGTCGATCTCAACTGTTTATCCCCCTGCGCCAGGAGGATGTGGTGCGAGGGGTGTTGCTGTTCGAGGCATTTGATGAGGAGCGTCCCGAGTGGCAGGAGGAGTACGTCCACCTGCTTGCCCAGCTGTTGGGCGGTCTTCTGGTGGGTCTCATCAGCCGGTGGGAGGCGAGCCGGCGCGTGGAAAGCTTGGCCTCCCAGCTTGACAACGCCTTGCACCTGATCGCCGATGGCATTTTCATTAGCGGCGTAGATGGTCGCGTGATCTTGTACAACCACCGCTTGCTCGACATGTGGGGAGTTGCCCAAGAGGTCCCTCGAGGACGCCCTGAGCGACACCTTCTGGCAGGCCGTGTTGGAGCGGCTCAGGGACGCGGAAGCCTTCGAACGCCAACTGGACCGCTGCAGTCGGCGCCCGGAGTTGGTTGGCCACGGCACGTTGGAACTCGCTAATGGGCATGTGTTCGAGTATGATACCCGCCCCTACACCCTCGGCGGCCGTGTTGCCGGTCGGCTGTGGGACTTCCGCGACGTGACCCAGCGCGTTCGCGCCGAGGAACGGCTGCGCCGTTCGATGGACCAGCTCTCCAAAATTGCCCAGTTCAGCCAACGGGTGGCATCGGACCTGAAGCGGGATGTCATTCTCGCCAAGGCGGTGGAGTTCCTCCACGACGAGCTGGGATGGGGGGACTCGCTGGCCATCTATCTGGGCGACAGGCACGAGCTCTACTGCGAGCAGGCGAAGGGAGACTTCGGGTGGCCCCAGCAACTTTCCGTAAACGTGCAGTTGTACAACGTGGCCGTACACGCCCTTCGCCAGCGCACGTGGCACCTGGTGACGTTGCGGCCGGGACACGTGTTAGCCTTGCCATTGTTAGACCTCCCCATCACCATGCAGGGCGTCGTGATGCTCTTCGCCCACGAGGAGCAACATCTGGCCGACCGCCAGACCATTTCCGCCATTGAATTGGCCGTTGGAGCGTTGGCACGGGCACTGGCCAATGCGGAGCTGTACGCTGTTGTCCAGCAACAGCTCGAGGAGATGCACCTCTTGGAGCGGGAGCGCGTCGAGAGCGGGTGGCTCCAACAGTTCCGCCGCTTTCCGCGCGGCATCGTTGTGGAGGGCGACGGCGTCCACGTCGTTGGTGCGGAGACAACGCCCTTGGACACGTTGCCATCTGAGCCGACAGCCGATGAATCCAAGGTTATTGCCCCGCTCATGTGGAGGGGGCGCACCGGTGGGCATGGTGCTCGTTGAGGATGAAGGGCCACGTCAGTGGAACGAAGAAGAAGTGGAGCTTGTGGCGGCCGTGGCCCAGGAGATGACTCAGGCGCTGGAAGCTGCTCACCTCTTTGCCCTGGAACAACGCCGTGCCCGGCAACTTGAGGCGGCCGCTCAGGTCAGCCGGGCTGCGTCCTCACTGCTTGACCTCGACGAGCTGCTCAACCGGGTCGTCGAACTCATCCGCGATGCTTTCGGGTTCTACCACGTCCAAGTCTTCCTCGTGGATGAGGAGAATTACGCCGCCTGGTTGCGGGCCAGCACCGGCGAGACAGGCCGGATGCTCTTGGAGCGCCAGCACCACCTCATCGTGGGCAGCCACAGCGTCATCGGTCAGGTGACAGCTACGGGCAAGCCCGTTGTGGCCCGTGACACCGACCAAGACCACGTGCACCGCCGGAACGAGCTCCTGCCGGACACGCGCGCCGAATGTGCCGTGCCGTTGCGCGTGGGCACCAGGATCATTGGTGCCCTCGACGTCCAGAGCACGGAGCCAGACGTTTTCGACGAGGAAGACATAGCTGTGCTCCAAACATTGGCGGACCAGCTTGCCGTCGCCATCGAGAACGCGCGCGCCTACCAGCAACAACGCGAGACGGCCGAACGCCTGCGCGAGCTGGACCAGCTCAAAACACAATTTCTGGCCAACATGAGCCATGAGCTCCGCACGCCGCTCAACTCCATCATCGGATTCTCCCGCGTCATTCTCAAGGGTATAGACGGGCCCATTACTGAGCTGCAGCGCAAGGACTTGACCACCATCTACAACGCCGGCCAACATTTGCTCGGCCTCATCAACGACATCCTCGACATCTCCAAGATCGAAGCCGGCAAAATGGAGCTCGATTTTGAAGATGTGGACTTGAACCAGATCATCGACGGGGTGTTGAGCACCACGAAGGGGCTCATCAAGGATAAACCCGTTCGGCTCCGCAAGGAGGTTCCTGAGGAGCTGCCCACCATTCGCGCGGACGCCACCCGTGTGCGCCAAATTCTGCTCAACCTGCTCTCGAACGCGGCCAAGTTCACCGAGGAGGGTGAAATTTGTCTCACGGCCGTGAGAACCGGCGACGAAATCATGATGACTGTCTCCGACACCGGCCCGGGCATCCCAGAGGAGAAGCAGGATCGCCTCTTCGAAGCCTTCTACCAGGTGGACAGCTCCATGACTCGCAAGGTAGGAGGAACGGGCTTGGGCTTGGCCATTGCCCGTCACTTCGTGGAGATGCACGGGGGACGCATTTGGGTGCGCAGTGTTGTCGGCCAAGGCTCCACGTTTGGGTTCACCTTGCCCATTGCCGGACCTCTGGAGAATGGGAAAGATATCCACCGCCAGCCCGTGGTGTTGGCTGTGGACGATGAACCCGGCATTACTGAGCTCTACACCCGCTACTTGGAACCCGAAGGCTATAGTGTCATCTCGGTGAACGATGCTAGGGATGTGCTCTTGGCTGTCCGTCGCTATCAACCAGATGTGATCCTGCTGGACATCAAGATCCGCGACATGAATGGCCTTGATGTTCTGCGCACATTGCGCCAGGAAGAGCTCACGCGGGAGATACCCATTGTGGTCTGCTCCATCGAGGAGGATCAGCGGGAGGCATGTCTGAAGGCAGGCGCGACCGACTTCCTGCCAAAGCCCATTCTGCGCGGTGAACTGGTGGGATGCTTGAACGCCCTGCTGCAGGCTCAACGCATGTGATCTGGCCCTCTGACTTCCGCCGGCCGCTGGCGAACGGCCGACCTGTGAACATGTGAGTCAGCCTGTGAGCGTGTGGAAGGACATACCTTCATGGTGAAGGGAATCCATCCGCCTCCGAGGGGGGAAAGGATGGATTCTTTGTTGAGAACTCAAAGTAACTAACGATGTAAAGCGAGGAAAACAGATGTCTTGGTATGTAGTCTGCACAAATTGTGGCCGTGATGATTTGCCGACGGACCAATTGCTCGCTGCATGCCCATCCTGTGGGGGGGAATGGCTTGATCCCCGCTACGACTACGACCGGCTTGCCCCCGTAATGCGTGAGGAGACGGGGGCGCGTTCCTGCACCATGTGGCGATTCCGCGAGTGGCTGCCCGTCCACAAGGACGAACACATCGTGACGATGGGTGAAGGGGGTACCCCCCTGCTCCGCCTGAAGAACCTGAGTCTTATGTTGGGGATTCCTCATCTCTACTTGAAGGACGAGCGCCAGGGGCCGACAGCCAGCTTCAAGGACCGCCAGGCCTCATTGGCCATCAGCGTGTTGCGGGAGCACGGTATTCGAGAGGTGGTGGTGGCCTCCACCGGCAACGTGGCCATCAGCTATTCGGCCTACGCGGCCCAAGCGGGCATCAAGTTGTGGACCTTTCTCACCAGCAGTGTGCCGGCCGACAAGATGCGCGAAGTGGCCCTTTACGGCTCTGAGGTGGTCAAGGTGACGGCCACGTATGATCGCACCAAACAGGTGGCTGCCCGGTTTGCGGAACAACGTGGGCTCTTCTTGGACCGGGGTATTAAGGGCATGGCCGCCCGCGAGAGCATGAAGACCATCGCTTACGAGATCGCCCAGCAACTGGGATGGCGTTCTCCGGACTGGTACATTCAGGCCGTCAGCGGTGGACTCGGGCCGGTGGGCGTCCTCAAAGGGTTCTGGGAACTCCGGGAGATGGGCCTTGTGGAGACGATGCCCAAGATCGCCTGCATTCAGGCGGCCGGCTGTGCGCCGATGGTGCGGGCGTGGGAGCAGGGCCTCCCCCAAACCTGTTGTGGTCGAATCCCCTCAGACTTTGATCACCACAGTAGCCACTGGCGACCCAGGCATTGCCTATGAGATCCTCTACCAGGCGGCTGTTGAACACGGGGGGGCCTTCGTGGCCGTGACTGATGATGAGGCGTTCCGCGCCATGCACGTCATGGCCAAGATGGACGGCTTCTCCATGGAGCCGGCGGCTGCTATGGCCTGTGCAGGAGCCATCAAGATGATCCGCCAGGGCCTCATCCGTCCTGACGAAACGGTGGTCATCTGCTGCTCAGGCCACACCTTCCCCGTCGAAAAAGCACCTGTTGGAGGAGAATTGGTCCCACCACTTGGATCTCTCAGCCGAGGAAGTCATCGAAGCTGCCGAGGAACCGACACCCACCATGGAGGCCAGGGAGGAAGGATTGCTGACCTCTTTTGAGGAGCTCGGAGGGGATGTGCGGCGCATCGCCATCGTGGAGGACGATGAGCCGGCACGAGTGCTCCTGCGGCGTATCCTCCAAGCATACGGTGACTTCGAGATCTTCGAGGCCGCCGACGGGCGCCAGGGCATTGAGATGATCCGCCAAGTGATGCCCGACGTGGTGCTGTTGGACCTGATGATGCCCGAAGTGGACGGCTACCAAGTGCTTGAAACTATCAAGTCTGATCCCAAGCTCCAGCATATCCCCGTCATCGTGATTACGGCAGCCCGCCTCTCATCCCAGGAGCGCAAACGGCTTGATGGCCACGTGCGCTCCCTCCTCCAGAAGGGACAGTTCGTCGACCGGGAGCTGTTGGAGAGTATCCAAGCCATGTTCTAACCGGGGCCCAGGCCGGTGGCCGGGCGTGGGCACTTGGCGCGGCCACCGGCTCATTGTTCTTTCTTCATCTCGGCGGCCAGCCACTGTTCCCACCCCTCCAGTTCTAGGTTTGATTCGCGGCCGATCATGAGCATACTTGTGCCAATGAGCAAGGCACCCGTCCACTGCATCGCCGTCATGCGCTCACCCAGAAGGAGAAAGGCCAAAATCAGGGCCACCACCAATTCCCCCACGCTGAGAATAGAAGTCTGAATGCCTCCGAGCCGGCTCAGGCCGGCGAAGACCAGTAGCCTGGCCAAGGCCATGGCAATCAAGGCCAGGCCGGCAATGGCCACCCACCCTAGGGGCGAAATGGGCTCCACGGGGTCTCCCATGCTCAGACGGGCCACATCGACCACGACGGCCATGGTGGTGATCGTGTAGAGGGCCACGGTGCGGGAGTCCACGTTGGCCAGCGTCCATTGGCCCAGCACCAAATGCCATCCATAGGCTGCCCCGGCGGCCACCAGGAGCATGGCCCCCAAGAAGTCGAAGCGCGCCCCCGGCGTGAAGGTGAGCAGGTAAACCCCCACAATGGCGATGCCCAAGCGCAGTACAGCGAGGCGCGAGACAGGCTGGCCGGCGGCGCTCAGGAAAACAAAGACCCACACCGGGTAGAGGGCGTAGAGTAACTGGGCCAGTGAGGCGTCAATGCGAGCCAATCCGGGATAGTACATCAGTGACCCCAAGCCGTTGGCGACCCCCATGGCCACACAGCCGGCCAGGGCACTGCCCCGAATGGGTATGCAGTGACGCCAGAAGAGCACGTAAAACCCCCACAAGCTGAGCGCGGCTAAGGACGTGCGCAGGGCCACCAAGGTGTAAGGCGTCACTTGGGCTTGGTACGCTAACTTGCCGAAGATGGGGGCTGTGCCGGCGCAGACGGTGGAGAAGAGCGTGAACAGAATGCCCGTGACCTGTCGACGATCCATGGTTTAGCCGTCCTTCCGGCGATAACATGAGAGGGCCAACACTCGATGCGTGGCCTCGGTGAGGCGTGTGCCGTGGGCCGGGCGTAGGCCCAGAACCCACAAAATATGATCGTTGGCGTCCACCAGTAGAGCCATCTCGTCGCGCAGGGAGAGGGGGACCTTCTGGGCCGTGAGGAAATCGGCCAACTTGACCGGCACGGCCATGCCCAAGGGGGTGAACCGGTCGCCTGCCCGGCGCGTGCGCAGGGCCAGCGGAAGCCTGACGTGGTCAGCGTCCAGAAAGGCCTGCCAGGGATCTGGGGCAACGAGGACGTTGGAAAGCACCTCTTCTGGAGCAGTGAGCTGAACTGTGAGCACCCACCCCTCCCCGATCTCTGTTTCGCCGGGCACGGCCACGGGAACGCGTGTGCCGGCCGGCAAGCGTGGCCAGGGGGGAAGAAGCGGCCTTGGCCCAATCACGAGTGCCTGGCGCTCCACGAAAAGGAAAAGGTGACCGGGCAGCGTGGCGCGCGTGCCCGCCTCCCCTGTCCGCGCGACCCGGAGGGCTTCTACCACGTGTTCCCACCCCACGTCGCGCAGCATGGGACGCAGGCGACGCACGGCTTTGCGCACGAGGCCACGCTGGACAGCCTGGTGTTGGCTCAGAAATGCCTGGCGTGGAAAGCACACATGTTCGTCCTCAGGTTGGGCCAAAGTGTGCCACGCCTGTTCCACTTGAGAGCGCAGGTAATCCCAGTCCACGGCCAGTGTCTCCGCCGTGCGCACCAGGAGCCGGCGAACGTTGGGCTGATAGTGTGCTTCCAACAGAGGAAGAAGCTCGTGACGCAACCGGTTGCGGAAGAACGTGGTATCCGAGTTGGAGGGGTCCAAGCAGGGAACAAGCCCCCGTTGTTCCAAGTAGGCCAACACTTCGGCACGGGGCGTGAAGAGCAGGGGGCGCACAACGTCGGGGCGAGCGGGAACTGCGCCCGTGCGCTCAGTGACATCTGCCGGGGCGCGGGGCAACATGCCCTTCAACCCGCTCAGGCCAGCACCGCGTAGGAAGTGCATGAGCACCGTCTCCGCTTGGTCGTCGGCCGTGTGTCCGGTGGCGACGGCCGTGGCTCCTACCGCCGCGGCCACTTCGGCGAGGAACCGATAGCGCACCTCACGGGCAGCCTCCTCCACGCTCAGGCGGTGCTCGCGTGCGTAGGCCAACACGTCGCGCTGCTCCTGCACGCAGAAGAGGCCCAATGCCTGGGCTTGTCGGCCCACGAAGGCCGCCTCGCTTGCCGAATCGGGGCGGAGCATGTGGTCCAACGTGGCCACAGAGAGCCGAATTTTAAGGTGGCTTCGGAGCGCGTGCAGCACGTGGAGAAGGGCTAAACTGTCTGGCCCACCGCTCACAGCCACCACCACGTGCTCTCCGGGGCGGAAAAGCTGAAGGCGCTCCACCGTCCTGCGTACCTGTTGTTCAAGAGGCTCCATGCTCCCACCACCCAACAGCTTATCGTGTGTCCACTCAATGATAACCCGCTTTCAGGAGAAACAGAAATAGCCCGGCGTCATGGACTCCTACTCCACGCTCCCCTCTGCTCACGTTCTCGCGCCAGCAGCCACCTCTCCATACTGGAGAAAGGACGGCAGGAAAGTAAACTTTGCTCGTTGGCTTTGACACAAGAGCCATACTCCAGTATACTATCTTTGTCGTTTGTCATGGACGAACCGTGATACATGTCACCCTGCTCACGGTGAGCACGGCGGTTGGTGGAATTCCCCCACAGAACAGAAAGGAGGTGTTGTGAGTATGTCCGCGCCGACATTCGACCAAGAATTGGACGTTCGAGGCCTGAATTGCCCCATGCCGCTGGTCAAGGCACGACAGACGATCATGAAGATGGAACCCGGCCAAGTGTTGAAGGTGGTCGCCACTGACCGGGGCAGCGTGAAGGATTTCCAAGGCTGGGTGAAGACCGCGAAGAACGTAGAACTGGTTGCTCAAGAGGAAGTCCAGCAAGATGGTCAACCTATCTTCGTCCACTACGTGAAGCGCACATCATAAGGATATAGTCAGGGCGGGCACGCTGCCCGCCCGCGTGCTGTGCTGGGAAGGTGGAAGGGCAAGAAGGAGGTGAACAATGACTGTTGAGGCTGTCGTGCCCCAAGCACAGACAGAAGTGGATGTAGCCGCCCTGCGGGCACGTGTCGAACAGCTCGAGGCGCAGTTGGCCGAACTGGCCGAACGCGTGCCCGACGACCGCGTGACCATTGTGGTCTTCTCCGGCGAGTTGGACCGCCTATTAGCCGCCTTTATTATCGCCACCGGCGCGCTGGCCTTGGGACAGGAAGTCTCCATGTTCTTCACGTTCTGGGGCCTGAACGCGATTCGCAAGCAGCGTTCCTTTGAGGGGAAGTCGCTCATGGAGAAGATGCTGGACCTGATGACAGCCTCGCCGGCAGCGCCAGCCGGGATGGGGCTTAGCCGCATGAACTTCTTCGGCGTGGGCGCTTCCCTGATGAAGCGGATGATGCGCGAGAAGAACGTGGAAACCTTGGACGACCTCATCGCGCTGGCCGAGGAATTGGGCGCCACCATGTACAGTTGTGCCATGAGCCAGCACGTGATGGGCATCTCGCAGGAAGAGCTGCGCGACAGTGCTGAGGAAGCAGGCGTGGCCGGTTTCCTCTCCGATGCCCTGAAAAGCCGCGTGACGCTCTTCATCTGACAGGGCTCTACCATACGTGTGGAGGAGACGGTCACCGGCTGCCCGGTAGACGTGGGGTGCTCCCTGCCCGCTGGATTGTATCCGCCAATGATCTGAAGGCGTCAAGGGGATGGGGGGCTGTTCTCCGGTGGCGCGGGGAATGGCCCCCTGGGGGGAGTGTGTTGTCCCGTCTCCCCTGTACGAGGCGACCGAGGGTCGAGCGCGCTTTCCTCACCGTAGACGAAGAGCTTCGATTCACCGCTTACAGGAGTCCCAAGGGAGTTCGCCGATGAACTATGCCTTTCTCATTGACCAACGGAAGTGCATTGGATGTCATGCATGTAGCACGGCCTGTAAGTCTGAAAACGAAGTGCCGCTGGGCGTCTACCGCACGTGGGTGAAGTACGTCGAGAAGGGCACATTCCCCAACGTACGCCGCTTTTTTCAAGTCACCCGCTGTAACCACTGTGCCAACCCTCCCTGTGTCCGCATCTGCCCTGTGGAGGCCATGTACCAGCGCGACGACGGGATCGTGGAATTCGACCCCCGCATCTGCATTGGTTGCAAGGCCTGTCTGCAAGCGTGCCCGTATGATGCCATCTACATTGACCCCGAGACGGGCACGGCGGCGAAGTGCCACTTCTGTGCCCACCGCATCGAGGTGGGGTTGGAGCCGGCCTGCGTCATCGTCTGTCCGGAACGGGCCATCATCGCCGGCGACCTGGACGATCCCAACAGCGAGATCAGCCGGCTCATCGAACGGTATCCCGTTAGTGTGCGCAAGCCCGAACAGGGCACGGCACCCAAGCTCTTCTACATTGACGCCGATGAGGTGACGCTGACGCCTACAGCCGCTCATATTTCCGGCACGTTTATGTGGGCCGACGTGGCGACCGACCAGGCGCGCGCCATTGATGCCACCGATGATCCGGTGAACCATTCTCCAGGCGTTCACGTCCACTCGCCCACGGGCTTTGCCGTGCGCGAGGCCTCGGAACAGGGGGTGGGCACATGGCGTGGGCCCATTGTGGTCGGCGATGCGCGCCAGGCCGAACACATGGTCCAGACGGTCTACAACGCCCAACACAAGGTGCCCTGGCACTGGCAAGTGCCGGCCTACCTGGTCACTAAGGGCATTGGCAGCGGCATCTTCATGGTGTTGGCCCTCCTCTTCGGGTTGGGCGCTGTGGAGTTCAGCCGTCCGGTCGCCTTGGCCGGCACGTTCGTTTCCCTGCTCTTCATCGGCCTGACCACCCTGCTGCTGGTGTGGGACTTGGAGCGGCCGGAGCGCTTCTACACCATCTTGACCCGGCCACAGTGGAAATCGTGGCTCACGCGGGGCGCCTTTATCCTCGTGGGCTTCACTGTGGTGGCCGGCCTCTGGTTCCTCCTGGAGGGTGGAGCGGCCTTGGGCCTCCTGTCCGATGGGCTCACCTCGGGCATGCGGCCGTTCTTTCTCTGGGGAGGAGGAGTCCTGGCCGTGTTGGCAGCGGTCTACACGGCCTTCCTCTTCGGCCAAGCCGAAGGCGAGATTTGTGGCAGAGTTCGCTCTTGCCCGTCCACCTAGTGGTGCAAGCGTTCATGGTCGGGGCCGGTGCGCTCCTGGTGCTGGGGCTCTTCGTCTCCATGCCGGCGCCCATGGTGACCGCCCTGGCGTGGACGTTTGTGCTGTCGCTGATTGCCGACCTCTTCGTCACCCTCTTCGGCGAGTTTGGCATGCCCCATGCCTCTGAGGTGGCCGCCCGCGCGGCTCACCACATTCGGGAAGGCAAGTACCGCCGCCACTTCTGGTGGGGCGCTGTGGGCGTGGGCCATGGGCTGGCGTTGGCCTTGGCCCTGCTCGCCATGATGGGCGGCCAGGTGATCTTGGCCCTTATGGGGCTGGCTGCCCTGGCGGCCATCGTCGGGCTGTACATGTTCGAACACGCCTTCGTCATGGCTCCCCAAGAAATTCCCAACTCGTAGTTCACGTCGAATGCGGCGTAAACCACGAGCGCTCAGAAATACGCGGTTGTTGCCAACAATATATTGAGGAGCGGTACACCTATGACATCCACAACACATCAGGTCACAGGAGCCGTTTCCCGGGCTGTTTCGGAGGGGCTCACCGATTATCCCCCCCCTGAACGGTGGGACCACTGGACGGAATACGACCCCCGTGCGTGGCCGGAACGCAAGCTCCGGACCTACACTCTGATTCCCACGGTCTGTTTCAACTGCGAGAGCGGATGCGGCCTTTTGGCCTACGTGGACCGGGAAACGCTGGACGTGCAGAAGTTCGAGGGGAATCCGCTCCACCCGGGGAGCCGAGGCCGCAACTGCGCGAAGGGACCGGCCACGCACAACCAAGTGTACGATCCGGAGCGCATTCTCTACCCGCTCAAGCGCGTGGGCAAACGGGGCGAGGGCAAGTGGGTGCGCGTCACGTGGGACGAGGTGCTGGACGACTTGGCCGCCCGCATTCGCAAGGCCTTCGAGGAAGGGCGCCACAACGAGGTGATGTACCACGTGGGACGCCCCGGCCACGAGGGCGTCATGGAGTGGATTCTGTTCGCCTGGGGCGTGGACAGCCACAACAGCCACACCAATGTCTGCTCATCGGGTGCGCGGGCCGGCCTGGCGTTCTGGATGGGCTTTGACCGCCCCTCGCCCGACCACGCGAACGCCAGGGTCATTCTGCTTGTCAGCTCCCACCTGGAGACCGGACATTACTTTAACCCCCACGCCCAGCGCATCATGGAGGGCAAGCTGAAGGGGGCCAAGCTCATCGTGCTGGACACGCGCCTTTCCAACACAGCGAGCTTGGCCGACGAGTGGCTCTCCCCGTGGCCGGGTACCGAGGCGGCCATCCTGCTGGCTATCGCCAACTACCTCATCCAGACAGGGCGTTATCACCGGGAGTATGTGCGCACATGGGTCAACTGGGAGTCGTACCTCAAGCACGAGCACCCCGAGGCCCCACACACCTTCGAGACCTTTGAGGAGAAGTTGAAGGAACTCTACGGCCGCTACACCTTCGAGTACGCCGCCCAAGAGAGCGGCGTGGACGCCGACACCATCCGGCGCGTGGCCGAGATCGTGGCCGACTGCGAGGGCCGGCTGGCCACTCATATTTGGCGCAGTGCGGCTGCGGGGAACCTGGGCGGTTGGCAGGTGGCCCGGTGTCTCTGGTTCCTCAACGTGCTCACTGGCTCCATCGGCGTTGAAGGAGGCACCTCCGCTAATGCTTGGGACAAGTGGGTGCCGCGTCCCCACAAGTTGGCTCCCCACCCGGACCGGTGGAATGAGCTCACGTGGCCCCGGGAGTACCCATTGGCCTTTTTCGAGATGAGTTACCTGTTGCCCCATTTCCTCAAAGAGGGGCGGGGGCGCTTGGATGTGTACTTCACGCGCGTTTATAACCCCATCTGGACCAACCCGGATGGCATGACGTGGCTCGAAGTGCTCACCGACGAGGAGAAGGTGGGACTCCACGTTTGCCTCACGCCCACGTGGAGCGAAACGGCCTGGTTTGCCGACTACGTGCTGCCCATGGGCCACGCGCCCGAGCGCCACGACTTGGTGAGCTACGAAACTCACGGGGGGCGCTGGATCGCCTTCCGCCAGCCGGTGCGGCGTGTGGCCATGGAGCGGATGGGCCAACCGGTCCGGTTCACTTACGAGGCCAACCCGGGCGAGGTCTGGGAGGAGACGGAGTTCTGGATCGAGCTCTCCTGGCGCATCGATCCCGATGGCTCGTTGGGCATCCGTCAATACTTCGAGTCCCCCTATCGGCCGGGCGAGAAGATCACCGTAGATGAATATTTCCGCTGGATGTTCGAGAACACGGTGCCCGGGCTGCCCGAGGCCGCTGCCAAGGAGGGGCTCACGCCCATGGAGTACATGCGTAAGTACGGCGCTTTTGAGATTCGCCAGGGCGTCGAAGCCCCCCCCTACCGCGAGGTGGACCCGGCCTTGCTGGCCGATGCCACTGTGGACGAGGAGACAGGCATCGTCTACAGCCGCGTGGAGGCACCCAAGTCACTCCACATGACCCCTCACCCCGCTTTTCCCGGAGATGAACGGGGCAAACCCGTGGGCATCAAAGTGGGAGACCGGGTACTACGTGGCTTCGACACCCCCTCGCGCAAGCTGGAGTTCTACTCGCGCACGCTGGTGGAGTGGGGATGGCCCGAGTACGCCGTTCCCACGTACATTAAGAGCCACGTGGCGCCCGAGAAGATCGACCGCGACCGGGGAGAATTTGTTCTCATGCCCACGTTTCGCTTGCCGACGCTCATTCACACCCGCTCGGGGAACGCCAAGTGGTTGTACGAGATCAGCCACAAGAATCCCCTCTGGATTCACCCCGAAGATGCTGCTCGCCTAGGGGTCAAGACGAATGATCTGGTGCGTGTGACCACGGAAATCGGCTACTTCGTGCTCAAATGCTGGGTCACCGAGGGAATCCGCCCCGGCGTGGTGGCGTGCTCCCACCACATGGGGCGATGGCGTCTCCAGGAGACAGCCATGGAGCGCTGGTCCTCAGCCTGGTGGACCTCAAGCGCACGGGAGAGGGCCAGTGGCAGATGCGCCACAAGGGCGGAGTGGGCCCTTTTGAGAGCGAGGATCCCGATTCCAAGCGCATCTGGTGGACTGACGTGGGCGTTCACCAGAACCTGACCTTCCCAGTCCACCCGGACCCCATCAGCGGGATGCACTGTTGGCACCAGAAGGTTCAGGTGGAACGGGCTCACCCGGGCGACCGCTACGGTGATGTGTTCGTGGACACGGAGCTGGCCCACCAGGTGTACCGGGAATGGCTGAAGATGACCCGGCCTGCGGACACGCACTCGCCGGACGGCACGCGCCGGCCGTACTGGCTCCTGCGGCCCTTCCGGCCCACGCCAGCGGCCTACAGGCTGCCCGAGGAGGAATCGTGAGGAGAAGCCCAACGTCGGAGGAGATAGTTGTCCAACTGCGGGCGTTGGCGTGGGCGTGGTTGGAGGAAGTGCACGCCGACAGCTTGGCACGGTTTCAAGCCGCGCCGGCGCTGGCCGAGGCTGTCGGCGCGCCCGCCGAGGGAGGCGCTCACCGAGCTGGCGGTAGATTACCAGCGGCTCTTCGGGTTCGGGGTGCCTCCCTATGAGAGCGTCTTCCTCGACCCGTCGGCCATGCTGATGGCACCGGCCACGGCGCGTGTGCAGGCGTTTTACCGGCGCGTGGGGTGGAGACCGCCGGCCGGCGCGCGCGTCGGCGCAGCCGACCACGTCGGGGTGGAACTCCTGCTGCTGGCTGACCTGATGGCCGCCGGTCGGCAGGCCGACGCCGAGCGCCTCGTGCAGGAGCACTTGGCCTTTTGGATTCCTCCGCTGGTGGCGGCCGTGAGTGGACTCAACCCCGCTCCCTTCTACGCTACCTTGGCCGACCGGACGTTGGAGGCCGTGTTGTCCTTGTTGCCGGGCGCCTCTTCCCCTGTGCGCTTCCCCGCGTTGCCGCCTCCGCCGCGCTACGAAGCCCGGGGGCTGCCGGAACCCCGCAGCGGCCCCCGGCAGGACGACGGCCTCCACGAGTTCGTGCGGGCCCTGCTCACGCCGCGCGAAGCGGGCCTCTACATCACGCGCGATGACTTAGGACGCCTCTCACGTCACGTGGAACTGCCGCCCGTTGTGGCCGACCGCAGGGCCATGCTGATGACTATGCTCCGCCTGGCAGGCCAATACGATGAACTGCCCCAAGTGATAGAAGGGCTCAGTCGGCTGCTGAACCACGCTGCCAACACATATCAGGCCGTGGCGGAGGCATTTCCGGGCATGGCGCCCCTACGCGGCCTGTTGGCTGGAACGGCTGCAAGCCACGGCAGCCAGGGTGACAGCCGTGCAGGTGGCGCCATGAGGATGGTCTGGCCCTTCAGCCGGTTGCTTGTCGAATCCATTCGGCCCCACGAGCTGGCTCGTGGAGCACAATGTCCCCGGTGCCCAGGAAGCGGGTCAGCACCTCGTCGAGGTAAGCGGGCAGGCGAAAGGCGACGGGAAAACGCTCCAGGACCAAGGCCCGAAGCTCACCGTGAAGGGCCGCCGCACGTGACATCAGTACCTCTGTAGGCACCTGCCAAAAGTCCACGCTGTCTGATGCCATGATGAATCCCCATTCACCTGAGAAGGTGGAGACACATTGACGGTGGAGCGCGACGTGGGCGAAGTGGGCGTGGAGCAGCGCACACACCCGCAGGGCAAGGTGATGGGGAGGATCGACTCCTTCCCCGTGGGTGCTGATAATGCCCCCTGGGGGGCCAACACGCGGCGCACGCTAGTGATCACTTCCTCATAGAGGGCCATGCCCTCGGCGCCGTAGGGGTCCACCAAGTCCACGATCACCACGTCAAAGTGGCGGGGCGCTTCGACCAGATAGTCACGCGCGTCGCCGATGATGATCTGCGCCCGAGGATCGGCGAAGCTGCCCCGGTGCAAGGGGGCTAAGTGTTCCTCGCACACTTCCACCACGTGGCCGTCCAGCTCCACCATCACGACGGACTCCACCCGTGGGTCCCGCAACACCTCCCGCAAGGCTAGGCCGTCACCTCCGCCGAGAATGAGGACGTGGCGGGGGGCCGGGTGGTAAAGCAGGGCTGGAAGGACAAGATGTTCGTGGTAGACGAACTCGTCCGCCTCCAACAACTGGACAACGGCATCGAGGAAGAGGCCCACCCCGAACGCTTCCACGCGGGCGATCACGATCTCCTGGTAAGGGGAGCGCCGGCGGTGGATCCACTCGGTGATGCCGTAGAGCAGGTGAATACCTGGCTCCGATTTATCCCAGGATGCCGCGATCCAGTTCTCGAACTTCAATGCGTTGGACATCCAGCCGCTCCTTCAGGGTCTCGATAACGGCCCACGGGTTGCCCCCGCAGGTGAACACGTCAATGGCGGCATACCCGTATTCGGGCCATGTGTGGATGGAGAGGTGGGATTCAGCCAGGAGCACGACACCGGTGACGCCGTGAGGGGCGAACTCGTGCATGGCGATGTTAATGACGTTCAAGTTGCCTCGGCGCGCTGCGGCCATCAGGGTGTCGCGCAGGAAGACGGGGTCGTCGAGGACCTGTGCGTTGTGGGTCCAGAGCTCCACAATTAAATGTTTGCCTAGGACGATCCGCTCGGCCGTCCCCAGAAGTTCCCCCAGAGAAGCGTGCATCTTCTCCATAGCGAGCCCCCCTTTCTGGAAATGAGTTAGCTCGTGCCCCCAGGGGCACACCCAGGCACAAACGGCCGAGGGGGAGAAGTCGGTGTGGCCCTCCCTCGCCAAGAAAGCCTCACATCAGCCGTGTGGGTTGGGCCATCCGTTCTCCGCGTTGACCTCTGCCTCGTATTGGCTTGACGTAGAGGCGCCGGTCTTCGCTTTCACCCCCCTCTACGCAAAAGCGCCCCCCGTTGGGGTGCTTTTTCTTGTGCCTCTCCTTCTTCGGTTGTACGACGTTCACGTCTCGGGCTTCAACGCGGACGAAAGTATACTCGGCCCCACTATGTTGTCAAGTTGGTAGAGAGGAGTGAACCAGATGTTCTCGCCGCTTTCCGCAGGTGTTTTCGGGCTTGTTTTCAAAATTTTGGGGGATTGACGCCTTGCATCCCTGTCTGATACAATGACGTATAGCCATGCAGGGGATGGAGGTTCAAATCCCGTAAAAAGCCGCGTGTCAAATTCGAGGAGGTGCACCAATGGTCGAACGGATGATTCGGGCAGCACGTCTTGAGATCGAGGTGTTCGAGGAGGTGGAGGCCAATCCGGCCCTCACTCAAGAGGCCATTACTGTTGTGGTGGTGATTGCCGTGCTCAACACCATCGGCTCGATTATTGCCAGTCTCTTTGGGCCCACGACAGTGATGGCTGCTATTGTGGGCGGTGTGTGGAGCCTTATCGGCTTTTTCATCTGGGCGTGGCTCACCTACTTCATCGGCACACAGTTCTTCGGGGGTACAGCCGATTACGGTGAGCTGATCCGAACGCTGGGCTACGCGTACACGCCGAACATCCTAGGGGCGTTCTCGTTCATTCCGTGCTTGGGCGCGCTGGCTGCGCTCGTCGGCGCTATTTGGGCCTTGGTGGCCATGGTGGTGGCCGTGCGCCAGGCCCTTGACTTCGACACTGTGAAGGCGATACTCACGGTCGTTGTGGGCTTCATTGTCTACCTTATCGGCGCCATGATTGTGGCCGTGATCTTCGGGGTGGGTGCTGCCATTGTGGGAGGATGATAAGCTAGAAGCACCTTCCTCTCGTCTCGGATCAGTCTGGGGGCCCCGGGCAAAGGCGCCCGGGGTTTTTGCTGGAGTTCTCTGCCTCAGCCTGATTCAAGGCGTTGTACTCTGGCCTCGAGCGCGGCGAGACGTGCCTCCAGCCGGGTCAAGCGGCCTTCAATGTCGGGAGTGGCCGGCGGACTGGGCTTCCGCGTGACTGTGCGTTCCACCGCCGGGCTGCGCTTGCCGCGGGCGATTGCCTCGAAGCGCAGTGTTTGCGTGCCCTCGCGCAAGGGCACCTCCACCTCCCACGCACCTGTTTGAGTGGTTGTGACTTGGGTGAGCACGCCTGGCGTGCCTTCGCGTTGTACGGTCACGGAGGCGCCTGATGGCTTGACTTGTCCCCGGGCGAGCAGTGTGGCGCCAATGGTCTGGAAGCCCTCTTCAGGCCAGGCCACAGTGAGTGTCGGTGCTGGATCTCACCGACTTCTGGAGCGGGGTCAGGTTGGGCCTCCCACGGCATGTGGCGCACGAACTTGGGCTCCCGACGGAGGGCGTGAACGGCCGGCAGGATGCTCTCCGGGTAGGCGCTCCCGGCGATTTTGTTATACCACCAAGCGGCGTTTGCGAAGGCGTAGTTGGAGGGCTCATAGATCTCCACCAGCCACATGCAGACGCAGAAGAGGGATGGCCGCCAGGTGCTCCTAAAGCCTCGCAGGATCTGCATGTTGTACTCAGCGTGGAGCTGGCCATCAATGCGGGGGTAATCGGCCACCGTGTGGTCGCCGATCTCATAGCCCGCCTCGGTGCCAAGTAGGGGGAAGCGAATGGCCTAGAAAGGCGCGGATGGTGTCGTCATACCATTCGTATTCCCGAAAGGTGATGCTCAGTGTTTCGCTGGGGGGCACCTCGAGGGGGATGTTGTGGGGGCGGTTGTGAATGGCAACGGCACTCCCCCTGAGCGCCTCCAGCTCCCCCCGTTGTTGGAGTTCCTCGAAGAGTTGGCGAAACATGGTGCGCGCGTCGTAGTGGCCACCCGGGCTCAGGCTGGGCACGAGTGGAATCGCCTGTACGCCTGCCTCGACACCCGCGCGACGGACTGCGTCGAAGTTGCGCAGGAGCTGGTCGGCAAGCTGTGGCACGAGGCGATCCCACTGCCACAACTGTCGGTCCCACTCGCCGAACAAGTTGGGCTCGTTGCCCCATTCGATGTAGTGGGCACCCCGGTCAAGGTATTTCTTCACCTGGTCAACGGGGACCACGTAACCCGGGTGGGGGCGGTCCGTCCACGGTCGCACGATGGTTTGGATGCCGGCGGAGGCCAGAGCCTCGAGGAAGTCAAGTTGCCCCTCGCCGCCGGAGAGAAGCTTGAACCACCGAATGCCGTACTCATCGTGCAACATCTGGGCATAGTCACGCATGATAGCGCGCTTCTCCTCCTGGGTGAGGGTGCTTGCATCGCGTTTGCCGGCAAAACGCACACGCCACGCTTCCGACATCCACGGTTGCTCGTAGGCGCCGCTGGAACTGTGGAAGCCCCATCCGTTGTCTTCGGGCGGGCGAGGGTAGGTGCTGAGGGGGGTGGCACTCATGATAGTTCTCCTGAATTCGGGCGACATGTCCCTTCGACAGCGATGGAACTACGCTCTCCGGCTGCTCAGAAGGGCTCGTATGCGGTGCGAACGTTAATCGTTGTCCCCGCCGGAGGTCGGCTCAAGCGCAATGCCCGCTCGTTCCAGCACAGCGTGCAGAGTCCGCTCGGCAGCCTCCAAGCGGGCTTTCGCCTCGGCTGGCGTGGGGGCACGAGTGGCCAGAAGGAGCCTGAAGGTGGTGTCCACGTGGTAGGTGGCTGCTCTGGATTTGACGTACACCTCCTTGTGTTGGGCGGCCACACGGCGAAGCAGGGGGGCTAAGGCCGATTCATCCTGGCAGTGGGCGCGGTAGTGGCGTTCGCGGAAGGCAGCCAGGGGCACCAGGTCGCCCAAGCGTGGCAGTAGGAGGTGTTTCACCATGGGCTGGAGCTCGCGAGGAGGGCCTGGCAGGGCGCATACCCAAGTGCGCTCGGCTACGTGTATCAGCACACCTGGTGCTGTGCCCACCGTGTTGGGCAGAGGTTCGGCGCCGGCTGGCAGCCGAGCCATCTTGCGCCGTTCGGGAGTCAGGTCAGGAGTCTCCACCTTGCCGGCTTCGTAGAGCTCGCGAAAGCGCTGTGCAACCAGGGCAAGGGCGTGCTCGTTTTCCTCGAGGGGACGGTTGAGGGCATGGGCCAGCACGGCCACAGTCTGGTCATCGTCGGTAGGGCCTAACCCACCACAGGTAATTATAAGGCCGGCCCGGCGCAGAATGCCCCCTCGGACGGCGGCCTGAATGTCTTCGGCCACGTCGCCCACAATGGTCGCCTGTTCGACCACGCCGCCGGCGCGCGTCAGGGCGTAGCAGAGCCAGGACAAATTGCGCTCTTCGGTCAGGCCGAGTAACAGCTCATTGCCTATGGCAAGGAGCTCGATGTGGTGCATACCATCATGCTCCTCTCGTCCTTGGTTCGGGCAGCACGTGGGTTCGACCGGCGCTGCCCAATCCTGTGAGGCTTAGGGCTGCCTAGACTGGCTCGCAGAGCGCGTGGTAATAGGCAAAGCGGCTCAGGGGGAGGATAAGCGTTTCGACTTCCACAATGCGGTACTTCTTGCCCCGAATGGTGACCACTTCGCCCACCTTGGGCGGGCGGTCGCGCATGGCGATCATGCCCTTCTCATCCTTGGAACGTACCAGGTAGCTGACCTGGTACTCCATGTCGGGGGATGGGGACGGCTCACCTCGGCTCCGGTGCTTTTTGCGTCGCTTGGTCTTGGTTCTGAATCCCATACGTCACCTCTCACATCACGAGTCCGCACTTTTATGATGATACGCTCTTTCCCTCTCCTGTGTGACGATAAACTCGATGTTTCTCAGCGTCATGACCGCTGCTCGGGAGTTCTTCTGCGCTTCAAGAGCGAGAGCAAAAGCCCTGACGTATGTTGTTGTGGTGGGACGTATGGGGCTTTGTTGAAAGATGACTTCATTGTAAACGGGAACTGGGGAGATGGCAAACTGGGAGGAGCCTACTGGCTGTGTGCCCATCCCTTCGGGTAGGCCTCCCCCTTCTTTTGTGTGTTCTCCGGTCTACCCGTTCGAGTATTGTTCCCCCTTTTGAGAATCCTGTATGATAAGAGTACCTTGGCCCACTGCACTTTTCCGTCGGTTTGCTCCCTGAGACCCGTGAAGTTCATTTCATCATGCTGGCCAACGCGCTCACAGCCACAGCGCTTACGCCTTGAGCGTTGCCGGAGTCGTGCGCTTGGCGGAGGCGAGAGGTGAGGCTGGCGCCGCAGAGCCCTCGTTGTCCCCAGGATGGAGCGTTTCCCCAACGCTCGGCTGTGTGGTGTGCGTGAACTCGGACAAGGCTTTTCCCCGGTACCGGATACTCCTGTGGCGAACGGAGAGGCAGGCTGTCAAAACTTGAGAAAGGAGGCACCCTCATGGCGGCAGAAAAGGACCGCACGGAAGTCACCGAAGCCGAGGTGGCCGTACACTGGGGAGAGGAAGAGTACTACTATCCTCCCATGGAGTTCATTGCCCAAGCCAACATGACTGACCCCACCATCCGCGAGCGGTTCAGCGAGGAACACTTTCCCGACTGCTTTAAAGAGTACGCTGACTTGCTCGACTGGTACCAGTACTGGCACACCACACTGGACACCAGCAATCCGCCCTTCTGGAAGTGGTTTGTGGGCGGCCAGATCAACGCCTGTTACAACTGCGTGGACCGTCACTTGGCGCAGCATCGCAACAAGGCCGCCTTCATCTTCGTGCCCGAGCCGGAAGATGAGGCGCACGTGGCCCTGACGTACCAAGAGCTGTACGTGCGGGTCAACGAAGTGGCCGCTGTCTTGCAGGACTTAGGGCTGAAGACGGGCGACCGCGTGACAATCCACATGCCCATGGTGCTCGAACTGCCCATTACCATGTTGGCCTGCGCGCGGTTGGGCATCATTCACTCGGTGGTCTTCGCCGGTTTCAGTGGTCAAGCATGTGCTGATCGGATTGTGGATTCCGGCAGTCGCGTGTTGATCACTATGGACAGTTACTGGCGTAATGGCACGCTGTTGGACCATAAGGTAAAAGCCGATGAGGCTGTCCAACTCGCCGGCGAACAAGGCCATGAGGTCGAGCAGGTGGTGGTGTGGCGGCGCTATCCCAAACAGTATCACTCCGGCGCTGCCATGGTCGAAGGGCGGGACCTCTTCATGGACGAGTTGTTGAAGAAACACCGTGGCGCCCGGGTAGAGCCGGTCAAAATGCCGGCCGAAGCGCCTCTCTTCCTCATGTACACCAGTGGCACCACCGGCAAACCCAAGGGGCAGCAGCACAGCACGGGCGGCTACATGGCCTATGTGGCGTGGACATCTAAGATGATCCAGGACATTCACCCTGAGGATGCTCTACTGGTGCATGGCCGATATCGGCTGGATCACCGGCCATTCCTACATCGTCTACGGACCGCTCGCCGTGGCGGCCACGAGCGTCATCTACGAAGGTGTGCCCACGTACCCCGACGCCGGCAGGCCATGGCGCATCGCCGAACAGCTCAACGTGAACATCTTCCACACTTCCCCCACGGCCATCCGCATGTTGCGCAAGGCTGACCCTGAAGGTCCCCGACACTATAACTGTCGCTTTAAACACATGACTACTGTGGGTGAGCCTATTGAACCGGAAGTCTGGCGGTGGTACTACCACGTCGTTGGCAAGGGGAAGGCCGTCATCGTGGACACCTGGTGGCAGACCGAGACGGGCGGGTTCCTCTGCACCACCATTCCGGCCATTGACCCCATGAAGCCCGGCAGCGCTGGACCCGCCATGCCCGGCATCTACGCGGTGATCCTGGACGAGGAGGGCAATGAGATCCCGCCCGGTGCCGGCAAGGCCGGTAACTTGGTCATCCGTAACCCCTGGCCGGGCATCACCCAAGGGATCTGGGGAGACCCGGAGCGCTTTATCCAGACCTACTACGCCAAGTACAACAAGGACCCCAACAGCAAGGACTGGCGTGACTGGCCCTATTTTGCCGGCGATGCGGCCACCCTAGCGGCTGATGGGTATTTCCGCATTCTGGGCCGCGTGGATGACGTGATCAACGTGGCTGGCCACCGCTTGGGCACCAAGGAACTGGAATCGGCCGTGCTCACGGTGGACGAGGTGGCTGAGGCCGCCGTGGTACCGCGTGCGGACGAGCTCAAAGGGCGCGTGCCCGATGTGTACGTCTCCCTGAAGCCCGGCTACGAACCCAGCGAGGAAATCATGCAAAAGGTGGTCAAGGCCGTCGAGGAAATCATTGGTAAGATCGCGCGCCCCAAGCACGTCTACATCGTGCCCGACTTGCCCAAGACGCGCTCCGGTAAGATCATGCGGCGCGTGCTGGCTTCCATCTCCAACCAGGCTGATGTGGGCGATGTGACCACGTTGGCCAACCCGGAAGTGGTGGAGACCATTCAAGAGATGGTCCAGGAGGACGGCCACGCCTAACTCTTTGCGACCACACCTAGAACGCTCAGCCGCTGGCGATCCGTCGTCGGCGGCTTTTTTGTTGACAACGGCCGCCTCTCCTGATATAATGGAAGCGCTTCCATTTGGAACTGCTTTCCATTTTCGCTCGTGTGTGGAGGTGACCCGTGGCCGTCACGATTTACGATGTGGCCAAACGCGCCGGTGTGGGCATCGGCACCGTCTCACGGGTGCTGAACGGCAGCCCCCAAGTGCGGGACGAGACCCGCCAGCGGGTCCTGGCGGCCATCGAGGAGCTGAACTACCGTCCCAGCCCCATTGCTCAACGCCTCTCACTGCGCAAAACCCTCACCATCGCCGTCATCGCTCCCTTCTTCACCCGGCCTGCCTTTGTGGAGCGCTTGCGGGGCGTTGAGGCCACTATCGCCGAAAGCGAGTACGACCTGATCGTTTACAACGTGGAGACCACTGACAAGAGAGACGCCTGCTTCCACGAGGTGCCCCTTGGCCACAAGGTGGATGGTGTGCTCATCATCTCCCTCTCGCCCGGGGACGACGATGTGGCCCGCTGGCAGGAGACCGGCGTGCCTGTTGTCCTCGTGGACGCCTATCATCCGGCCTTGAGTTGCGTGGTGGTGGACGACGTGGCCGGGGGATACATGGCCACTCGTCATCTCATCGAATTGGGCCATCGCCGGATTGCTTACATCAGCGACCCACTGGTCAATCCGTTTAACTTCACCTCCAGCCGGGACCGCTACACAGGATATCGCCAAGCCCTGGCCGATCACGACATTCCCTTCCGCCCGGCGTACCACCAACAGGGCGAACACGGGCGTGCCCAAGCGCGTCTGCTCACCCACAATCTGCTCAATTTGGACGATCCCCCTACTGCCATTTTCGCTGCCAGTGACACCCAAGCCCTCGGCGTGATGGAAGCCTTGCGGGAGCGCGGACTGCGTGCTCCCGACGATGTGGCAGTCATCGGCTACGATGACATCGAGGTGGCCGAATATCTGGAGCTGAGCACCGTTCGCCAGCCCTTCTTCAAAAGCGGCACCCTCGGGGTTGAACTCCTGCTGAAGCACATTGATGATCCTCAACAGCCTCCTCAGCACGTGGAGCTCCCCGTGGAATTGATTGCCCGCCGGACGACAGTTGGGTGACCCCCGCCCGCGGCCACATCGGCCTGAACTCGGGCCGAGAGCTCAACGGCGGCTCCAACCGAAACGATGCCCCCTCACAGCGGAATCATAGCCAGGGGAAAGGAAGCCCATGCCGTTGTTGGCGTCTTACCCGCTCACCGAGGTGCGTGTAGAGGGCTTTCCCTTTGACCGGAGACAACAACGAGTGGCTTCAAGGAAAGGAGGTGACGATCGGGAACAGGAATCCAGATGTTCACCTTGGCAGGCCCGTGGGCGGCCGTGCGTGGGCCTTCGGGCGGAATGGCAGCCCAAACGTCCTCCGTACAGTGATCATTTCCCGACCTGTGTGTGACCTTGAACCCGCCTGCGGGCAGCTCGGTTCAACGAGAAGATGGGAGGAGAAAGCGAGGGAGCACAATGAGAAGTCAGCGCCTTATGTCCGCGACTGCCCTCTTGGTCGTGACCCTTGTGTTGGCAGCCTGTGCTGGAGCTACGCCCACTCCCCAGGTGATTGAACGGCACGTGGTCGTAACGGCCACACCCGAGCCGGTGGAGGCTGGAGAGGACACCGGCAAGGTCTTCATCTTGAGCCCCTTTCGGCCCCGGCAGATCCCAAGCCGTGTAACAGGAGGACAGCTGGCGAGCCCTCAGCGTTGTACTCCTCGTAGTGGATGGAAACACCGTTCGGGAGAACACATCTTGGCACAGAAAAGCCTCCACCTTCCGCTTACTTTGCTCCGATGTGCCTGGCTGCCGACGGACATGCCGGAGAATGTGAAGCGGAGAACTACCACCAGCTATTGTGGTTACGTGACAGCACTTCAGGGATCTCCGCCATTCCTTGTGGAGGACGCCACCCAGGGGGGCGCCAAGGCGCTGTTCCGCGTTGCATGAGCAGCACGCCGGCACGGGCAGCTTCCTCACGGAGAGTTTTCATTCCGGGAGAGGTCTGAAAGACTTCTCTGTTCCCCTGCACGGTCTCTTTGGTATCGTCCTCCTCCGGGAGGGCGCGCCGGTAGTAGACCAGGCCGACCGCCGGCCAGCCGGTCTGGTGGAAAGCTTCCAACCACTCGGCAATGCGCCGCACGTCGCGCAGGGCGATAGTGAATGTCACCTCGTACACGAGGAAGATATACCCCGAACGGTCGCGAATCAAGAGCACTCCGTCGGGAACCGAGCGCACGTTCAGGGATTCCTGGAGGTCGCCTGGCAGGTATTGCTCGGAAATCTCCACGCCCCGGCTCCGCAGCCAAATGAGGATTTCTTCCCTGGCACTCGCCTCCACAGCGGCTCCGGACACATCGTCCAGGCGAATCCGCTGTTGCCGTATCTCGCCTGTGAGGGCGGCGATCTGCCGGCTGTTCTCCCGGACTTGCTCGGTGAGGGCGATGATCTGGGCTTCCACCTGCTCCATGCGCTCGGTGAGGGCGGCAATCTGCCGGCTGTTCTCCCGGACTTGCTCGGTCAGGGAAGCGATTTGCCGGCTGTTCTCCCGGACTTGCTCGGTCAGGGAAGCGATTTGTCGGCTGTTCTCCCGGACCTGCTCGGTGAGGGCGACGATCTGGGTTTCCACCCGCTCCATGCGCTCGGTGAGGGCGGCGATCTGCCGGCTGTTCTCCCGGACCTGCTCGGTGAGGGCGGCGATCTGGGTTTCCACCCGCTCCATGCGCTCGGTGAGGGCGGCGATCTGCCGGCTGTTCTCCCGGACCTGCTCGGTGAGGGCGGCGATCTGGGTTTCCACCCGCTCCATGCGCTCGGTGAGGGCGGCGATCTGCCGGCTGTTCTCCCGGACCTGCTCGGCCAGCCTACGAGTTTCCCGGTCAGCCGCTTCAGCGCGCTCGTGCACAATGGCGGCGAGGCGGTCAATGGATTCCCGGAGCTCCTGCAGGGCGATCTGAGCCTCTTCCAGGAGCAGACGGCGCATTTCATCGCGGAAGGCCGCGTCCTCGCGCAAGGCTTGGAGGATACGGGCTTTTTCTTCTGAACTCAGAGAGGAAGTGGCTACCATTGTTCCTGACTCCAACATGTGGCATGGGGGGCCTGTGCACAATTATAGGGTGATCCACGGCTACCGTCAAAGGAAGCTTTAGGTGAGCCACGGTTGCTGCCCTTAGCACTTCTGGGCATACTCTTGGATGACCGGGAAAGGATCACTTTTGCGAGGAGGGAGGCCCTCATGACCATTCCTGTACTTGTCACTCTCAATTTCACGGACGTTCATCTGGAGCGCCTTCGTTCAGTCTCCGCCGATCTGGATGTCGTGCGTGTTCCAGCGCGATCGTCCGAAGAGGTAGCCGAGGCCCTGAATGCTCGCCCGGAGACAGAAGTGCTCTACACGCTCAGAATGCCTGCCTGTTGGGAGGAGCAGTGGGCTGTTCAGTGGGTACAGTTTCACTCGGCCGGGGTGGACCATGTGGACTTTGACCAAGTGCCCGCCCATGTGCGGCTCACCACGGCCAGCGGCGTGCACGCTGTTGTGCTCGCGGAACACACCTTAGCACTCCTCCTGGCCCTCTGGCGCCATGTGCCCCGGATGCTGGCCTTCCAAGCTCGTCGCCAGTGGCCTGAAGGGCGCTGGTCACTCTTCGCCGCACCACTGCTGCGGGGACATACAGTGGGCATTTTGGGATATGGGTCCATCGGACGAGAAGTGGCCCGTGTGTTCCACGCTCTCGGCATGGAGGTGCTGGCCTACAAACGAAACCCGGCCCGCACACGTGACACCGGGTTTGCCCTCCCGGGCGTGGGTGACCCTGAGGGCGCTATTCCACGGGCCTACTACGGCCCGGGGCAGCTCCATGAATTGCTGGCACAGTGTGATGTGGTGGTAAACGTGTTGCCGGCCACGCCGGAGACCGAGAACCTCTTGAATGCCAAGGCATTTGCGGCCATGAAGCCGGGTAGCATCTTCATCAACATTGGGCGGGGGAAGACAGTGGACGAGGTCGCATTGGTGGCCGCCTTGCAACATGGTCCTCTCGCTGCGGCCGGGCTTGATGTCTTCGCACAGGAGCCGCTTCCTGCGGAGAGCCCTTTGTGGGAACTGGAGAACGTGGTGATCTCCCCACATGTAGGTGGGTTCTTCCAAGAGTACGACGACGTGTGTGTGGAACTCTTTCGCCACAACCTGGCCCGTTACGTGGCGGGACGCCCGTTGCTCAACGAAGTCAACCGGAACACGGGATATTAATCCTATCACCGTAGGTACCTACGGTGAGGGCCACCTCGCGGAACGCTGCGATTAGGAGTGACGATGGCGTTCCAACACAACAGTCACCGGTCCATCGTTTTCAATGGTAACCACCATGTGGGCTCCAAAGCAGCCCATCTGAACTGGGACGCCCAGGTTGGCCAGCGCGCGGGCAAAATGGTCCACAAGCGGCTCGGCCACCTTCGGGGGCGCCGCCTGAGTGAAGCTGGGGCGGCGTCCCTTGCGTGTGTCTGCGTACAGGGTGAATTGGGAGACGACCAGCGCGCTGCCGGCCACGTCGAGCAGAGAGTGGTTGAACCGGCCGCTGTCATCCGCGAAGATGCGCATTGTGGCCACCTTGCGGGCCAGCCATTCGGCCTCGGCTGGCGTGTCACTGTGAGTAATGCCCACGAGGAGCACCACACCTCGGCCGATCTCGGCCACGACATCATCTCCAACGGTTACCCGGCCTTGGCGCACGCGCTGGAGCACGATGCGCATGTAAACCCTCCTCCTGTTCTCTGTCCCGATGCGAATGATGTGCTGATTCGCCTCTTCGCCCAAAGTATGATACACTTGCGCCCAGAATTGTCCACCCGAGCTGTCGGCCACACTGCCGAACCCCACACAGAATACGGAAGAGGGAGAGTCCCCATGAGTGACACAATCATAGAGGATGTGGTCGCCCGGCAGATCCTCGATTCGCGGGGGAACCCGACTGTTGAGGTGGACGTGGTGCTCTCCGGTGGTGCCAGGGGACGCGCTGCTGTACCCAGTGGGGCCAGCACCGGCGCCCATGAGGCCCTGGAGCTGCGGGACAATGACCCGAAGCGCTACGGTGGCAAAGGGGTTCTCCAGGCTGTGGACAGCGTAAACGAGACCATTGCTCAAGAGCTCATCGGCTGGGATGCCACCGATCAGATGGAAATCGACCTCCTGTTGGTCGAAATGGACGGCACGCCCAACAAGAGCAACTTGGGCGCCAACGCCATTCTGGGCGTCTCCCTGGCCGTGGCCCACGCTGCTGCGGCTGCCTTGGATGTGCCTCTCTTCCGCTACTTGGGCGGTGTCGCCGCCCACATCCTGCCCGTGCCGCTTATGAACATCTTGAACGGGGGCAAGCACGCGGCCGACAGCGTTGACTTTCAGGAGTTCATGATTGTGCCCGTGCGGGCTCCCTCATTCCACGAGGCGTTGCGCATGGGGGTGGAGATATACCATGCCTTGAAAGCGGTGTTGAAGGCTGCCGGCCACGCGACCAACGTGGGCGATGAGGGTGGGTTTGCCCCCTCGCTGGGCTCCAACGCCGAGGCATTCGACCTGATTATCGAGGCGATTCAAAAGGCCGGCTACACCCCTGGAGAAGACGTGTACCTCGCCTTGGACGCGGCAGCCAGTGAGCTCTACCAGGATGGCGTGTATCACCTGCCCAAAGAGGGGCGCACGCTCTCCGGCGAGGAGATGGTGAGCTTTTTGGCCGAGTGGGTGGAGCAATATCCTATCATTAGCATCGAGGATGGCTTGGCCGAAGACGATTGGGCCGGGTGGGAGATGCTCACTGCCCGGCTGGGTCAACGGGTGCAGCTTGTGGGCGACGACTTGTTGGTAACGAACGTCACTCGCCTTGAAGAAGCCATCGAACGGCAGGCAGCCAATTCCATCCTGATCAAGCTGAACCAAATCGGCACTCTCACCGAAACAATCGAGGCCATTCTAAAGGCCCATCGGGCCGGGTGGACCGCTGTGGTGAGCCACCGCAGCGGCGAGACAGAGGACACCACCATCGCCGATTTAGCCGTAGCGCTCAATGTGGGTCAGATTAAGACCGGAGCACCGGCCAGAACGGACCGGGTGGCCAAATATAATCAACTCGTGCGCATTGAGGAGATGCTCGGCCAAGGAGCGAAGTTTGCAGGTGTGGAAGCATTTCCGCAGCTTGTGCTGCCGTGAGGCCCAAGGGGGGAGAAGCGTTCCCGACGAAAAAAGCGGACCAGGCGGTCCGCTTTTTGGTGTGAAGGCCAGTCAACGGTACAACTTGGCCGACAGCTTGGAGGCACACTGGACACAATAGCGCGTGGCGGGCACAATTTCCAGCCGCTCCTCGGGAATCGGCTGACCACATTCCTCGCAGATACCGTAAGTGCCCTCATCGATCTTCTTCATCGCCCGGTCGATCTCCGACAGGTCTTCGTCCACGGCCCGGATGAGCGCCATGGCCTTCTCCCGCTCGTAGATGCCGGGATCACCTTCGCCGAAACCATAGTCGGCTTCGTAGGCGAGGTCTCGTTCCAGGTGAGCCCGTTCTTCCAGCTTGGCTTTTCGTTCTTCTTCCAACCGCTTGCGCATAGCTGCCCACTTCTTCTTGCCCATAAACTCCTCCCCATTGAGCTCTTTGTGGATTTTTACCGCCGCTGCCGCAAGGCATCTAGCGCTTCTTGGAGGTCGGGGGGCAGCGGTGCTTCAAACGTCCGTTGGCTTCCGTCCAGCAGCATAAGTGTCAACCGCCAGGCGTGGAGAAAGTGGCGCCGGAGGGGCACCTCCTGGCTCCGCTGGCGGGGACCGTACACCGAGTCCCCGGCGACAGGGTGACCAATGGCGGCTAAGTGTACCCGAATTTGGTGCGTGCGACCTGTGATCGGCCGTACCAACAACAGGGTGTAACCTGGAAAGGAATCCATCACCTCGAACTCCGTGGTGGCCGGCCGGCCGTCGGGCACCACCCAGAGCCGCTGGCGGTGACGGGGATCTCGGCCAATGGGAGCGCCGATAAGCCCCCGTGTGCTGTCGGGATGGCCGTGGACCAACGCCAAGTACTCCTTGCGCGTTTCCCGCCGCCGAAACTGGCCCTGTAGAATTCCAGTGCCTCCTTGTTCCGCGCGACCACCAACACGCCCGACGTCTCTTTGTCCAAGCGATGGACGATGCCAGGGCGAACCTGTTCCTCACCTCCGGTCAAGCTTGGGTACCTGGCCAAGAGTGCGTTGACCACTGTGCCGGAGGGGTGGCCCGGGGCCGGGTGGACGACGAGTCCGGCGGGCTTGTTCAGCACAACGACGTGTTCGTCCTCGTACAACACGTCGAGCGGGATGGGTTCTGGCCGAGGGGTTGCCGGCTCTGGCGGAGGGCGAAGCACAGTCACTCGTTCCCCTCCTTCCAGCCGAATTCCCCCTTTATGAGCGGGCTTGCCGTCAACGAGAACCCGGCCTTCCCGGATCCACTTCTGAAGCTGAGACCGGCTCACCCCTGGCAACTGGGCCACCAGCCAGCGGTCCAACCGGTGCTGGGCCGCTTCGGACGGCACGTCAAAAGTCACAGGCCCGCTCATTCCTCGTACACGGCTGGCCGTTCCACGACCCCATGGGGCCTATGTGGCCGCGATGTGGAGGGAGATCTCTTCTCGGGATGTCCGCCACTGCCGGGATCCTCCTCATGCCACAGGTACCAGGCCAACATCAGGGTACCTGTTACAATGGAAACATCGGCCAGGTTGAAAATGGGAAGATTCCAGATGTGGATAAAATCCACGACGTGGCCGAGCCGGAGCCGGTCCACCAAGTTACCCAAGGCCCCGCCCAGTTGAAACCCGAAGCTGACGAAGAGCCATCGCTGTTCCTGGGGCAGACGGTGCTGGTAGAAGATGATGCCCAGGACGACGATGACGGCCACGGCCACGAAGAGTTGGCCGTAGTTGGCCAGAATGCCGAACGCTGCGCCGGTGTTGTACGTGTATGTAATGGCCAGTTGGTTGAGGGGAAACACATCGCCCAGGGGCCTCGACTCGAAGAGGCGCATGTTCTGTTGTATCCACCACTTGGTGGCCTGGTCGGCTCCGAGCGAGAGGGCAGCCGCCGACCAGAGCAACACTCTACCCATTGGACGTTGTACTCGAGCTTCCATGAATTGCAAGACCTCAATTGGTGTGGAGTGGATCGGCGGCCTAGGACAGGCTGCGGGCCTTTGGCAGCCCTGTGCCGTCCCCTGTGCGCCCGCACATCACATATACATTGTACCCAACCTGGTAGTCCTGTAAAGTTACTCTCTCCCTCCATCGACTTTGCGGATGACCAACGTCATGTCCACACCGTTAACGCGCAGTGACTTGCGGGCGGTCCCCTCGGCCTCGGCCGGGCCTTCGCCCACCTCCAGGCGCACGGCTAGGGCCTCTTGCTTCAGGTAGTCGGCGTGTTCGGCCAACACGTTGTCAGGCACGCCGGACAGCCAGACCTCGATGCGATCGGTCAGCTCGAGGCCGGCTTCCTTGCGCAACTGGTTGAGGTGCCGGGCGAGCTCACGGGCGATGCCCTCGCGCCGCAATTCATCGGTGATCTCGGTGGCAACGGCCACGGCGTATGGGCCCTCAACGGCCACAGCGTAACCTGGTCGGGCTTCCGCCTCCACGCTTGCCTCGTCGGGGGCCACGGTGATCTCCTCGCCCTCCGCGCGCAGGGTGATGGGCTCCCCGGCGCGCAGGGCGCGGGCCAGGGCTGCTTGGTCTGCGTTCTGAAGGGCGGATTGCACGGCTTTCAGCTTGGCGCCGAGGCGGGGGCCCAATTTGGCCGGGTTGAGCTTCACGCGGTAGGCGAGCACATCCTCTGCGTCCACAAAGCGCAGGGCCTTGACGTTCAGTTCGTCAAGCATGAGATCGGCCAGTGTCCGCAGGGGCTCTTGCTCCTCAGGTGGGCAGGCCACGGCCAGCTCGGCTAGGGGCTGGCGCACCTTGATGCCGGCCCGATTTCGCGCGGCCAGGCCCAGCCGCACCACCTTCTGCACCACGTTCATGGCGTCGTTGAGCGCCTCGTCCACCAGGGAGCGATCGGGCGCCGGAAAATCGGCCAGGTGGACGCTCTCGGGCGCCTCTGGGTTCGCGGTGCACACCAAGTTCTGCCACATGGCCTCGGCTAGGAAGGGCGTGTAGGGTGCCAGAGCTTCGTCAGGGTGACCAGCGTCTCGTACAGGGTGGCAAAGGCGGCCTGATCCCCTTCCCAGAAGCGCCGGCGACTGCGCCGGACGTACCAGTTTGAGAGTCGGTCCACGAACGTGGCGATGGACCGCCCCGCGCCCGTGGCGTTAAAGTCAGCCAGTTCCCGGTCCACCCGCTCCACCAACACGTTGAGCTCGCTCAGCAGCCAACGGTCGAGGGGAGGCCGCTCTGCCACCGGTGCAGCAGATGGGGATGGGCGCCACCCTTCGATGTTAGCGTAAGTGACGAAGAAGGCGTAAGTGTTCCAGAGGGTGAGCAGAAAGCGGCGCACCACCTCACCCACCAGCTTGGCACTGAAGCGCCGTTCAGCCCACGGGGGGAGCTGAGGTCAACAGGTACCAGCGCACGGCGTCGGCGCCGTGCGCGTTGAGTACCTCCCATGGGTCCACCACGTTGCCCAAGCTCTTGGACATCTTGCGCCCCTCCTCGTCCAGCACGAGGCCCAACACCACGCAGTTCCTGAAGGCCGGCGTGGTATGGAGCAGGGTGCTGATGGCGTGGAGGGAGTAGAACCATCCCCGCGTCTGGTCCACAGCCTCGCAGACGAAATCAGCGGGATACTGGGCCCGGAACGTCTCCTCGTTCTCGAAGGGATAGTGCCATTGGGCGTAGGGCATGGCGCCCGAGTCGAACCAGACGTCAATGACTTCCGGCAGGCGGCGCATGGTGCCCCCACACGCCTCACAGGGAAACGTGACGACGTCCACATAGGGGCGGTGCAGGTCCAAATCTGAGAGGTCCTTGCCTGTGCGCTCCTCCAACTCGCGCAAGGAGCCAATGCAGGTGTGTTCGCCGCAGGTATCACATTCCCAGATGGGCAAGGGAGTGCCCCAGTAGCGCTCGCGGCTCAGGGCCCAGTCCACGTTGTTCTCCAGCCAGTTGCCGAAGCGCCCCTCCCGGATGTGTTCGGGCACCCAGCGGATTTCCCGGTTGGTGCGCAGCAGGTCGTCCTTGTGGCGGGTGGTGCGGATGTACCACGACGTGCGGGCGTAGTAGAGCAAGGGAGTCTTGCAGCGCCAGCAGAAGGGATAGGTGTGGACATACGTTTCTGCCTTGTAGAGGAGTCCCCGACGGCGCAACTCCTCGGTGATCAAGGGGTCGGCATCCTTGACGAAGAGGCCGGCCCAAGGTTTCACTTCGGGGACGAAAGCGCCCTCCCCGTTGACCGTCATCAGGATGGGCAGGCCGTATGCCCGGGCCACCTCCAGGTCCTCGGCGCCGAAGGCCGGCGCAATGTGGACGATGCCGGTGCCGTCTTCGACGCTGACGAAGTCGGCGGACACCACGTAGGCGTACTCCTGTTCCACGGGCAGAAAGCGGAACAGAGGAGCGTAAGTCCGGCCCACAAGGGCCCTGCCCTTACCCTCCTCGACGACCTCATAGTCGCCGTCGAGCACTTCCAGGCGCGCTTTGGCGAGCACGTAGGTGGTGTCCCCTTGACGAACCTTTACATAATCTACATCGCTGCCGACGGCCAGGGCCACATTGCCGGGCAATGTCCAAGGTGTTGTGGTCCAGACGAGGAAGTAGGTGCCGGGCTCGTCGGTCACCGGGAACTTGACGAAGACGGATGGATCCTCGGTCTGGGCGTATCCCAGGGCAACTTCGTGGTCAGCGAGGGGCGTGCCACAGCGCGGGCAGTAGGGGACGACCTTGTAGTCCTGATAGAGGAGATCACGTTCCCAGAAGGTCTTGAGGATCCACCAGACAGTCTCGATGTAGGCGGTATCCATTGTGATGTAGGGGTGGTCCATGTCGATCCAGAAGCCGATGCGGTCAGTCAGCTCGCGCCATTTTTCCACGTAGCGGAAGACCGACTCCCGGCAGAGGTGGTTGAACTCGGCCACGCCGTACTCCTCGATCTGCCGCTTGCCGGAGAGGCCTAGTTCCTTCTCGACCTCGATCTCCACGGGGAGGCCATGGGTGTCCCACCCGGCCTTGCGGAGCACATAGCGCCCTTTCATAGTATGGTAGCGGGGGAAGATGTCCTTGTAGACGCGGGTCAGTACGTGACCGATGTGGGGCAGGCCGTTGGCCGTGGGCGGGCCCTCGTAGAAGACCCAAGGCTCCTTCCCCCGGCGTTGTTCAACGCTCTTCTCGAAGATGTGGTTGGCCTTCCAGAAGGCAAGGACGTCGGCTTCCTGGGCTTTGAAATCCACATGGGGTGAAACCGGTTTGAAGACGCCCATTGAGCACCCTCCTTCATCGTGTTCTGACCCATGCCCGGTAGGTGGCCGTCTCAGTGGCCAAGTAGCTTCACGCTTGTTTCTCGTCCGTGATGGCGAATTTGGTAGGCGCCGAACTGGCGCAGCAGGTTGACTGCCTCGTCCCGCAAGGTGCGCATGCGCGGGTCGGTGGCCTTCCAGGTGCCGGCCACCTGGTTGACCACCAACAGGCTGTCCCCGCGCACCTCCAGCCGATAGCGGCGGGGATCCTTCCCATGTGCGCGGATGATCCCCAGCAGGGCGCGGAGGCCTGCGATCAGCGCGCAGTACTCGGCTTCGTTGTTGGTGATATTCTCCCCGAACTCGAGGCGCCGTAACTTCTGCTGGCCCGTATCACATCGCACGAGCACATAACTGCCATAGCCCCGCCCCGGATTGCCCTTGCTTCCCCCGTCGAAGATCAGGAGATAGTGAACATCGTGGGGCAGATCAAGGTCGTCGCTCATGGGCTCATCCCTCGTGATACAGGGCCGTCAGGCGTGCCTGCCAGCTCGGGTGTTCCCACCGGACAACCAAGCCCTGTGGGGTGACCCACACCCTGTGGCGTGTGCCCCACGGGTCGTTTAGGCGCCAGTGGTCACACGGGATCGCCAGCCGGCCGACGGCCGGTTCATGGCCAACGTGCCCCCAAGACACGTGGGCTTTCAGCCAGCAGCCTCGGCCAGCGCACCCAGAGCACGGGGCACGCCTCGGTCCGCGCGGGCCGCACGGGCAGGCTGACGAACGGTGTGACCACGAGCGTGTCGGGCTCGAGGGAGACCACATGTCGGCCCGGCACGCGATTATCGGTCAGGAGCACGCCGTCGGCGTAGAAGGTGTACGTCTGGCGGTGGAGTCCGGCTGGTGTGCGCTGCTGGAGCTGGAGCCGTTCCACCCGTCCGCCGTGTACAATGGCGTGACCGAGCCGACGTACTGCCCGACCATGCTCAATGCCTTGTTGGTCCATTCGCCAGACGAACATGTGATCGGGTTGGCGGTAGACCTCCCACACTTCCTCCATGTTCACAGCGGAGCCGCTCACGTGGTGCTGGCCGCGCTGTTCGGGCACTTCGTCAGGGCGGGGCGGGTGAATGGCCGTCACCGCTCACTCCTGGTCAAGGGCGATCATTAGGCGCTTGTTGATGCGCCCCTTGCTCTTGTAGCCCACAATGCGAATGGGGCCTACCTCACGCGTGTTGGCCACGTGGGTGCCGCCATCGGCCTGCAGGTCGAGCCCCACGATTTCGACAATGCGCACCTCCTGGATGTGTGGGGGCAACAGATTGATTTTGGTGCGGATCAGGTCCGGAATCTGGAAGGCCTCCTCGCGCGGCAGGAAGCGCACGCGCACGGGGCGAGCGGCATCAGCCTCGGCGTTGATTTTGGCCTCGATGTCCTGAACGAGCGCCTTTTCCAGCCGTTCGAACTCGAAATCCATGCGCCCTCGGCCGGGTTCCATGTTGGCGCCGGTCACTTGGGCGCCGTAATCGCGCCAGATCACGCCACAGAGAATGTGGAGGGCTGTGTGCGTGCGCATGAGAAGGTATCGCCGTTCCCAGTCGAGCACGCCGTGCAGCATGGTGCCTTGGGCCGGCTGTTCCTCTCCTTCGATCAGGTGGACGAGTTGGCCATTGGCCCGCCGCAGGCCGGTCACACGGTAGGCAGTGCCGTCCGGCGCGCGGAGGAGCCCGGTGTCAGGGGGCTGGCCGCCGCCGCCGGGGTAAAAGGCCGTCCTGTCGAGGACCACGCCGGCCTCGTGGACAGCGGTGACGGTGGCGTCAAACTCGCGCAGGTAGCTGTCGGCTTGGTAGAGCAATTCGGTCATAGGGCCTCTCACCTCCTTTTCGGGAACAACAGAAAACGCCCGTCCCACC
>JAUZRY010000092.1 GCA_030949995.1 Ardenticatenia bacterium
GAGACGAGATTCGAACCCGCGACCCTCTGCTTGGAAGGCAGATGCTCTACCCCTGAGCTACTCCCGCCCGCAATCGCACGGAAAATTATACGGCGAACGCCGATTTCGTCAAGAATTCGGCTTAGCGGAGGTCGGCGACAAAACGGAGGGGAGTCCAAAACCCCGGAGCTGAAGTGTCAAGCTGAGGGTCTGTTGCTGTCACGATGCCCACAGGGGCGGGAGGGGCAGGAGGGTAGAGGAGGGCCACATGGCGGTGAGTGCGTGGCATGAAGAACAACACCACACTGGCAACCACCATGATTGCCACCAAGGGCACAAAGCGGACAGCTTCCCCCGCACGTGCGCGGGGAAGCGTGCCTGCGGGCGAGGGAGCCAACAAGGCGTCACACAAGGCCCGGTACACTCGCCCCGAGGGGGCGACGTGGCCGTATGCCTCTTGCATGAGGCGCCGAAGATCGGCGTCGGTCAAGTCCGACACGAGGATCACCTGTCCTCTGGTGCTCAACAGCGGTTGGAGAATACTCCATACAAAATACACGCTCAGATACCTTCTGGTTCACGCGTGTGTGGCCAACGAGAAGCCCATCGAGCGTGTGCGCCCCCGTGCTGCCTCCTGCGGCAGCACGGGGGTGAAAGTAGCCGCGCGCGGAGTGTTCCGCTCCGATCAGCACCCGTCGCGCAACACTGCCCCTTGGCTGCCACTGGTCACCAGGCTGGCGTAGCGACGCAACCACTTGCTCGTGGTGCGAATGGGGGGCGGGCTCCACATCGCCCGACGGCGCGCTAACTCCTCCTCACTCACTTCCAGTTCCAGCCGACGGTTGGGAATGTCGATGGAAATGATATCACCGTTTTCCACCAATGCGATAGGGCCGCCGGCGGCGGCCTCGGGCGAGACGTGTCCGATGCAGGCGCCGCGCGTGCCGCCGCTGAAGCGCCCGTCGGTGATGAGGGCCACGCTGTCGCCGAGCCCCATGCCCATGATGTTGCTGGTGGGGGCCAACATTTCCTGCATGCCAGGGCCGCCCCGGGGCCCCTCGTACCGGATGACGACCACGTCGCCCGGCTTGACGCGGCCGTTGAGGATGCCGGCATTGGCCTCATCGTGACTTTCGAAGACGACCGCCGGCCCGCGGTGCACCATCATTTCAGGCAGCACGCCGGCTGTCTTCACGATAGCGCCTTCTGGGGCCAAGTTGCCGAAGAGCACGGCCAGCCCGCCCGTTTCGCTGTAGGGGGCGTCGATGGGGCGGATGACGTCCCAATCTCGGCTCTCGTGACCCACCACATGTTCGCCCAGCGTCTTGCCCGTCACGGTGAGCTGGTCGAGGTTGAGAATGCCCGGCCGTTTGGCCAACTCGTTCAGAATGGCGGAAATCCCTCCGGCCCGGTCCACGTCTTCGATGTGGTAGTGGCTGGAGGGCGAGACTTTACAGATACAGGGGGTGCGTTCGGCGATCTCGTTAAGGCGTGCCAGAGGGTACGCAATGCCGGCCTCGTGGGCGATGGCGATGGTGTGCAGCACCGTGTTCGTGCTGCCGCCCATGGCCATGTCGAGGGCGAAGGCGTTGTCGATGGCCTCGGACGTTACGATCTTCCGGGGCGTGAGCTCCCACTCGATGAGGCGCATGAGTTGGAAGGCTGCCTCTCGGGCCAGCTCTTCTCGTCTGGGGTCAATGGCCAGGATCGTGCCGTTGCCCGGCAGTGCCAGTCCCAACGCCTCACACAGGCAGTTCATCGAGTTGGCCGTGAACATCCCGGAGCAGGAGCCACAGGTGGGGCAGGCGTAATCCTCCAGCACCTTGAGCTCCTGTTCGGAAATGCGTCCGGACTTGTACGCCCCCACGCCCTCAAAGACGGAGATCAAGTCCACCACTTGGCCACTGGGCGTTTTTTCCGGCGGCCATGGGGCCACCACTGATGAAGATCGTGGGAATGTCGAGGCGCACAGCAGCCATGAGCATGCCGGGCACGATCTTGTCGCAATTCGGGATGCAGATGAGGCCGTCGAAGTGGTGGGCAGCCACCATCGTCTCCACCGCATCGGCGATCAACTCGCGGCTGGGCAGCGAGTACTTCATGCCCTCGTGGCCCATGGCAATCCCGTCGTCCACGCCGATGGTGTTGAACATGAAGGGGACCCCTCCGGCCTCGCGCACGGCCTCGCGCACCACTTCGCCGAACTCCTTGAGGTGAACGTGTCCGGGGATAATGTCCACGTAGGAGTTGGCAATGGCGATGAAGGGCTTGTCGAAATCCTCGTCGCGCACCCCTGTGGCCTTGAGCAGGGCGCGGTGAGGAGCTCGTTCAAACCCGCGCTTAATCATGTCCGACCGCATTCGGCGATGGTTTGAACCGTTTGTGCGCATTGTGTCCTCCCCCCCTTTCAGCTACCGTTCCGCCGTTTCCTCCTGGTACACATACGTCAGCCAGCCGTGCCTGTCCTCCGCGTGCCCCTCGACGATGGCGAAGAAGTCTTCCTGCAGCGCCTTCGTAATGGGGCCGCGCGTGCCCCGTCCCACCTTTTGGCCGTCCACGGAACGAATGGGCGTAATCTCGGCCGCTGTGCCCGTGAAGAAGAGCTCGTCGGCGATGTAGAGCATCTCGCGGGCAATGGACTGCTCGCGCAGTGGGTACCCGTGATCCTCGATAAGTTGCATGACCAGCTTGCGGGTGATGCCCAACAGGATGGAATTGGCAGCCGGCGGGGTGTAAATCACCCCGTCCAGCACCACGAAGATGTTTTCCCCGCTGCCCTCGCTCACGTACCCGTACACGTCCAAGGCAATGCCCTCGGCAAAGCCCAAGTCACGGGCTTCCATGGTAATGAGCTGGGAGTTGATGTATTGGCCGCCGATTTTGGCCATGGCGGGAAACGTGTCAGGTGCCATGCGTCGCCACGAACTCACCATCACATCCACCCCGTGCTCGATGGCCTCGCTGCCCAAATAGCGCCCCCACTCGATGGTGATGATCACCACGTGGACGGGGCACCCGCGCGGGTCCAGCCCGAGCCGCTCGGCGCCCCGGAAGACCAGCGGCCGGATGTAGGCGGAGGGCAGCCTGTTGGCCCGCAGTGTCTCCAAGATCGCCTGGTTGATCTCCTCCTCAGTGTAGGGGATCTCCATGCGGTAGAGCTTACATGAGTTGAAAAGCCGGCGGGTGTGATCCGACAGGGCCAACACGGCCGGGCCTCGTGGCGTGGGGTAGGCGCGGATGCCTTCGAAGACGCTCGAGCCGTAGTGCAGGGCGTGGGCCATCACGTGAACGGTGGCCTGATCCCAAGGCAGCAGTTGGCCGTCCATCCAAATGTACTCCGCTTTGCTCGACATAATACCCTCCGTGGCACATAGTAACGAGTTTTGACGGCGAAACGTGACCTCATCTTCTGGCCTGGCTCTACGCGGAGAGGCCACACGTGGACCACATTGATGAAAAAAACGCACCTTGCGGTGCGCGTGGCAAGGTCAACAGGGCGTGCTCGACACGAGCCGGGGGGCGAAGGCCCGCCACGGGTGTGCGACACCTTCGCCACCGTCCCCGGCGTTCACAGTCGATCGAGCTCGCCTCGTGGGCGGGCTGCTGAGATGAGGGTGGTCTCGTGTGGCCCATTGAGCGCGCCTGAGCGCCACAGGCCGTACTCGATGCTGTCCACCAGCGCCTGCCACGAGGCTGCGATAATGTTGGTCGAGCATCCCACGGTCGTCCACACGTCGTGTCCGCGGCGGGTGTCGATGAGCACTCGGGTCGTGGCGGCCGTCCCCGTGTTCCCGTCGAGGATACGTACTTTATAATCGCTTAAGCTGAACTCGGCAAGTGTCGGATAATAGGGCAGCAGGGCCTTGCGCAAGGCCGCGTCCAGGGCGTTGACGGGGCCGTTCCCCTCGGCGGCCGTGTGGACCACATCGCCCTTCACCCGTACTTTGACCGTGGCCTCGGCCAACACGCCCCGCCCCTCCCTGTGTTCCACCATAACCGTGAAGTCGATCAGCTCGAAGGGCGGACGGTACCCGGCCCGGCTGCGCCTGATCAGCAGGGCGGCTGAAGCTTCGGCCGCCTCGAAGGAGAAGCCTTGGGCTTCCAGCTCCTTGATGCGACGGGCCACCTCCCGCGCCTCTTCCCTGGAGAGATGATCATCGAAGCCCAATTCCTCCACTTTGTAGAGGATGTTGCCCTTGCCCGAGAGCTCCGAGACCACCACGCGGGTACGGTTGCCCACCAGCTCGGGGTCGATGTGCTGGTAGCTGTGGCGGTACTTGACCGTGGCATCGGCGTGGAGGCCGGCTTTGTGGGCGAAGGCGCTGAGGCCCACGTAGGGCTGGTGGGTGTCGTGGGGCAAGTTGCACAGTTCGGCGACCACACGGGAGATCTCGGTCAGCTTGCGGAGCTGGTCATCACGCACACATTCAATGCCCATTTTGAGCTTCAGGTTGGCGATAGTGGAGATGAGGTTGCAGTTGCCCACCCGTTCGCCGTAGCCGTTGATGGTGCCCTGCACGTGGGTGGCACCGGCCCGCACGGCTGCCAAGGTGTTGGCCACGCCCAGTTCCGCGTCGTTGTGGGTGTGGATGCCCACCCGCACGGGCACGCGGGCCACCACGGTACGGGTGATTGCCTCCACGTCCCACGGCATAGAGCCCCCATTGGTATCACAGAGCACCACGGTCTCCGCGCCGCCTTGGATAGCAGCTTCCAGGGTAGCTAGCGCGTACTCAGGATCATCGCGATACCCGTCGAAGAAGTGTTCGGCATCGTAGATGACCCGGCGCCCCTGATCTCGCAAATAGCGCACGGTCTCTTCGATCATGCGCAGATTGTCTTCACGGGTGACGCGCAACACTTCGCGCACGTGCAAGGTCCACGTCTTGCCCACAATTGTGACCACCGGCGTGGCGGCCGCTAACAGGGCCTGCAAGTTGGGGTCCTCGTCCAGGGCCACGTCGGCGCGCCCGGTGTAACTGAAGGCGCACACGGTAACGTGGTGCAAGTCCAACTCCCGGACGCGGCGGAAGTACTCCGCATCCTTGGGATTTGAGCCCGGCCATCCGCCTTCCACGTAGTGGACGCCTAACTCGTCCAGAAGTTGGGTGATGCGCAGCTTGTCTTCCACCGAGAGGGAGATGCCTTCCCGCTGAGTGCCGTCGCGCAGCGTCGTGTCATACAGTTCAACCGTTGTCATGGGTTGTGCCTCCTGTTCGCGTTGTGTCTGTTGGTTAACCCGCTCATGGGCCACGATGCCCGGCATCTTCGGGCCGGGTCGGAGCCACGTCTACTGGTCCACCTTGGCAATTGAACTGGGGACCAGGTCGGCGACCTGGGTCCCCAGCACCTCCGTGGCCACAGGCGTCTCGTTTGGGCGGGCGATATCGGCCGTGCGCAGCCCTTGGGCCAGTGCCTGGCGCACGGCTTCCTCGACACAACGGGCTTCCTGTTCCAAGTTGAGCGAGTACCGCAGCAGGAGCGCGGCGCTCAGAATGGCACCGATCGGGTTGGCAATGCCCTGGCCGGCGATGTCGGGCGCGGAGCCGTGGACCGGCTCGTAGAGGCCGGGGCCACTCTCGCCCAATGAGGCGCTGGGCAACATGCCCAAGGAGCCGGCCAGCATAGCGGCTTCATCGGTGAGGATGTCGCCGAACATGTTCCCGGTCACGATCACGTCGAAGTCGGCGGGCCGGCGCAACAGGTGCATGGCGGCCGCGTCGACCAATAGGTGTTCGAGTTGCACGTCGGGGAACTCCTCGGCCATGATGTGGGTGACCACGTGGCGCCACAGGCGCGAGGAGGCCAACACATTGGCCTTGTCCACGCTGGTCACACGGCGGCGACGGCGGCGGGCGATCTCCCCGGCCAAGCGCACCACACGGGCCACCTCGGGCCCCGTGTAGAGCATGGTGTCATAGGCTGTGCCGTCTGTGGGCTCCTGGCGAGGGCCGAAGTAGATGCCGCCGGTCAACTCGCGCACGACGACCAAGTTCACGCCTTCCACAATGTGACGCTTGAGGGGCGAGGCGTCGACCAAGGCAGGGAAGAGGGTCACTGGCCGCAGGTTGGCGAAGAGGCCCAATGCCTTGCGCAGCCCGAGCAATCCCTGTTCCGGGCGCACGGGAGCGGTGGGATCGTCCCACTTGGGGCCGCCCACGGCACCCAAGAGCACGGCGTCGGCCTGTTGGCAAGCAGCCAGCGTTTCGTCGGGAAGCGCGGTGCCGTGAGCGTCAATCGCACATCCGCCGATCAGGTGTTCCACAAAGTGGAACTCATGGCCAAAGGCGTCAGCTACCGCCTGCAGGACACGCACGGCCTCCCGGGTGACCTCGGGGCCAATGCCATCTCCTCCCAGCACGACGATCGTAGCGTTCATGGGCATGTGCTCCTCACATGTGGTGGTTGAGTCTCCTTATTGGTTCGCGCTCGGCTTCACGCCCACGAGGGGCAGCACGTGGGTGACATCGGGCAGGACCCAATCGGGCGTCACTTCCCGTTCCAAGTCCTCGGGCCGAAACTTGCCCGTTTGCACGAGAATGCCCTTGAGCCCCACCTGTTGGGCAGCGCCCACGTCGCTGATCACGTCGTCGCCCACCATGGCCACCCGTGTTGAGGGAACCCCGAGCGATTCTAAGGCCAGCCGGAAGAAGGCCGGCGCCGGTTTCCCGATGATCACGGGATCCTGGCCTGTGGCGAAGCTCAGGGCCGAAACGTAGGCTCCGGTGTCGAGTCGCAAGCCGTCGGGGGCCTTCCAGTATCGTCCCATCCCCAAGGCCACGAGGCGGGCGCCGCCAACGAGCAACCTGAGGGCACGGTTGAGCGCGGACGCAGTCCACCCGTCGCCCATGTCACCTACGACCACGAAGTCGGCGCCCGATTCGACCCCTTCATCTACGAGGGGGAGGCCGGTGAACTCCTCGCGCGTCGGGGGAGCTACGAACAAGGCCACGGCCTGCGCGCCCTGTGCGCGTAACCACCGGGCGGCCGCGGCCGGGGGCGTGAGCACCATGTCCGTGGAGAGGGAAACGCCCAAGGCGCGGAAGCGCTCGACGATAAGCCGGCGGGGCACTAATGTCGTGTTGCTCAGGATGCGGAAGGGAACGCCGGACGACAACAGGGTCACGAGCACGTCGATCACACCGGGCAAGGGGTGGCCTCCGGTGACCAACACGCCGTCCAAGTCGAGCAAAAGGCCGTCGAGTTCAGCGTCCATAAGCCGCTCCTGCGTTCACCTGAGTGGAGTGAGGTCTCCTGTGAGCAGGGAAAATGCCCCTACGGGGAAACGGGGCAAGGGCCCCTTGGATGTTTCCCCGTCGGGGAGAGAAGGGCTCAGATGGCGAGTGTTCACCGGTAGTAGGCTTGGATCATCTGACAGGCGTACTCCTCGCGGCGAGGCTGAGACGCGGACGCGCTCCCCTTGCCGTTCGACGATGCCTTCTTGGCCTCGGACACGACGGCTTTCTCCACAGTTGGAACGACTTCGTGCTTCCACATGATATTTCCTCCTTCTCCTCCTTGGCGTGTTTGGTCCTCCATGCCCTGAACGGCGTGATCACCGCTCCTGGGAGCCCCCCTTGGCTTTCAGGTATTCCAGATATCCCCCTGCCTCCCGCACCTGGATGGCAAAATCGGGCAAGGGGGAGAAGTGCAATTCCTGGCCCGTGCGCAGGTTTGTGAGCGTGCCCCCCGTCAGGTCCACCTCCACCTGGTCGCCTGTCTGGAAGTGTTGGGGGGCGTTGGGGAGCTCCACGATCAGGAAGCCGTTGTTGATGGCGTTCCGGTAGAAGATGTTGGCGAAACTTTCCGCGATGACGACCTCCACGCCGGCGGCCTTGAGGGCCCAGACGGCGTGCTCGCGGCTGCTTCCCGTGCCGAAGTTCTTGCCGGCCACCACAATGTCGCCCGGCTGGACACTCTTGGGAAAGTCGGGGTCCAAGTCCTCCATGACATGTTGGGCGAGGTAGGCCGGGTCGTCGCTGGTCAAGTAGCGGGCCGGGATGATCTCGTCGGTGTTGATGTGGTCTCGGGCGTACACGTGCACGCGACCTGTGACCTTCATGCGGCCTCCTCCGTGATGGGTTCCAGGGTTCGTGGGTCCGTGATGTGGCCGGTGACGGCGCTGGCGGCCACAACGGCCGGGCTGGCCAGGTAGATCTGCGCCGTGGGATGGCCCATGCGACCGGTGAAATTCCGGTTGGTGGACGAGATACACACGTCGTTGGGGCCCAATACGCCGGTGTGCATGCCCAAACAGGCGCCGCACGAGGGATAGGAGACCGTCGCACCGGCGTCCACGAAGATCTCGATAAGCCCTTCCCGGAGGGCCTGCTTGTAGATTTCTTGGGTGGCCGGCACGATGATCATGCGCACCCACGGGGCCACCTGGCGCCCTCTGAGGATGCGGGCCACTTCGCGCAAGTCGCTGATACGACCGTTCGTGCAACTGCCCACATACGCCTGGTCAATGCGGATGCCTACGGCCTCGCTGATGGGGTGGCCGTTGCCGGGCCGGTTGGGAAAGGCGACGACTGGTTCGAGCTGGCTGAGATCCACTTCGACCACTTGAGCGTACTGGGCATCCGGGTCGGGCTGGAAGCAGTGCCAGCGTTCCTCTGGGGTTTCCTTCTCGCGTAGGTACGCCTGGGTGGTCTCGTCGGCCGGGATGATGCCCGTCATGCCGCCGGCCTCAACGGCCATGTTGGTGAGGGTAAAGCGCTCTTCCATGGAGAGAGAGGCCATGCCCTCGCCCCCCCACTCCATGGCCATGCCGCGCGCGCCGTCGTCGCCGATGCGCCGGATCACCTCCAGAATAATGTCCTTGGCGTACACGCCGGGGCCGAGGCGCCCCTTGAGCTCGATGCGTAAGGTTTCGGGCACGCGCAGCCAAATGGTGCCGGCGTAGATGGCCCCCGCCAAGTCGGTGGAGCCGATGCCGGTGGCGAAGGTGCCCAGCGCGCCGGCGTTGGGCGTGTGGGAATCGCCGGAGACGACAACCTCCCCCGGCGCGGGGAGCCCGCTGGCCTCGAAGACGGTGTGGGCAATGCCGCCCCGACCCACCTCATACCAGTGCTTGATGCCATGGCGTTGGACCCAGGCGCGCAGCCGCTGGTAGAGCCTCGCCGAGGCGATGTCCTTGGCCGGCACCGTGTGGTCGGGCACGGCAACCACGCGGTCCGGGTTCCAGACGCGGTCCATGTCCCGCGCCTCGAGCATCTTGATGGCCGCCGGCGTGGTCACTTCGTGGGCAAGCACCCAGTCCACCGGCACTTCCAGCAGTTCGCCAGGACGCACCACGTCGCGGCCGACTTTGTGGGCCAGAATCTTTTCCGCCAGAGTCATGCTCATGGGCTTTCACCTCGTTTTCGATTTGGGATCACCTTAGCCGAAAGGGGTGGGGAGGACGCCAGAGTCCTCCCCGAGGATGGGCGTGCTGTCGGTGAGCTCACGAGATGGCCACGAAGGCTCGTCGTTCCTCCTTGGCGGCAATCAGGCGGTTGAGGGCCTGGACGTAGGCTTTAGCGCTGGCCACGATGATATCCGTGTCGACGCCGCGGCCAGAGTAGATGCGGTGGGTGGAGCCAGTCTGCGGGTTGAGCCGTTCATCTCCGGCCTCGCCCTCGATGCGCACGGTCACGTCGCCCACGGCGTCAATGCCCTCGGTGACGCTCTGGACAGTGTACTCGATGAGCCGGTTGGGCACCTGGACGATCTGGCGGATGGCCGTGTAGGCGGCGTCCACCGGGCCGGTGCCCGTGCCCGTGGCGCTGAGCACTTCGCCGTCGTGGCGGCGGAGGACCACGGTGGCCGTGGGGATGTTTTTGTTCCCGCAGATCACTTGCACTTGTTCCAGGTGCCATGTCTCCACCGGCTGGTAGAGCTGCTCGCCCACGAGGGCTTCAATGTCGGCGTCGGCCACGTACTTCTTCTTGTCGGCCAGTGCCTTGAAACGGCGGAAGGCCTCGTCGAGCTGTTCGGGCGAGAGGTGGTAGCCGAGTTGTTCCAGTCGAACGCGGAAGGCGTGTCGGCCGCTATGCTTGCCCAACACCAGCCGGCTTTCTGGCACACCCACCAGAGAGGCGTCCATGATCTCGTAGGTGCGCTTGTGTTTGAGCATGCCGTCCTGGTGGATGCCGGCCTCGTGGGCGAAGGCGTTGGCGCCAACAATGGCCTTGTTGGGTGGCACGGGGATGCCGGTGTAGCGGCTCACCATGTCGCTGGTGCGGTGGATTTCGGTGGTGACAATGTTGGTGCGCAGGCCGAAGAAAGGCTGGCGCACGTAGAGGGCCATCACCACTTCTTCCAGGGAGCAATTGCCGGCCCGCTCGCCGATGCCGTTGATGGTGCACTCCACTTGGCGGGCGCCGTTGCGCACGCCGGCCAAGGCGTTAGCGGTCGCCAAGCCCAAGTCGTCGTGGGTGTGGACGGAGATGATCACCTCGCCGTTGGCGACTTTGTCCTTCAGTCCCGGCGTGTTCTCGATGATGAGGCGAATGAGCTCGCCGAATTCCCACGGGGTCGTGTAGCCCACGGTGTCGGGAATGTTGAGCGTGGTAGCCCCTGATTCAAGCGCGGCTGCTAGCACTTCGTAGAGAAAGCGCGGGTCACTCCGGCCGGCGTCCTCTGGGGAGAACTCCACGTTATCACAGAAGGAACGGGCGAAGGCCACCATCTCGCGCACACACCGGATGACTTCCTCGCGCGTCATGCGCAGTTTATGTTCCATGTGAATGTCGCTGGTGGCAATGAAGGTGTGGATGCGGGGTTTAGCCGCGTGGCGCACGGCCTCCCACGCCTTGGCAATGTCGCCGCGGTTGGCCCGTGCAAGGCCGGCGATGACGGGGCCGTCGGGGGTGCCCACGGTGCGGGCGATTTCGGCCACGGCGTCCAAATCGCCGGGCGAGGCGGCGGGGAAGCCGGCCTCAATGATGTCCACGCCCAAGCGGGCGAGCTGGCGGGCGATTTCCAGCTTCTCGTGCTTGTAGAGCGTGGCCCCCGGCGACTGCTCGCCGTCGCGCAGGGTGGTGTCGAAGATGGAGACGGTCTCCTGTGGCGGGAAGATGTTGACAATACCAACTTCTCCGTTGTCCATAGGTGTACTCCTTTCCTCGTGAGCTTCTCGTGTTGCCGTCCTCCACGTTCCACTGTTCGTTCGGGCGAAGGCCGCTAAGACCATCCTCGCACACGAGGAATCACCCCCTTTCGCGCAAGCGTTGTCCTGACAGCCGGCGTGCTCAGGCCGGCCGGGTGAGCCAGTCGTCCAGGTGATGGCGCCTGGAGGCGCGCGTCGCGTGGGCGAACTGGCTCGGGTCGGTGAAGACGGGCGCGCGCTGTTCGGCTTCCACGCGCTCGATGATGCGGCGCATGGTTTCCACGGCCTTGACCGGGTAGGAGCCGGTGGCCGTTTCCCCCGAGAGCATCACCCCGTCGGTGCCGTCAAGGATGGCGTTGACCACATCGCTTACTTCAGCGCGCGTGGGCCGAGGCTGAAGGCACATGCTCTCCAGCATCTGGGTGGCCGTGACCACCGGTTTGCCGGCGCGGTTACACCGGCGAATGACCATTTTCTGGATGAGGGGCACGTCCTCGGCCGGCATCTCCAGGCCCAGATCACCTCGTGCCACCATGATGCCGTCGGCCGCCGCGATAATGGCGTCCACGTGGTGCACGGCCTCGGGCGTCTCGATCTTGGCCATAAGGCGGGGTGGGGGGGCGTGCATGGTCAGGGTGGAGAGCAGGGCGCGCACGGCAAAGATCTCATTGGGGTGGCGCACGTAGGAGAGGGCCACCCAATCGGCGGCCAGCCCCACGGCCAGCCGCAGGTCGCGCTCGTCCTTCAGGGTCAGGCCGGCCGTGCCGTTGGCGGACGAGCGGCCGGCCCGAGTGGGCAAATTGATCCCCTTAAACGAGGTGAGCGTGCCGCCCACAACTACCCGACAGACCACCGCGTGAGGCGGTTCCACACGCTCAACGGACAACTCGATCTTCCCGTCGTCCAGGAGCACGGTGTCGCCCGGCACCAGCTCGAGCACGGCGTTGGGTACCGGGATTTCCCGTTCCCGGCCGGCAACGCGCGCGCCGGCCACCAGCCGCACCTCCTCTCCTGGCGCCATGGGCAGGCCATCGCCCACGTCGCCGATGCGCAATTTGGCGCCTTGGAGGTCCACCAGGAGCTTGACCGGCCGTCCGGCCTGGGCGGCGGCCTCACGCACGGCGCCGGCGATGCGGCGGTGGGTGGTGTGGTCCCCGTGGGACATGTTGAGCCGGGCCACGTCCATGCCGGCCAAGATCATACGGCACAGGGTGGGCACCGACCAACTTGCCGGGCCGATGGTGGCCACAATGCGGATGCGGGGCGACTGATGGCGTTGCATGGTTCCCTACTCGACCTCTTTTGGGTTGATCCAGGGCATCATCCGGCGTAACGTGCGGCCTACTTCTTCGATGGGATGGCGGCGTTCCTCTTCACGCCGCTTGTTGAACCACGGGCGCCCTTTGGCGTTCTCCTCGAGCCACGTGCGGGCGTATGTGCCGTCTTGGATTTCGGCCAACACCTGGCGCATGGCCTGTCGCACGTGGTCGTCGATGACGCGCGGGCCGGAGAAGTAGTCGCCGTGCTCGGCCGTGTCGCTGATGGAGTAACGCATGTAGCTGAGCCCGCCCTGGTAGATGAGGTCCACGATCAGCTTGAGCTCGTGGAGGCACTCGAAGTAGGCGATTTCGGGCTGGTAACCGGCTTCCACCAGCGTCTCGAAGCCGGCCTTGATGAGCTCGGAGACGCCTCCGCAGAGCACGGCTTGCTCGCCGAAGAGGTCGGTTTCAGTCTCCTCGGCGAAGGTGGTCTCGATGACGCCGGCCCGGGTGCAACCAATGGCGCGCGCGTAGGCCAGGGCATTAGCCGTGGCCTCGCCGCTGACATCTTGGTGGACAGCCACCAGGGCTGGCGTGCCTACGCCCTCGACGTAGAGCTCGCGCACCCGGTGGCCTGGGGCCTTGGGCGCCACCATGCTCACGTCCACCGTGTCGGGCGGGGCAATTTGGCCGAAGCGGATGTTGAACCCGTGGGCGAACATCAAGGTGGCGCCGGGGCGCAGGTTGGGCTCAATGGCCTCCCGGTAGAGCTGAGGCTGAACGGTGTCGGGCACGAGGACCATCACGAAGTCGGCCTCGGCCACAGCGTCGCCCACGGGCTTGACGCTCAGGCCGTCGGCCTCGGCTTTGGCGCGGCTCCGGCTGCCCTCGTGAAGCCCCACGACCACGTCCACCCCGCTGTCCCGCAGGTTCAGGGCGTGGGCGTGCCCCTGGCTGCCGTAGCCCAACACGGCCACCCGTTTCCCCTCCAAGCGTGACGGATCGGCGTCCTGGTCATAGTAAATGGTTGCCATGCGTGTCCTCCTCGTTGCAGAATATGGGATGGTAGTGCGCGCCATGATTGGGGGTGGCCGTCACACGACGGACCCGTTGCCCCGCGCCACGGCGTGCCCGTTGGGGGAGCTTCCCCGTGTCATGGCGACGATGCCGGTGCGGACCATCTCCAGAATGCCAAAGGGTCGCATGACCTCAATGAACGAGCGGATTTTGTCCTCTTCGCCGGTGAGCTCCAAGATCAAGCTTTCGGGTGCTACATCCACCACCTTGCCCCGGAAGACCTGGGTGAGTTGGATGATCTCCGGCCGGGTGCGGGCGTCGGCGTTGACTTTGAGGAGCACCAAATCACGCACTACGGAGGGCTGCTCGCTGATGTCCTCCACCGCGATCACGTTGACCAGCTTGTACAAGTTGTGCACCACTCGGGTGGCGTCGGTCCTGGAGGCATCCACGACGATAGTCATGCGGGAGATCTCCGGGACTTCAGTCTCCCCGACGGTGAGACTGTCGATGTTGAAGCCCCGCCGCCGGAAGAGGCTGGCCACGCGGTTGAGCACGCCGGGCTTGTTCTCCACGCGGGCCACGAGGATGTGTTTCATGGGGCCACCTCCTTCTGGCCGTACTCGCTCACGGGCCGGCGGATCATGGCGTGCAGGTCGGCACCGGCCGGCACCATGGGGTAGACAATGTCCTCCTTCTCCACGACGAAGTCGATCAACACGGGCCCGTCCACTTCGCGGGCCTTCTCCACGGTGGGGATGACCTCGTCCCGCCGGGTGACGCGGAGGCAGGGATGTCGTAGGCCGCGGCCAGCTTGCAGAAATCGGGGTTCACGAGGGGGGTGGCGGCGTAGCGCTTTTCGTAGAAGAATTCTTGCCATTGGCGCACCATGCCCAAGTAGGCGTTGTTGATGATGGCGATGCGGATGGACACCCGTTCCTGTACAGCCGTGGCCAACTCGGCCTGGGTCATCTGGAAGCCGCCATCACCGGCAACGACCCACACCTCGTCGTCGGGGCGCGCCAGCTTGGCGCCAATGCCGGCCGGCAGGGCGAACCCCATGGTGCCCAACCCGCCGCTGGTGATGAGGGTGAAGGGGTGTTCGTGGCGGTAGTATTGGGCTTCCCACATCTGGTGCTGGCCCACATCCGTCACTATGATGGCGTTGCCCTCGGTAGCGCGCCAGAGGTCGTGGATCACGTGGGCGCCCCACAGCTTGCCGCCGCCGTCCCAGTTCAGAATGTCGCGCCTGCGGGTGTCGTCGCGCCACTCGTCAATCTGTTCCAGCCAGGCGGAGCGATCCACCGGCTCCACGTGGGGGAGCAGCTCCAGCAGGACGGCCTTGAGGTCGCCCACAATGCCCACCTCGACTCGGACGTTCTTGTTGAGCTCGCTGGGGTCGATGTCCACGTGAATCTTGCGGGCCTTGGGGGCGTAGGTCTTCACGTTGCCGGTCACGCGGTCGTCGAAGCGCATGCCGAAGGCCAACAACAAGTCCGCCTCCTGAATGGCCTGGTTGACAAAGGCCTCGCCGTGCATGCCCATCATGCCCAAGCAGAGGGGGTGAGAGGCGGGGAAGTTGCCCAACCCCAGCAGGGTCTGGGCCACGGGGATGCGTCCCCGTTCGGCAAACTCGCGCAGCTCCCGCATCGCTCCGCTCATCAGCACGCCATGGCCGGCCAGGATGATGGGGCGGCGGGCCGAGTTGATCAGCTCCACAGCGCGCTCCAGGTCCTCCGGAGGGATCACGGTTCTAGGCTGGTAGCCGGGCAATTCAACCGGCCCCTCTGGGTAGACGAATTCGGTGCGGGCGATCTGCACGTCCTTCGGAAGATCGATCAACACGGGGCCCTGACGGCCGCTGCGGGCAATGTAGAAGGCTTCTTTGACCACACGGGCAAGGTCGTGCACGTCGGTGACCAAGTAGTTGTGCTTGGTGATGGGGAGCGTGATGCCGGTGACATCGGTTTCCTGGAAGGCGTCCGACCCGATGGCCGCTGTGGGCACTTGGCCGGTGATGCAGACGATGGGTGAGGAGTCCATCATGGCTGTGGCAATCCCGGTGACCATGTTGGTCGCCCCTGGACCACTGGTGGCTATGGCCACGCCCACACGTCCGCTCGCGCGGGCGTAGCCGTCGGCGGCGTGAACCGCGCCCTGCTCGTGGCGCACCAGGACGTGGCGCACGGGGTAGAAGTTCATGGCATCATAGGTGGGCAGAATGGCGCCACCGGGATAGCCGAAGACCACCTCGACGCCCTCGCGCAGGAGACATTCCCACAGGATCTCGGCTCCTGTTAGCTCCATAGATGTATCCCCCTTTCCTAAACACCTGCCGGTCCGTACCCTCCAAACGCACAGCGCCCGCTTGCGCCCTATGTGGGCGAAGCAGGCGCCTTTGCCCTCAAAACATTGAGGCCTCCCGCGTTGGGAGGCCTCTTTGGGGTTCTGTGTGGCCGGTAGCTGTGGGCTAGGTGCTTCCGGTCCTCCCAACGCGCATGGGCTCCTTGTCAATAAGGATGACAAGGAGCTGCGAAAGAAGCACCAGGACCAAAAGCACCGAGAACAGTGTCATGGGCACACGTTCCTCATTTCACAGATGTGTGAGTCAATATATCACGCCTTCGGGCCAACGTCAAGGGGGAGGGGGCACCGATCGCAGAAGACTACCCATGTGGGTAGTTGGAGCAGCCCCGCGTGCGAGTGCGCGTTCGCCCATTTCGCCACTTTCTGTATAATTGGCCTGTGTGGGGCCGGGTGGGTGGCCCCCTCGTACCGGCAGACCAGCACGAGGAGGAAGAACGCCGTGGCGCTTTCCAAGGCCGATGTGGACCACATTGCCCAACTGGCCCGGTTGACGTTAACGCCTGAGGAGAAAGAGCGCTTTCGCGAGCAACTGTCGGCCATCCTGGAACACGCCGCACGGCTCCAGGAGCTCGACACCGAGGCTATCCCGCCGACAGCCCAGGTGATTGAGTGGCGCAACGTGATGCGCGAGGACCGGGTGACCCCCTCACTTGCCCAGGAAGACGTGTTGGCCAACGCGCCCGAGGCGCGTGATGGCTACTTTGTTGTGCCCACGGTGCTGGAAGAACACGAATGAGCGGACAGGGCACATCTGTGTTGAGCCGAGTTTCCTTGAATCACAAGCACCTGTGGTTCACTGTTGCTCTTGTGTTCTTGTACGTGGGAGGTGGCGTGGTCTTTCATGTCGGGTGGACGCACGCCCTCGACACATGCCGGGCTGTACGAATAGCCAGAGGCGAGTTTGTCGAGCCGGAGTGGTCGCCCGTGGTGGCGTTTGTCTTCAACGTCTCCTTCTGGCCCGTCTACGCGGCCGCGAATGGCTACCACAACGGCACACCGTTTGCGACGCCGTGTACCCATTTGCGTTAGGAGAAGCTTGCCCCTTTCGCTCGGCCTCCCTTCTCCGACGCACAGGGGCTGAGCTCTCAGAAGCGGGAAATGATGAGGAGCAGCCCATGCACGATCTCTGCCGGTTGACCCTCCACGAGGCCAAAGAGTTGCTGGAGCGGGGCGAGTGCTCTGCTGTGGAGTTGACTGAAGCCTGCTTGGCCCGCATCGAGGAGGTGGAGGGCCGGGTGCGCGCCTTTCTCACCGTGACGCCGGAGATGGCGCTGGAACAGGCCAGGGCGGCCGATGAGACCCGTGCACGGGGGGAAGTAGCCCCCCTGTTAGGGCTCCCGGTGGCCGTTAAGGACGTGATCTCCACCCGTGGTGTGCGCACCACATGTGGTTCCCGCATGCTGGAGCAGTATGTGCCCCCCCTACGACGCCACCGTGGTGGTGCGCTTGCGAGCGGCCGGCGCTGTGCTCCTTGGCAAGACCAACACGGATGAGTTTGCCATGGGCTCCTCCACAGAGAATTCCGCCTTCTTCGCTACCCACAACCCGTGGGACCTGGAGCGCGTGCCCGGCGGCTCCAGCGGCGGGAGCGCGGCGGCCGTGGCGGCGGACGAGTGCTTGGCAGCCTTGGGCACCGACACGGGCGGCAGTGTGCGCCAGCCGGCGTCCCTCTGTGGCATTGTGGGGCTGAAGCCCACCTACGGCCGTATTAGTCGCTACGGCCTGATTGCCTACGCCTCATCCTTGGACCAAGTGGGCACGCTGACCAAAGACGTGGCCGACGCTGCCCTCCTGTTGGAAGTGCTTGCTGGCCGTGATCCCCGCGATTCCACCTCGGCTGACGTGGCCGTTCCCCGCTACACGGCCGGTTTGGCGAAGGGTGTGCGGGGCCTGCGGCTGGGCGTGATTCGCGAGTGGCTGGAGCACCCCGGCCTCGATTCGGGCGTGGCTGTGGCTCTCCAAGAGGCCATGAAGACGCTGATGGCCTTGGGCGCCGAAGTCCAAGATGTCACCTTGCCCCACAGCGACTACGCCCTGCCCGTCTATTATCTGATTGCCCCGGCCGAAGCCTCCTCCAACCTGGCCCGGTATGACGGCGTGGCCTACGGTTTTCGGGCCTCCGGGGCGGTCGACATCTGGGAGCTGTTCGCCCGCACGCGGGGTGTTGGGTTTGGAGCCGAAGTGAAGCGCCGTATCATGCTGGGGACCTACGCCCTCTCTGCCGGGTACTACGACCAATACTACAAGAAAGCACAACAAGTGCGCACGCTCATCAAGGCCGACTTCGACAGGGCTTTCGAGGCGGTAGATGTGGTCGTAGGGCCTACCTCCCCGGTGCCGGCCTTCAAGCTGGGCGAGCGCGTGGACGACCCGCTCCAGATGTACTTGGCCGACATTTTCACCATCTCCGTCAATTTGGCCGGCCTGCCGGCCATCAGCGTGCCCTGTGGCTTTGCCGATGACTTGCCTGTGGGCATCCAGTTCATCGGTCGGCCGTGGGATGAGGCGACGCTGTTACGTGTCGCCTACGCTTACGAACACGCGACGTCTTGGCATACTCGGAAGCCTAAAATCCTGACAGTGGCCGGCAAACCATAAGCAGGTGTGGCGAGATGAGTTTGTCTATCTGAAAGTCCCCGTGGGCACACGACATAAGGAGTGTTGGTATGCACGTTGTCATCCCTGTTGCTGGCTTTGGAACTCGCCTGCGACCTCACACGTACACGAAACCCAAGCCCCTCATGAAAGTGGCCGGCAACACGATCTTGGGCTACATCCTCGACATGTTGAAGGACGCCGGCCTGGAAGAAGTTACCTTCATCGTGGGATATTTGGGCGACCAGATTCGGGAGTACGTGGAGACCCACTACACCTTTCGCGCGCACTACGTGGAGCAAACGGAGCTCAAAGGGCAGGCTCACGCCATCGCTCTGGCCCGGGAGCTCGTCCGTGACCCCATGCTCATCATCTTCGCGGACACCATCTTCGACGCCAACTTGCGCGAACTGCCCCACATCACCTCGGATGGGGTCGTGTACGTGAAGGAAGTGGAGGATCCCCGTCGGTTCGGCATCGTGACTTTGAACTCAGAGGGGGTCATTGACCAGTTTGTGGAAAAACCTGAAAAACCCATCTCCAATTTGGCCATCATTGGAGTCTACTACATCCGCGACTACCAAGGGCTCTTCGAGGCCATTGATGAGCTCATTGCCCGGAACATCAAGACCAAGGGCGAGTACTTCCTGGCCGACGCCCTCCAGATCATGGTGAACCGGGGCGCGAGGCTGGAGATTCGCCCGGTGAGCATCTGGGAGGACTGTGGTACTCCAGAAGCTCTCTTAAACGCCAATCGCTACCTCTTAGAACAGGGCAAAACGGCGAGCGAATCTCTCCATGCCTCGAACACTCTCATTATTCCTCCAGTTCACATTGCTCCCGGGGTGATATTGGAGAGCTCCATCATCGGCCCCTACGTGAGCATGGCCGAAGGGTGTGTGGTGCGCAATTCGATCATTCGGGATGCCATTGTGGATGAAGAGGCAACCATCGAGGACACCATGCTCATGCGCTCACTCGTCGGCAAGAACGCCGAAGTGCGCGGCCGCTTTCGCCGGCTCAACGTGGGAGATTCGTCGGTCGTGGATTTCACCCTGTGAGGAGTAGCCCGTGGACTACGCCCGCTTCCTGGCGACCCGGCTGAAGACTATCCCCCCAAGTGGCATCAGGCGCTTCTTCGACATACTGGCCACCATGCCCGACGTGATCTCCTTGGGCATTGGGGAGCCCGACTTCGTGACTCCCCCCGAGATTGTGGAGGCCGGCGTGCGCTCGTTGCGTGACGGACACACCGGCTACACCTCCAACAGTGGCCTCTTCGAGCTGCGGGAAGCCATAAGCGCCTACTTGGCCCGGCGGTATGGCGTGCACTATGATCCTGAGCGCGAGGTGCTCATCACCGTGGGGGTCAGCGAGGCCCTGCACCTCGCTGCCACCGCCCTGCTCGACCCGGGAGACGAAGTCCTCATCCCGGAGCCGTGCTTTGTGAGCTACGGGGCCACGGTCGCCCTGGCAGGAGGGCGTGCCGTGTACGTGCCCACGCGGGCCCGCGAGCATTTTCAAGTCCACGCCGACCACGTGGCTGAGCAGCTCACCCCCCCGAACCAAAGCTATCCTCATCGGGTACCCCAACAACCCCACCGGGGCGGTCATGGCACGTGACCGGCTGGAGGAGCTCGTGGCTCTCGCTGAGGCGCACAATCTGCTCATCTGGTCAGACGAAATTTACGACCGCTTGGTCTACGGTGTGGAGCACGTCTGTGTCCCCTCCCTTCCCGGTGCCCGTGAACGCACTTTGTTGCTGGGCGGGTTTTCCAAGGACTTTGCCATGACCGGCTGGCGGCTGGGATACGTCTGTGGGCCGGCACCTCTCATTGCCGGATTGCGCAAAGTGCACCAGTACATCGTGATGAGCGCCCCCACCACTGCCCAATATGCGGCCCTGGAAGCTCTTCAGGTGGCCGATCACGTCGTGGAGCACATGCGGCTGGCCTACGACCGCCGTCGGCAGGTCATTGTGCGAGGGCTCAACGATATTGGCTTGTCGACCGTTGAGCCTCGAGGAGCTTTCTACGCCTTCCCCAATATTCAGTCCACAGGCTTAACGGGCGAGGAGTTCGCCGAGCGCCTGCTCATGGAAGAGCGTGTGGCCGTCATTCCGGGCTCCGTCTTCGGCCCGAGCGGGGAGGGGTTTGTGCGCTGCTCCTACGCCACCTCCTTGACCGAGCTGGAAGAGGCACTCGACCGCATCGAACGCTTCGTGACCCGTGTTCGGGGCGAGAGGCGTCCCAAACGGTGAGGAAGAGGCCTGTGCTGTGCTACTGTATTCTGTGGACGAGCACAGTGCCAAAGGCCAAGGAGAGAGCTAGGACGGTGATAGGCCAGTAGGGACTTCCTGGAGTGGTCGCACTCAGGGAGACCAACCTGACCGCAGTGGGCGCCGGCGTGCCGGGCTCACAGGTGCCTCCGCCCGATGGTGAGGTGGCCACCGTGGCCCCAACCCAACTGATGTGTTCGGTGTTTCCCCCGGTCACCTGATTGTTGTCCCCCACAATGACCAGAACCCACTCGATCACCGTGCCACCTGTCCCGCGCAGCCCAATCCATCGGGTGGTCTGATTGCCACATCCTGGCACGCCACTGCCACAGATGGACTGATTGGACGTGGAGGTGGGAATGCTCTGAGTAATGACACTGCCGCCAGCCACTTTGTAGCGCAGCTCAGCAGGGGTGCCACCTCCATCAGTGCGCGTCTCCAGATCGCCGAAAAAGGCCCCAAAGGCCGGCACCGGGGGCGAGAACGTGAAGAGCACCCCATTCCGGGTGGCCGTGTCTCCGCTGTTCTCGTTCCAGTACTCCCACGCCGAGCCATCGCTCACTTGATACCACCCGTGAGTGCCCCCTGGGGCCGCAGGATCAGGATCGGGCATGGGGGCGCTGTCCTGGAGGCTCTTGCCCAGTGAGGAGCTGATGACCACATCTCCCCCGAGTTGGCCGATGTCGTTAACGTCGGTGATGTTGGTCATATCGCGGTTGGAAATGGAGACCGAAAAAGGACCGATGGTCCCGGTGATTTCAGCCTGTGTGCCCGCGGTGTAGGTGAAATATCCGCCTGCGAAGATTGAGTCGAGCTGATAAAAACAGATCAAGCCTGCGGAACGGGTGTCGGTAATCCACTGGTCGTTCAGCGCCGCGGCCGCCTGCCGGCCCGCGTGATTGTTGCCACTCACCTCCGAAGTAAAGGTGATACTCACACTCGAGGCTAAAGCCGCCTGCTGCCCGATATGGGTGTTCGTCCTCCCCTCTGATTCCCCGGTGATGCCGGCTGGACGAGCCATCAGTAGAGGGGTCTGGAACACACCCATCACCAAAAGCGCCGCGGCGACCACGACAAGAGAGCGTTTCGACCGGAAAAATGTGCCTACCATGTGCTTTCACCTTGCAAGGGGTTCTTGAGAAGATAAGACGATCCCCACAATGTACCGGTATGTCCCCATACGAACCTCAATTATATGCGTTCACCGAGAATGTCAAGGGGAGAAAGGAGGGCCACTGTCTCCTTCTGCGTGACAATTTGACTCTATGACCCTACAGCCTGTATGCCTGTATGGCTCCCCTGAAAAAGGCCCGACTTGATGGATCCAGCAGGGCAAAGGAGCCCACTTTTGCCCGATATACCGATATACGGGTAGAGCCAGAGAAGAGAGCGCCCGAAATGGCCATTTTCTACCTCGCTCTTCCCACGAATTGGTGGCGAGTGACCTTTTTTCAGTAGAGCCGCCTATTGTTTTGTAGTAACAGGCAGATACACTTTGTAGTATGGCGAGTATTCCTCGAGCCAGATAGAATATGTAACAGCATTTCCGGCAACACTCCCATCGAAGGCACGTGCTCTTACGTAATACCAGCCGTCACTGTTGGCTGTCCACTCGATCCTCGATGCTAAATTTCCAGGGCTGATGTCGTCGTTTTCATCAAGCAGGGTGAGTCCGTCATCTGCAAAGAGCGAAAGCACGGTATCAGTTATATCGCTAAGGGCACCAGTCTCGATAATGTACTGATATCCTGCCCGTGCTTGGACAAGGAACCAATCCTCATCATATGTGCCACAGAATGTATGGGATTGGAGTTCGTAGGGCAGGATGAGCGCGGCTGAGCTTGGACTATCGTCGGATTCGTAGTCATCTCCTTGACATGTATTGATGAATGTTTCTGCTTGAGGAGCTGTTGGGTAAGAGCTCCGATTTCCGGCCCAATCCACTGCTCGAGCGCGGAAGCTGTACGTACGTCCGAGGTCTCCAACAATTTGGACCCCTTGGTACTGAGTCGTGTCCACGTTCGTCACTAGATCCTGCCATTCGCCCCCATCTTGGCGAATTTGTAAGTCCAGAAATCCGGCTCCAGCCGTCTCGTCACTGACCTCCCAGAAGACGCTGAAAAGGGTGCTTTCTTGGACGGCATCGAGTGGTTGCAGGAAGACCTGTGGAGGAGCACGGTCAAGTGTCACATTCCACACGCCATTCCCGGCACTGTTTCCGGCTGTATCCCACACGTGCGTGTAGAAGGCAATGCCCCTCTGGTCCGGGACGGATGTGGCATCCCAAGGCATCAGCCATCCGTCACTTCCATCGAGATCCCATCCAAGCTCACGCCATTGCCAGTCACCGTTGCCGTCATCGTATCCTACGAAGAATATGGCCTGGCTGATCCCCTGGTTATCTTGAGGGTCTGTGTCGGCCACAATGACATTGCTGTTGATGTTTAGATCATTATACAAATTCGCAAAAGTTACTGTAGGTGGCACGCTGTCCACAATCACACGTATTGTCGCTGGATCACTGACAAAAGTATCGTTACCTATCACCCGCCATACACTTTCGTATACGCCGTCTTCGCTGGGGGCAATCATGGAGAATCCTTCACCGGTGTTGGCATCGAAAGTATATGTCTGCTGCTCATCCACAAAACCCCGTATCGGTTGCCAAAGATTGGCGCCCATGTCCCACCCGTCTATAAAGAGAAGCCCATCTTGTCGTTGTGCATCCAGGTATCCTGCGTCAACTCGAACTCGCACCACTGGATTGATGACTTCGCCAGGTTGTACGTAGTGAGTGGATGTGTACTCAATGGAAACGCGAGAATCACAGTCCGCAATTTTCTCCCAAGTCACATCGACAGCGGCACTTCCGCCCTTTTCGAAGTATTCCACGTTCATGGCGTAGGTTCCACCCGGGAGATCAACATCGACCGTGTAACTTGCAACTTGTTCTCGCCACTCGTCGAGCAGCAACACATTGTCGAGCCAAAAGCGGACTCCATCATCAGCGAAGATAGAGAACCGATATGTCCCACAGGTCAAGGAAGCCTGACGGGTAAAGCGGGCACTGAAGTTGTCTGTGGGAAAGAGCGGATCGGGCCCTGCAGTATCCCACATGTGGGTCAGCGTTTCCCCTTCATTGCGCCGAATTGCTGGATCGCCAGCCAGAGCGGGGTTCCCCCAATACTCAGCACACCACTGGTTGGGATCACACGTCTCTGGCTCGGGTAAAAAAGCCGGGGCCTTGCCACCAGAATTCCAGGCGAGCTTGTCCTGTGTTCTCGTAGTATTCCACCTTCACTTCGTGATATCCCGGGGAGACGTAGCCGATCCAGTCACTCCCGTCGAACGAGGCATCCCACCAGGCGCTGAACAACTCCTCTCCGTCAAGATACGCACGGCATCCATCGTCGCGTTGGCAGTGAAAACGGTACTCTCCCCCAGGAAAGTAGACAGTTCGCACGAAGCGAGCACTCCACTCGTCGTTGGGAATCGTGGGGTCAGGGCTGCCGTCACCCCAATCCCGAAAGAGAAAGTTCCCTGGTTCTTGCCGGGACAAATTGACATAACCTGCCAAGAATTTGTTGACCCAATAATTGGCACTCCATGTCGCGGTCGTGGGTTGGCAATCTGCACTTTTCGTTATGCGAGGATTCGGTTGAACGGTGTGGAGGTAAAAGACATTTCCTGCGTTATCATATATGTCGAGGCCAAGTTCAATTTCTCCATTGGGCACTTGAGAAGCACATAAGTCCCACCGGTATTCGTATGGGTACGTGGTGTCGTTGTAGACCAGGTGCCACTGACCGTTCCATTTTGCCGTGAAGTGGACTTCTTTCACCCCGCTCAGATCATCGAAGGCGGAGGCCTGAAGGTTGACGAAGCGGCCTACAGTTTCCTTGTCCATGGGACTCAAGTAACTTCCTTCAGGCGGCGTTGTGTCAACGACCGCATCGCGGGGGACAATGGTGTTGAAGAAGAGATCGGTGTATCCAGAGCCGTATTGAAGATAGATGTCTTTGGCTGTGATTTCCCAATTATCGTGAACGATCATAAAGCCGCTGCCATCATACCCAACACCTGTAACTGTATGATTAACGTTATAGTAATCTGGGTTTATTAGGTTTACGATGATTGGCCTTCCAGCATCTATTTCTTGTTGATATCGGTCAAATGTTGGCCTTTCGGAGCAATAGCTGGAGTTACATAGAAGCTCAGACGTAAACGTGTACCCGCGCTCATATGTGTATTGGACAATACCAGGAGAGATATCCGAGACAGACGTGGAGCCATTTCCATATTGATCACAAACTGTGTTCATGTCGTCCCGCATGGAGTTCACGGCATCTTGCCAGCGGTCTCCAAGAAGTCGATCGTATCCGCGGTTGTCCCAATATCCCAGTGCATTGATGGCGGCTGTAGGCGAGCATCCACTATAACATCCATAGGAACCCCAAAATTGGTTCCAATCAGGTACACCGCTGATGTACGCAAAGGTGTTAGATGTCTGAGGCGTTGTGCGCTGCTGGGACTCACGATTTTGGCCTTGGTCTTGTTGTTGTTGGGATTGAGGGAAATCGAGTGTGTCAATTTGTTCTTCTTCTACCTCAACGATCTTCTTCGTGTAGAGGTCGAACACTTTTCTCCGTTGTCCTTGTGATTCGATTTCGTAGGCGTAGAAGAGCAGCCCTAGGTACAGGGGGCGTTGTTGGGCAACGGGTTGCACATCACGTTCGGCGAGCGAACGGCGGGCATCCTGGAGAGGGTGGGAACCCTCCACAGCGAACTCGAGCACCGGGTTAGGGAGATTGAATGCCGACACGGTAAGATAACCGGCCGGCTTCCCGTGACGAATCACGGGAAACAAATAGGCGCTCACCTCTCCGTTCACGTCGTACAGGACAATAGCATCGCGCAATTGAGCGCCTTGAGCCCACAGGGGCGCCCGGCCAGCCTCGACTTGGAGGCGCATGCGCGCTAACGCAGCCTCTCTGGCCTTGCTCTCGTCAATGCTGCCATAGTCCTGTAAGCGCTTTCTGGAGGATGAGGGCAGAGGCGGAGTGCCCATTTCCGCCCGTTCAGATAGCGCGCGCTCGAGTTGCTGTTGGCGGCTCTGGTTCTGTGATGAGTTGTCCGGGGTCGGCGTGGGGGGTGTGGTGACGGGAATGAGACGTGGGTGTTTTGGTGCACTGGGTGAAGGGGATTGGGCGTTTGCTTTTCCGAAGTTCCACGACCAAAAGGCCAAAGCGATGAGCAATCCCGCGACCGCTCCGAAAATAACCTGCTTCTTCATGGCCGATACCCTCCTTCCTTCTGTGTACGCCGTGAGGAATAGAGAGTGCGGTAAACTACGATGTCATGTGCGGGTCATGTGCGGGGTTGGGCGTGAACGTATAGAGTTGATTTCTCGTTCAGAAGAACCCTCATAACCGGGGCAAAATGATTTCAGCGCCGTCCCCGCACTTGTATTCCTGGCGCGCCAATGTCTCACGACCACGCAGCTCGACCTCGACGTTTCGTTTTTCCCGAGCCATATCCCAAGCCAAGCGAGGCTTTCCACGCACGGACTCTGGAAGGTGGCGTATGCGGATACCAAGTCCTCCCCGTAAAGGCCGTAGTATATCCATATCACCAGCTCGCGTACGGGAATGTGGATCGGCACTTCCATATCCTGGGGATCGCCGACAGGTTGGTGGACAGTCACAAGGGCTTTCACGGCCCTTCCTCCTGATCTGAGAAGTGCTGGGACACTTGGTGGGCCTGCTGGCCGGCGTCACCGTTCTCCTCGCCGTCTCTGCTCGTGGGCATACCGTTCTCATGTTGGGTGCGCGGAATGAGCCTATACGGATCCCAACTCTCGATGACCTCGGCGATGTGTTCGCCGTGGCAAAAGCCATGTGGCCAGACGCACGTGTTGGTAGCGTCCTCGCCGGTAAACGAGGGCATCTCCTGGTGGCAGATGACGATATTGGCGTTTGATGACGGGCGGCAATTCTAACCCCAAACTAAATTCACTTTCCTCGATGGAGCCCAAGATTAAATAGCTCTGAAAATCTGTCACGACGCCGTTGAACGCGCGGGATGAGAGCTTCTTGGCAGATGCGGAGACAACAAGGTGAAAGCCGAACCGGCGTCCTCCGGCTACGATGTCGCCGAGTTCATCCTTATCAGGCATAGTGGCGATTCCATCTTCCACGCCAAAGGCGTTTTCAACAACAATCACGATGCGTGGCAACGGTGTGGAACCTCCAACTCGATAATAACGTTGTCGTCGTTCTTCCAACACTGCTTTCAAGGCCTCAATAGCCTCTGGAGCTGCTTCCTCCGAACACGTGTAGCTCTCCACAAACAGGGCGACACGCGGATGTTCGGCCAATGCCCGTAGATCCTCGAAGCCGGCGTCGAAAATGTACAGGCGGAGCTCATCTGGGCGGTAGATGTGTGTCATGAGCAACAAGAGCGTCTGGAGCGCGATCGTCTTTCCGCTCTGAACTGAGCCTACGATCAGCAACCCGCCACTTTCTTGCAAGTTGGCTTGGACGATGTGGAGGTCCTCGAACTCCAGTCCCAAGGGTACAATGAGAGGCCGGTGACCGTCGGAGAGGAGGATGTTTGCATCCACGACGTCATTCATGCTCACCATCTCGGGCATAGCGTGCACCGGAACAGGACGGGGGCCGTCCCAAGCGGCGTCCATGGCCTCTCCGAGTTATTGGCGCAGGGCCTGAGAAACTCGGTCCTCCGAAGGCGATTCCCCGTGTACGGGGGTGTGGTCAGCCGAAGAACTCACCGGTTCGGCGGTGGACGGGGTGGAAGCCGTGTGGAATTGCCACACGGGCAGGGTGGTTTGAAACTCGTAGCAGGCAGGGCCGTCCATCACACCCCGCCCCCGGACTTGCGGTGGCACCACGGATGTGTCGCGCAACAGGCTGCCGTACTCGGAGTGATCGGCCAAGTAGAAGGCCACATTGACGCCGATGTTGCTGCGCATCTTGTACCGCATTTCCATGGCGCTGTTCGTGGTGAACACGAAGTAGATGCCAGCTCCACGTCCTTCCCGCACAAGCTCCTGCACCTGTTCCATGAAGCGCTCGTCCTCTTGGTACGCCTCGTTAAATCCCGTGAAGTTGTCGATGATCACGACGATTGCCGGCATAGGTTCTCCGGTCTGGTGTACGTAGTGACGAAGAGAAGGAGCGCCGATCTCGCCCAGCTTCTGCTGGCGCCTGTTCAACTCGTGTGTGAGGCGGCGCACAAGCCGGCGTACTCGTTCGTCATCGTCACCGTAGATGACGCTGCCCACGTGAGGAAATGATTCCAACATGCCGAGCGCGCGGCCCCCGAAGTCGATCACATACATGTTCACTTCCCCTGGCGAGTGATCGAGGGCCAAGGAGGCCACCAATGTCTGGACAAAGGTGGTCTTCCCGTACCCGGGCGCAGAACAGAGCAACGTGTGCCCTCGTGTCCCCAAGGGGAGGCCCAAGGGGAGCTGGGCGCGCCTGTCGGGTATGTCCATCAGCCCCACGATGGGCTCCAGCCACCGGTTCACAGGGCGCCACGTGTGGCCGTCCCAGCCCATCCCGTCAGGGCGCACTTGGTCCAAGGAAATCCGCGCCGGCAGCGGGTCGAGCCACAAGGCCGGCAGCGGGTCGATGTCGAGCCGTTGAGCTTCTCGGGCGATGAACGCGACGGCCGCCTCAAGCTGGGTGACTTCGTCCAGCCCTGTCCGTCGGCGCAGATGGGAGGGGAGGTACAGCAGTTGACGGGAACCGTCCAACTGAACGTGTGTAATGCTGAGTGGATGAGTGGTCGGATCGTCGATGCCCGTGGCCGGCGCCCCGCTCCACGCGACCTGAAAAGTTTCAAAAATTTCGTTGACTCCCACCTGAAAGATGGCCCGGCCAATGTGTTGCAGATACGCGGCATCAGGCCGCTTCAGCATGGCCTGACTGTCCTCCGTCTGGGCCACACGCAGGCAGAGCCGGAAGCGTGTGTTGGCCTCGATCTGACCGTCCACAATGCCGGCCGGCTTCTGCATGGCCAGAATGAGCCGAAACCCCAGGGCACGGCCCAAGCGGGCGATGCGCACGAACTCTTGGGCGACTTCAGGGCGTTCTGTCTTCATCTCGGCAAACTCGTCTACAATGACCACCAAGTAGGGCAAAGGGGTCTCAACTTTGCCCTCGTTGTAGAGGCGCTGGTAGTCATCAATGTGGTTCACACCAGCGGCGTGAAAGAGTTCTTGGCGCTGGCGCAACTCCACGTTCAGCGACGTGATGGCCCGCACGGCCAAGTTGCCCTCCTGAAGATTCGTGATGACCCCGATTACATGGGGCAACCCCTTCAAGGGATCAGCCATGCCTCCGCCCTTGTAGTCAATCAAGACGAAGGCCAACCGGTGGGGATGGTAGTGCAGGGCCATGGAGATCACGAGCGTCTGGAGTAATTCACTCTTGCCGGCACCCACCATGCCGGCCACAAGCCCGTTGGGGCCGTGCTGGCGTTCATGCAAGTCGATGACCAGCGGCTCGTTGCCCGCGGCAATCCCCAACGGCGTGGCCAAATGTCGAGGTACTCGGGGATCATCAGGGCTCCTTTGCCACGTGCGTTGCCACATCTCCTGTAAGGGCCACTCGTCCAAGTCGTGGATGTTCAACAGCTCAAAGAGGGTGACCAATGAGGGAATGTGGGCCTCTTCGACTCCCTGGTGTTGGCGAATTGGAGCCATGGTGCGGGCGAATGTCTCGGCAAATTCCAGAGAGACGTGGTCAGGTGTGAAGCGAGTGGGGCGCTCGTTAACGAGCCAGAAGGCCGCCGGTTCGCGCTCGTTGACGTAGGGCACGCGCACGATGAGCTGACAGACATGGGGGAGGAGTTTGACGCGCGGGGCGATGAAGAAGGGATAGATGCCGTACTGAGGACCTTCCTCCATGAGCCGAGTGACTATTGGGGACACTGTGTCAGGGTGCTCCACGTCGAAGAAGAGGAGAATCGGGCTCCAGGCGACATCCTCCTTCCGTTGTTCTCGCTGCCATCGTTCTCGTTCCGAGAGCAGCGCTTCGATTCTGTTGAGGAACTTTTGTGACTCTTGGGACGGGCCGGTCAAGTCACTCTGCCCCTCGACGTCCGTTTGGTCAATCCGCGCCAGGAAGCGGTGTTCGCGCCGGTCATCCCACGTGTGGGGCAACCAACGCATCCACGCCCAATCGCCATACGACTGCTTGGCGAACAGGGCGCCGATTTTGGCCTCGCTGGGGGCATGGTGGGTGGCCACGTGGAGCACGATGGCGCGGATCAGGTTCATCACGCCATCACGGGGGCCGGCGAGGCCGATCACTTCCCCGCGGCGAATGTCAAGCCACGCCGGCACCTGGTCAACCGTGGCATACTGGCTCACCAAGGCGTGGGCTTGTTCGACCAAGGGATCCGGTTCAAACGGTTTGATTTCGGGCAACTTGAACTCCACGGGCAGAGGGCGGGAACAGAGCCCCACGCGCACTGCGAGAAAGTCGTCGTCCTCCGGCCGCCGGGCCCACAGGTCGCGCTTCCGAAAGGCGACAATCTCGAAACATTCCTCCGGGCGAGGGTGTTGGCGCTGCCAGACATCTGCGGCATGGCGCACCATCTTGTTCAGCTCGTCGGCCTTCTGGCGCAAGTACCCAGTGTAGACATATTCCCGTTCCCGAATGGCCCGCTCGTACTCGCGCTGTTGGAGGCGGTACACGTACCACGTGCCACCAATGGTGGCCAACATCATGGGCACTGAGAAGAGGAGGAAGGACCCCATGCCGAAGACCAGCCCCACAACGACCATGACGAGCACTGTGACCCCGATGGGAATGGCTGAGGCCAGCATGTTCTGGAATTGGGGCTTGTTTGGTGCCTTGGGGGGGTCATGGACTTCGAATGTGCCCAAGCTCAGCCGTGCGCGCAGGCGTGGAGAGCGGGCAAACGTGGGAAACTGGTAAGTCGGCTTCATAAGCCACCTGCTTCTTTCCCCAGATATAATGCGCTTTGTACAACCTGGGCCTTGTGTCTATGTTTATATAACTATGATAATACAGCCTTGAACACTTCGTTCTTTAGCTGCATTCCGGATATAGGTGTGACTTGGATGTACGACTCGCTGTTGCCATGTTCATTATCAAGTTCGCCTTCCCTTGTTAGTTTCCAGAGGCCGTTTGGGCCTTCTAGTGTAGCAAAGCCATGAACCTCCTCTGTTGAATGATCAATTCTGACGAGGGCACCATTGGCAATGGGATGAGCGATTGTTGTGGACAGCTCATGGGCTGTTCTTTCCGGTACTCCTGCTTGGAGGAGGAGTTCATGAGTTGAACCTCCTGCCCTGACGATTTCTTTGGCTTTGTCTATAATGGACTCAGTCACCCTTCCCGGCGGGCAATGTGGCGCCTTTTGATTATCTATCCCAAGGATTGCACATATCTTTGTTGCAACTTGATGCGTATTTTCAAGCTCCGTAAATGTGTGGAGATCAGGGTCTGGGAAGCTGTGTTCGACAATGATGTCTGATTCGAGGTGGATGTGATAATACCGTTCTTCCGTGTTCCCATCGTTGTGGGTGCACGTAACTATGAAGGAAATGTCTGCAACGCTACATGCACCTACTAAGGTAACAACTGCAGGGTCAACTTCTACTCCTTTCTCCGTCCCCCGGATGTACCCCTTTGCCCGTAGCGATCGCTCTGCCGTGTCTATGATCAATTCAAGCTCGCGCTCGTTGAGCCCACGGAACTCCTCAAGCTCGAAGCCAGGAACCACCTGTAATTGGAGGAGTAGAATGAGGAAGAAGAGCTCTTCATTGCTAACAGTAAATTGTAATGCTGGCACGCCTCTCTCCTTTTATTTCATGAACATGTTCCCTAATTTGAGAATGTTTTTGGATTTCTTGAACAGTTCTGCGGACTTATCTACGACGAACTCTGCGCCTTGGCGTATGTGTCTATTTGTGTCAATTGCCTCCAACACTTTCTCGGTTTTGCGTGCCAACTCTTTTTGTCCCGTAGCATCCAACATCATCACTGTCGTATTTCCCGCAACTTGAACGAGGTCGTTGACGAGGAGTGCTGTGCCCACCCCTGGCACAGCACGGGTCAGCATTGCTGTGCCCAACGCCACAGTACCGGCGACAACAAGCCCTCGAGTCGAGTAATCCTCACCAGCTGCAAATTCAATGCCTGTATCTACAAGAACTCCCAAAGACCCGCTCGTGAAACGTTTCATAGTCTCGGGGCTCATTCCAAAATATGCCTTGCGTGCATCCCGGGCTGGGATGATGTCGGCGATTCTTCCCATTCGTTTGACCCAACCGCCACGACTATTGCCGGTTACTGCATTGATTATTTGACCATATGTTCGCAGGTCTCTGCGAACATCCCCTTTGGTTGTTGCCAGAATACTCCATCCTGCCTGTAATGAACTGAAAGCAATATTGCGGCTGTATCTCCACAGTCTGTCCTCATAGCCTTCTGTGCGTTCTGTGGATGTTGTGCTTTCGTCTGACAAGTTGCTCGGTGCCCGTGTTGATGTCTCTGGTGAGCTTTCTCGGGTGGCATACTTTGCTGTGCTTTCAAACGACATTGGACCGGTTGCACGTGAGCGTCCACCTTGCCCACCTTGATCGAACGAGCCGGAGGGGAGGCTCCGCTGACCTGTTCCTCCAGCAGGGGAACTTATACCTTGCTGCCCACTTTGATCCGCCTCCCAGATCGCTTCGTTGATCCTTCGAGCATTGCGGGCCAAATCAAGGGCTGCACGGTGTGCTTCGGACAACTCCATGCTGGTTTGTTCCCACGTGCGGATGAGCTGGCTCGCTTGGCCTCCCACCCAGACCTCCTGCGAGGCCAGTTTTTCCCCCAAGCGCCTCAGGCGTTCCACGTCCCGCATCAGGTCTTGCTCGATGATCTGGACTAGCTTCTCCACAGATTCCCGGGCTTCCTGTGTGCTCAACACTCGACGGCCCATTGTCTCCTCTTTCCCTGTTCTTCTTTTACCGGTTCCGTTTTGTGCTCATCCAAAGGGCACAGTGGGACCATCGTCATCGGCGTCATCGTCCTCAAGAACACGCCACGTTGTTCTGGGCAAGTGGGGGGTGGACATCTCCACTCTGGGGAAGTCGGCCGCGTCCGGGAAGGCATCGCGCCGGTAGAACCTGAGTTTGACCTTTTGGCCTAATCTCACGATGTCGCCGTGGTTGATCGGCACCGGTTCCGACTCCACTGGTTGTTCGTTGACGAAGGTGCCGTTTGTGGAGCCTTTGTCCACAATGGCGAAGTGGTCTTCCTGTCTCACAAGCGAACAGTGCACTTTGGAGACTTCCACGTGCAATATCCACACGTCCACCTTCTTGCGATTTCGTCCAATGAGGGCGACAGGCTGGATCACGGGAAAGACGCTGGGGTGCGTTGGCGGCGTTGGGGGGGCGAGGATCTCGAAAAAGGCGATGGCCTGTTCGAAGAGCGTCTGTGGCCCCCAAGCGCGGTATTCCTCGTGAAGGTCGCGAAGCAGCCGTTCTCCCACAATGGTCTTTTTCCTCTGCCATTGTTGATAGTGGAGAGCTTCCAAGGCAGACCGAATGTGAACGCGCATCGTGATAGAGCCCAGCGACAGAATGTCCCCGTGCCGCAAGACGGCCGGTTGGAAAGTCACACGCTGCCCGTTCACAAACGTGCCGTTGGTTGATCCCAAGTCGATGAGGACGAAAGCGCCATCAGGCCGAAGCTCCAGGCGACAGTGTCGTCGCGAAATTTTCGGGTGGTTTATCCACAAGTCGACCAACGAATCGTCTCGCCCGATGGTGGTGGATGACTTATCAATGGGAAGCACGTCCTCGTAGGGCCTTCCATCTATTTCCAGCATCTCCAGGTACGCGATGGCCCGCTCGAACAAGGTGGGGTCTTGCATCCGGTAGAGCAAGCGCAGCCTCTGCAGGGCATCTGTCAACACAGGGGGGGCGGTGGTAGGGCCCCTGTGGGGCGTCACCAGCACGGAGAGCGCTTGGATGAAGGCGCTGGCAGAGGAATAGCGTCCCTCCGGCTCCTTGTCGAGAGCCCGCTCCAACACCCGGAAGACCTGGATGGGCATATCTGGGGGACGTGGAGGAGATTGGTACTGGTGGGCTCTCAGGATCTCGGAGATCTCTCCGGAAAAAGGGGGGGCCCCTGCGAGCATCAAGTAGGCGACGATGCCCAAGGCGTAAATGTCCGAGGCCGGTCCCACATCCTGAGGTCGGAGAATTTGTTCTGGAGCCATGTAGAGGGGAGTTCCCATGAAGTGGAAGGTTTGTGTCTCCTCGGAGTTGAGCACGCGCACTAACCCAAAGTCTCCCAGCACCACCCTGCCGGGCTTCGGGGGCTGAGGGGGCTCCAAGAAGATGTTGTTGGGCTTGATATCCCGGTGAACCATGTGGCGGGCGTGAATGTAGTCGAGCGCCTCGGCCACAGGCGTCAGCAGGCGCACGACCTCCTCGAGGGGAAGCTTCTTGTGCTCGTCCAAGTAAGCCTGGAAGGTCTTGCCCCGCAAGTACTCCATGATGAGCAGGGGGCCCACATCGTCGTCCTCCTGGTAATCGTACACGTGGACGATGGAAGGGTGGTTGAGCGACGCCATGGCCCGGGCTTCGCGCTCGAAACGCCTGATGTACTCCGAGGTCCGCATGTGGGATAACAACACTTTGATGGCCACTTCGCGTCCCAAGAGCTCATCGCGGGCCCGGTAGACCACCCCGAAGCCGCCGCTTCCCAGCTTTGCATGGATTTGGAATCGGTTTGCCAGCTTCTTGAGCACGGTGGACATTGTCCCTCCGACGTCCCTCACTCCTTTTCTTCTGCTGAGACGAGCAAGCCCATCACGGCAAAGGCCACCGGGAGCACAAACTGCCCACCCACAAAC